>SCRC01000115.1 GCA_004297945.1 Candidimonas sp. | reverse complement strand
CGTCCAATTTCGTACAAAAACGGTCATTCCTACCTTGCTTCGGCTCGCTGACGTGGACATGCACGAGGCCCACCAAACCATGACCATCGGAGTAGCGGATACGGAAACAGCCCGCCTTCTTCGCGTACCCATGGAGAGCCCGATCGCACATGTCGAGCGCTTCTTCAAGGATCGAAGCGGAACCCTGTTCTACTATGCGGAGGTCGCCTATCGGGGCGACTGGGTACGATGGGAGATCGATCTGAAGCCGTAGCGAAAACTGACATTGAAGGGACGCATGATGAACCAACTGAGCTTTTCGGACGTGGAGATTGACGCCAAGCGTAAGCTAACAAGGCGTGCCATTTTCTTGGGTGAGATGGAGGCACTGATTCCGTGAGCAAGGTTGATGACGTTGATTGAGCCGGTCTACCCGAAGGCGGGCAGGGGGCGGCGCCCTTAAGTCTTGGAGACGATCCTGCGCATCTGCTTCATGCAGCAATGGTTTAGCTTGACTGATCCGGCCATGGAGGAGTCGCTCTACGATACGCACTCGCTGGCCGCGCGCGGCTGGTTGTTGCGCAAAGGTGCGATATGCAGGTGGCTGTTATGACCCCGTTGTACCAAGGCGGCGCCACGATTCAGTTCTCTCAAACGGGATGCGCATTACTGCGCTCACCACTGTCGCCGAAGATTCCCTCAAAACGGTCTAGCATACGCCTGCTCCAATGACATATCGGTCATCTCGGCGCTGCCATTCACTGTGCAGCGCAAATCGTGGCGTTCGGCCCGCGCCTGTCTGCTGGCCCGCGTCATGTTTCTTCCGGAACGTCTGGCCCGCGTGAGCGGGATTGGGAAGCTATAAAGCGGGTCTGGGCTGCAATCTCTGCTGCCGCCACAACAATTTGGCCAATCAATTCGCAGTCATGCTCAGTCAATGATAACGGTGTGCGCAAATCCAGCAGCTGGCTCATGACGGCCATGGACTTCGTCAGCATCGGCTTTTCGGTGATGTAGTGCCAGTGTGCATAGTTGCTGGTGAAGGCTTTGGGCTCCTGGCCGCCAAACCACTTGATATAAAGGCCGCGCAACTCGCACTCTTGCAAAAAGCGCTGAGTCTGGGCCGGCTCCAGTGCCAGCGAAAACTGGATGGAACTGGGGACGAAGGCCTCTTTGGGATGGCGCTTGGGTACCGACACGCCAGGTGCCTTGGCGAGCTCGGCCTCCAGCCGACTGTATATGCGGCTCCATCTCTTCGCCCGCTCTGGCAGCAATTCGATCTGCGGCCGCAGCAGGGCAGCGGCGAGATTCGACATTCGCATGCTGAAATTGGGCGTGATGTACTTCCAGCGCTCGAACACCTCCACTGGTGGCCTGGAAAGATGCTGCTCATACATCATGTAGCAACCTGACATGAGAATGATCTGCGCGGCCACGTCGTCATCATCGGTCGTCACTAACCCACCTTCGCCGGAATTGATGTGTTTGTATGTCTGAGTGCTGAAGCAAGCCACGCGTCCCCAGGTACCGGTGGGCCGGCCATCCCAGGAGGCTCCCATCGTGTGGGCACAGTCCTCGACCAACGCGACGCCGTGGCGTTCGCAAAGGTTCTGAACCGCCTCCATGTCGGTGACATGACCCCGCATGTGCGACAGCAGGAACACGCTGGCTTTGCTGGTGCGCAACTTGTGTGCAAGGTCGTCCAGATCGGTAGTGAAGTCCGACGTCGTCTCGACTAGCACCGGCCGCGCACCCGCGTGCGCGATAGCACCCGGTACCGGAGCCAGGGTGAAACTACTAGTCAGGACATTGTCTCCAGACTTCACGCCCAGTGCTTTCAAGGCCAGAAACATGGCCGCGCCACATGAGTTGACGGCCACGCAATACTTACTTCCCAGGTAAGCGGCGAATTCCTGCTCCAGCAACGATGCCTCGGGAAAGCCGCTCCCCTGTTCTCCATACCGATGTAGACGTCCGACGTGCATCAGTTCGACAGCTCGTTCGATTGCCGACTCCGGAATCGGTTCCGATTGGCTCATGTCTTTGCCGAACCAAAGTCCGTCGGGCGACCGAGTGCCATCGTTCATATCTGCCTCGGCGTCGAAACCGTGCGATGACACAAGCTCCGGCGCATCGATCGGCGACGTAGAGGCAGTCGCCGCGGGCAGCCTCGTGGTGGCATGACCACCCAGCATACCCGGGTCGAATATTTCCGAGGGAAAGTATTTCTTCAAGCGAACATCCGCTGTTCGCGCGTGCCCTTCCATTCCCTCGAGCCGTGAAATTCTCGCGGCGACCTGACCCACTTCACGGCTTGCCGCGCGGCTCATGCGCTGCCACGTGACGGTCTTGATGAACTTTCCGACACTCAAGCCGCCCGAATACCGTGCGGCGCCCCGGGTGGGAAGAATGTGGTTAGGACCGGAGCACTTGTCGCCATAGGCAACCGTAGTTTCCTCACCCAGAAAAAGCGAACCGTAATTGGTCAGGCGAGACAACCACCAGTCGAGATCGGCTGTTAGAACCTGCAAGTGCTCCGGCGCATAACGATCGCTAATCTCGCAGACCTCTTCGCGCGTGGAGAGCAATACCACATCTGCGTAGTCGCACCATGCTGCCTGCGCCGCACTGCGCGCGGGCTCGGGTAGCGCGGCGATCACGGCAGGCATCTTTTCGATAACCTTCAAGCCCAATTCACGCGATGTCGTGAACAACCATACCGGTGAATCCGGCCCGTGCTCCGCCTGCCCAGCCAGATCAGCTGCAATGACGTCCGCGTCGGCGTCGGCGTCGGCAATGATCGCCGATTCGGTTGGCCCAGCCAACACGTCGATTCCAACTTCACCGAACAGCATTCGCTTGGCCTGGGCGACGAATCGGTTGCCCGGACCCACGATGATGTCTGCAGGCCCATCGGAATACAGGCCATAGGCCATCGCCGCAATACCTTGCACACCGCCGAGTGCGAGCACAGTACCGGCACCGCACTTATGCATAGTGTGCAAGATGGCGGGATGGATGCCGTCATTGCGATGAGGAAGCGATGCCGCGACGATATTCGGAACGCCCGCGACCTTAGCCGTGCAAACGCTCATAATGGCCGAGGCCGCATGGGCATAGCGTCCGCCTGGAACATAGCATCCGGCACTGTTCACGGGAATGAGGCGTTGCCCCGCGCGCAAACCACCGACTAGTTCAGTTTCGAAATCCAGGAGTGAATCGCGTTGACGTAGCGCGAAATCCTTGACTCGGCGGTACGCAAAGTCGATGTCATCCCGGATCCCTTGAGACAGACTGGCGCTTGCCCGCGCGAAATCATCGTTCGAGCAAACGATGTCGCCAGTCCAGCCATCAAGATCCTTGGCGTATCGCTCGACGGCCTCACGGCCGTTTTGGCGAATGTCCTCAAGAATGCGATGAACAATCTCCGCCGTGGCGTTGTCCACAGCTACGGAGGGGGGATTGGACTTCTTCAAATATTCCACTGCCATAACGTCTTCCCGTTCCGGACGTCGTCCGAACGATCAATGGACACCAGTGCTGCGAAGCACCTTGCCCGTATTATTAGAGGTGCGCTTGCCATCGCGCATTGCAAAAGAACCGTTGACTACGACGTGCACAATGCCCACTGGATACTGGCGCGGCTTCTTGACGGTGAACGCGCTTGCGATCTCCTGCGCATCGAACACCACCAAGTCGGCATGCATGCCTTTTGCGAGTAGCCCGCGATCCTTGATACCGACTCGCTCTGCTGGCAATGAAGTAATTCTCCGAATAGCTTCGGGTAAATCGAGGACCTTGCGATCGCGCACGTAATATTGCAGGAAGCGAGGTGCCCACCCATAGCCGCTGAGCGAGAACAGCTGCTGGCCAAGCCTGCCTTCTGGAGAAAGCGCCGCGGTATCGGAAATCACCGCACAGGAAGGATCGCGCATCGCCATCTCGACATCGTCGTCCTGGAAGCTACGGGTCGCCCACATCATCCGTCCTGCCGCGTCATCTTCTTCTATTAACAGGTCCATCAGCGCATCGTACGGGTCGACTCCCCGCATCTTGCCGATCTCGGCAAAACTCATGCCGATGAGATCCTTATTAGTCACGGCATTGAGCATGACCACATCGTCCCATCGGCGGGCCTTTACGATCAGCAACATAGGTGCCGGATTGCGCTTCACCTTCTCCCGGACTTCGGGGTTTTTCAGCCGATCGAGTGTCGCTTTGACACCGCCTTCGCGTGCCCATTTCGGGAGAATCGAGATCACAGTCGTGTTGTTCCAGTCGTGCGGGATGACATCGAACGCAACATCAAGCCCACGCCGACGGGCAGCATCAATCATCTCGAGCGTATGCTCCATGGCATGGCCGGGTGCACCGAACTTCGTCTGGATGTGCGATATCTGCAAACGCACGCCCGATTCGCGGGCCGCCGCGATCGCTTCGGTGAACCCCAGATCGTAAAAGCGGTCGCGATTGCGGACATGGGTTGCGTAGAGCTTGCCGCGCACCGCAGCAGCCTCGCACATCGGCACCAAGTGCTCCGGCGCCGACATAATCCCGGGCCAGTATTCCAGCCCCGTCGAAAAGCCGGCCGCGCCCTGATCCAGCGATTCCTCGACCAGCCTTTTCATCTGGGTGATGTCCTCGTCGTCGCCGGCGGTCAGCGCATCGCCCAGGACCGCGCCATGGATCGTGCCATGGCCCACAAATGCCGCGACGTTCACTCCGAGTGGAGATTGCTCAAGCACGTCCAGGTACTCACCAAAGCTCTGCCAGCGCTTCTCGCCGATCGCATCTGGCGCATGTCCGGCACCCATCGGCGGTCGGGTTTGCCGGTCGCGCAACGGGGCACAACTGCTCCCGCACTGGCCGACGACTTCGGTCGTCACGCCTTGGTGTACCTGGCTCTGGGCCTTCCCGTCGACGACAAGGGTAAAGTCCGAGTGGGTATGCAAGTCAATGAAGCCCGGTGCCACGGCCAAGCCGTTCACGTCGATCTGATCCTTGGCGGAAGCACTGGACAGATCACCCATTGCCGCGATGCAGCCATCTTTGACCGCAAGGTCAATCTTGCGGCCAGGCGAGCCACTACCATCGTAAACGATGCCATTGAGAATCAAGGTATCGAACATGGTAAACGTCTCCGTCAGTGCTGTCCGGCCACCCAGAGCCGAGGAAAGAAATCGCTATCCAGCGCATCACCCTCGCGATGACCGGCTGCTTCGAAAATGGCCCGCTCCGCCGCCGCCCATTCACCGCGATACATGATTCGGGCGTCATCGGCGGCCAATCGGACCGAGAACCGGGAGATGTCCCGCTGCGGAATGACACTCTTCAGCGAGCCATGCAAGGTTCGTATATCGAATAGCACACAGTCCCCTGCGGCGAAAGCGAATCTGAGAATGTCGAAGTCTTCGGGATGACCATCAATATCCGGTACCTCGTGGTATTGAATTCCGTTAACCTCACCCGCCACCTGATTCGACGAGTTGTCCTTGAAGAACTTTCTCAGAAAAAGCTTTCCCCAGGCGTGGGAACCGCGGATGAAAGAGATGCTCTCATCGGCGCTGGCTTCCTGTAACGGCAACCACAAGACGCACATTGACCCGGTGAAATCAAAGTACGAGACATCGTGATGCCACGGTGCCCGCCCCGCAGACCCCGCTTCCCGCAGGAACCAGTTGTCCATCACTAGATTGATTCGGGATGTATCGTAAAGTTGTGCGGCTAGGCTTGCGGCAGGGGAGTGACGCAGGAATTCTTCGAACTCCGGCACCTCCGACCATGCCCAGTAGTCTTCCCAATAGTGTGCATTGGCGTCTGCCGGAGTATGGCGGACAAGCCGCGTGGTCGGTTGGCTGAGGTCGCGCTGGATACCTGCCTGTAGGATCGAAAGCCAGGCCGGATCGAATGCATTGCGGATATGGACGACGCCGTCCCGCCTGAATGTCTCTATCGTCTCTTGCGAAAGCGTCTGAATCTTATTATCCATCATGTAACTCCTGTGGCGTCTGTGGGCCATTATCCGATCGTTAGTTGAAGTTCCGCAGAATCTTCCCCGCATTGCGGTCGGTGCGTTGGCCATCGCGCATGGCCAACTCTCCGTTCACCATTACGTGCGAAATTCCTGTGGCGTATTCCCGCGGCTTGGAAACCGAGCAATGACTGGTGATGCTCTCGGCGTCGAAAACCACGATATCGGCGCAGAATCCCGGCCGGATCGCTCCCCGATCTATCAACCCGACCCGCTCCGCGGGCAATGACGTCACTCGGCGAATCGCGTCGCCCAACGGCAAGACCTTGAGATCGCGAACATAGTGTTGCAGGAAGCGCGCGGCCCAGCCGTACCCGCTGAGCGAGCCGATGTGATCCTTGAGGACCCCGTAGGGGGCCAGCGCTTGCGTGTCGGAGATGACCGCGCATTCCGGTTGCCGCAGGCAATGCACGATGTCATCATCGGTGAAGCTGTGCGAAGTCCAGAGCATTCGCGACGCGTTCTCGCCTTCTTCGATCAACAGATCGAAGAGTGCGTCGTATGGGTCGGTGCCGCGTATCCGGCCGATCTCCTGAAAGTTCGCGCCCACCAGGTTCCGGTTGGTTGTGCAGTCCAGCAGCACGATGTCTTCCCATCGTCTTGCCCGAACGAGTAGCCACATCGGGCGCGGATTCTTCTTGATGCGCTCGCGCAACTCCCGGTTCTTCAGCCGCTCGATCGTCGCTGCGGGCCCTCCCACCCTAGCCCATTGAGGCAGGATTTGCATAACGGTGGTGTGATTCCAATCATGCGGGACGACATCGAATGCAACATCAAGGCCACGCCGACGGGCCGCATCGATCATCTCGAATGTGTGTTCCATCGCATGCCGAGGCGCCCCGAACTTTGGCTGGATATGCGAGATCTGCAACTTGGCGCCACTCTGCCTGGCGGTTGCCAGTGCTTCACCGAAGCCAAGGTCGTAGTAGATGTCCCGGTTTCGAACATGTGTGGCATAGAGCCTGTTGTGTCGGGCCGCCACTTCGCACAGCGGAACGATATGTTCGGGTGAGGAAACGATGCCCGGCCAGTATTCCAACCCGGTGGAAAACCCGCCTGCGCCTTGCTCAATGGCCTCTTCGAGGATCTTCACCATCTGGTCGATTTCATCCGGGTCCCCGGCACGCATCTGGTCTCCAAGAACGGACCGTACGATCGTGCCATGCCCAACGAATGCAACGACATTGACGCCCAGAGGATTGCTCTCGAGCACGTTCAGGTATTCGCCAAAGCTGCGCCAATGGTGATGCCCCGCGCCCTCGGTGTGGCCCGGCGAGAAGGCCTTGATGTCATGGTCACAGGTAACGGGTGCGCAACTCATCCCGCATTGTCCTGTGACCTCGGTGGTAACGCCCTGGTGAACCTGACTTTCAGCCTTCCCATTCACGACCAGCGTGAAGTCGGAATGCGTGTGCATGTCGACGAAACCCGGCGCTACCACCAAACCATTGATGGTGATGCGCTCGGCGGCCGGGGTGTCCTTCAGCGCTCCAATCACCTCGATACGTCCGTTCAGGATTCCAACGTCCGCGATGAAGCCTTGACCTCCGTGTCCATCATGAACGGTCCCGCCCTCCAACACTGTATCGAGCATCTTTCTCTCCTCGTGAATTTCGCAGCACCACGCTGCAACAGGTACTATCCGGCGAATCGGAAGCGCCGAACTGCAAAATGGCCTCGGGTCAGCCCCGGCCTACCGACTCATCAGGCCATCGCGCGCTTACTATTTCGACCCGCCGCGCCAGTACATCTCGTCAAAAGGCCCGTATTGATTCCATCCCGTCAATGGCGGGTTGATCAGCTTGGCGTTGTAAATCAACGGCGTGGCAAGATCCACGACCCAGATCATCGGCGCTTCCTCCCACAGCAGGGTCTGCACTTGGTCGTACAGTGCCTTGCGCTTGTCAAAATTGGGCTCGGCCACTCCCTCATGGAACAGTTCATCCACCTTCTTGTTGCAGAACCCGGAAGTGTCCGAATACGCGACGTGCCTGATGTTGTCGCAGACATAGGTACGACTGATCCCGATGCCGGGATCCAGGTAGGCGGCCGGCAGCGCCATTGACATTTCGAAATCCCAGTTCTGCATTCGCACCGCCCAAGCGGCGGCCCCGGGCATCGGTTCCAGGACAACTTCGATGCCCACTTTCTTCAAGCTGGGCTTGACGTATTCGGGAATTGTCACAAACAAGTCCAGGAACTCGTTGGAGATGTATATCAACTTCAGTTCGAACCGGACACCGTCCGCTTTGACAGGGAATCCTGCTTCGTCGAGAAGCTTGTTCGCTTTGTCCAGATCGAATTCGTAGCCCTTGATGGATTCGTTGAAGAATGGATTTCCGATCGGAAACGGACCCCTGCCCGGCAAAGTCCACCCATCATGCAGGGTACTGGCCACGAAGTTCGTATCGATAGCATGACCGATCGCCTGTCGTACCTTCTTATGGCTCAAGGGGCCGGTACGATTGTTGAATTCGATTGTCGTCAACGCGCCGACGGCCGAAGTCGTCCGCTCAATCTTCAATTGAGGTGATTTGAAGCTTTTGATTGCCCGGTACCGTAGCGCATCCCCCGAGACGAGGTCGAATTCCAGCCGTTGAAGGCCGACGCGAACCGCCGTCTGATCAGAGACAATCTGTATCACGATGCGATCCAGGTAAGGGCGTTTATTGAGGAAGTAGTTTGGGAACCGATCAAGGATAATGTAGCTACCCAGTTTGACGTTGCTGACCACGAAGGGCCCCGAACCAGTCGGATGTTTGTGTGCGGGGTTCGAGTTGAAATCCTCCTGAGTCCCGTACACATGCTTTGGCATGATCGGCAGGAAACGAGACATGGTCGTTGACAGCAACACTGGCGCGTGCGGACGCGACAATTTGAAGACTGCCGTTTGCGCGTCGGGCGTTTCGACGCTTGTCACTGGACCGAACATCTGCTTGCCGAAACGGTGAAACTTTAGGACTACCCCCACAGAGAAGGCCACGTCCTCGGACGTGATCGGCTTGCCGTCATGGAATTTGGCTCCGGGTTGCAGGTGAAAGGTATAGCTAAGTCCGTCCGAAGAGATCTCCCAGCTCTTGGCCAGATAAGGGATTGGCTTTTGTTTCTCATCAAGCCGGGTGAGGGAGGCAAAAACCTGACCCGTGACAACACCGACAGTCGATTCGTTATCCAACGGGTTGAGGCTTGGGATATTTTCGGACATGTACACCAGCTTTCCGCCTTTCTGCGGGAGCGGATCTGCACTCCACGCTGGCGCTGCAGTCAGCATGGCAATAGGCGCGGCTGTGAACAGCCTCACGAACTCTCTACGGCGAACTTTCATGGTGAGTCTCCTATCGGGTTGAAAAAGGAATCGGACAGCCTACCTGCCGGCGGCTTCGTCTTGTCCAGGGAAATGGCAGGCCACCCAGTGATCAGAGGCCTGTTCGGTCAATTGCGGCTCTTCGCTCTGGCAGCGCGCCTGAGCGATCGGGCAGCGTGTGTGAAACCGGCAACCGCTCGGTGGATTGACGGGGCTCGGAATATCCCCCTGCAAGCGGATTCTCTTCAACGTCCCCTTGAGTTCCGGGTTGCGTGCTGGAACAGCGGACAACAAGGCCCGCGTGTAGGGATGCAATGGTTGCTTGAACAACGCGTAACGGGGCGCTTTCTCGACCACTTTGCCCAAGTACATCACGGCCACTTCATCACAGACATGGCTGATGACGCCAAGGTCATGTGAGATGAACAGCAAGGTGAGGTTTAGTTCGTCACGCAGCCGGGTCAGCAGGTTCAGAATCTGTGCCTGGATAGCCACGTCCAGCGCTGACACTGGCTCGTCGCAGACGATGAACTCTGGTTGCAGTACCAGCGCCCTTGCGATGCTGATCCGTTGCCGTTGGCCACCGGAAAACTGATGCGGAAACAGGTCCATCTGACGTGGGCGCAACCCGACGAGCGAAAAGACATCCTCGACGCGCTCCTTGCGCTCGGCGTTGCTGCCCAGTGCGTGGATATCGAGCGGGAAGCGAACGATTTGGCCGGCCGTACTGCGCGGATCCAGCGACGAATACGGATCTTGAAAGACGATCTGCATACGGCGACGCAACACGCGAAACGCTTCGGGTTCCAAGTCGGTGAGCGCCGTGCCATCAAACGTGATCTGGCCACTCGTCGGCTTGACAAGCCGAAGAATGGCCAGGCCAGTGGTAGTCTTGCCGGACCCGCTTTCGCCGACAAGCCCGAGCGTCTTGCTGCGGGGGATGTCGAAACTGGCGCCGTCGACGGCGTGAACGACTTGTCTTTGCGTGAAGAAGCCGGCTTTGGCTACCGGAAAATGGACCTTCAGTTCTTTTACGCTTAGCAACCGCTCAGACATGCTGTTCTCCGGTGGTTGCAGGTTCGTGAGCAAGCCAGCATCTGGCCGAACGCTGCTCGCCCAACTGCACAGATGGTGGCATTTCGATGCACTTGGCCATGACGGACGGACACCGCGGCGCGAACGGACAACCCCTGGGTTGCACGAGCAGATCGGGGACTGTGCCCGGAATCTCCGCCAACGGCTTTGCGGCGAGGATCGAGTCGAGCTTGATTTGTGGCATGCAGCGCAACAATCCCCGGGTGTATGGATGACGAGGATCATTGATCACCTCTTCGACGGAACCTTCCTCAATCTTACGGCCCGCGTACATCACGACCACCCGATCAGCCATTTCGGCCACGACACCGAAGTCGTGCGTGATAAGTACCATACTGGTTCGGCGCTTAGCCTGGATGTCCTTGAGCAAGTCAAAAATCTGGGCCTGCACGGTCACATCGAGCGCCGTTGTGGGTTCATCAGCAATCAATATGGCGGGCTCGCACGCCAGCGCTATAGCGATCATGATTCGTTGGCGCATGCCACCTGAGAGTTGATGTGGATACTCATCTATCCGTCGCTCTGGCGCGGGTATCTGCACCAGCCTGAGCAGATCCAGCACCTGTTCCCGCACATCTGCAGATGAACCCTTCTGGTGGCGCCTGATCGTCTCGGCGATCTGGTTGCCAATCGTATACACCGGGTTGAGCGACGTCATCGGCTCTTGGAAGATCATCGAAATGTCGCGCCCCCGAATCTCGCGGATCCGCCGTTCGCTGGCCTGAATCAGATTTTCTCCATTGAACAGGATCCTGCCGGCGCTGATTCGTCCCGGCGGCGAAGGAATAAGCCGCATGATGGCCAGGGCTGTCATGCTCTTGCCACAGCCACTTTCGCCTACGATGGCGAGCGTCTGTCCATGCCTGATACTCAAGCTGACATCCGACAGCACGGAGACTTGCTTTCCGCGCATGCTGAACTCGACACAGAGACCGTCGACTTCCAGCGCGGCAGTTACTTTCGAGGTAGGTGTTGTATCGATTGTCATGTCGCTCACCGTCCTCGCAGCTTGGGGTTATAGGCGTCGTTCAGCCCATCGCCGATCAGGGCAATGCTCAGTACCGTCAGCAGGATCGCTAACCCCGGAAACGACACGGTCCACCAAGCTTGAACAAAAAAATCGCGCGATTGCCCAATCATCCTTCCCCAAGTCATGATATTGGGGTCGCTCAGGCCAAGAAAGCTCAATGCCGCTTCGAACAGGACGCAGATCCCAATCTGCAGCGTCATGGCGATGATCAACGGCGGCAAGGCGTTGGGCAGAATCACCCTGACAATGATCGTACGGTCTCGGGCGCCCACCGCACGAGCGCCCATGACGAACTCGCGCTCGCGCAATTTCAGAAACTCGGCGCGGGTCAACCGCGCAATGCCAGTCCAGCTGGTGACGCCAATTGCCACCACGACCGAAAGCAGGGTCGGAGTAAAGACTGCTACTACTACCATCGCGAAGATCAGACTAGGCAGCACCTGGAAGAACTCGGTCACTCCCATTAGAAGGCTGTCTACCTTCCCGCCGAAAAATCCCGCCAACGCCCCGACCGTCAGTCCGACTATCGCAGTAATCAGGGTCGCCGAGAACGCGATGGCCAGAGTTGGCCTTGCCCCGTAGATAATCCCAGTGAGGATGTCCCTGCCGAGGAAGTCTGTTCCCAAAGCGGCAATCCCTCCAGGCTTCAAAAAAGGCTGCGCTACGATCTTGAAAGGATCACCCGGATAGATCACGGGCCCGAATAAACCCATCAGGATGATGATAGAGAGAAGAATCAGTCCGACAACGGCGCCTTTGTTGGCGCAGAACATCTGCCAGGTGACCCGCCAACGAATCTCCGGCTGAATTTCATCTTCAGCCGGCACCCATTGCAAGCTCGCTTGCACTGCATGCTGCTCGTTCATTGCTTGTTGTTCGTTCATTGTTCGTGCAGCCTGATTCGTGGATCAAGGATTCGATAGACAAGGTCGGTCAGGATGTTTGCCGTCACGACCGTGAACGCCGATCCGAACAGGATTCCGAGCATGAGCGGATAGTCGTGGCCGATGATCGAGTCATACAGCAATGGCCCTATGCCGGGCAGGCTGAACACGACTTCCACGAGCACCGCGCCGGAGAACGCCTGCCCGAGTTGCAGACCAGCCAGGGTGACAATCGGCAACGCAGCGTTCCTGAGCGCATGTTTGAGTACCACGACCGACTCGAGCAATCCTTTTGCCCGCGCGGTGCGGATGTAGTCCGACCCGAGCACATCGAGCATCGAAGCGCGCGCGATGCGGCTGTACGAGGCTAAGAACAGGATCGACAGAGTGAAGACGGGCAAAACCAAGTGATAGGCAATATCGACTGCCAGAGCCCAAGCGGTTTCGGGCGGCGGTACGGAGGTCAGTCCGTAAGCAGGGAAGAGTGGAAATTGGTTGGCAAATACCATAAGCACCATCATGCCCAACCAGAATACCGGCGTGGCATAGCCCACTAACGAAATGAGTGTGACGAAGTGACTGCGCCATCCGTCGGGCTGCAACGCCGCGATGACACCAAGCACCGTGCCGATGATGACCGCCAAAATCAAGGCAGAGATCGTGAGCATCAACGTCTCAGGCAGACGTTGCATGATGACACTAAGAACCGACGCGTGGTAGTGGAACGATTGGCCGAAATCGCCGGTGCACATCTTGCCCAGGTACTTGTAGAGCTGTACGTAGAGCGGCTTATCCAAGCCGTAGGAGGCGCGCAACTGGGCGACTACGGCTGGGTCCGCGCCTCCGCTCTCGGCCACGATGGCGTCAACTGCATCACCGGGGGCGGCATGAATGAGAAAGAAGTTGAGCACGATCACGCAGAGCATCAGCACTGCGCCATATACGAGCCTTCTGAGCAGATACTTTGGCATTTGCTTCAAGTTCTCCTGTGCAGAGCCCGGACGACGACAGTTGGTGCCCGGCTATTTGTCGATCCGACGACATCGGCCCAAGCACCTTTCGCGCTTTGACCCGGCTTTTCTCACGATCACAGAGCAAATGTACTGTTGTTTGTAAGCGCTTGCAATCTAATTTTGTAGAAATGCGATTAGGAATAACCCTAGTTTCCTCCATAGTACAGTCGCGTTTCTCAATTAAATATGCAAACATACCAGTACTAAACAACCAAATATTGAAAGCGCTTACGTCTTGCCTCCAAAAAAAATACCTACCCTATCAGACGTTGCGCAACTAGTCGGCGTATCTACCGCAACCGTTTCTCGCTACCTGACCAAACCACAGGCGGTGCGCCCAGCACGTCGTCACTCCATAGAAGCAGCCATTCAAGAGCTGGGCTATGTGCCCGACGGCGCAGCGCGGGCGCTTGCGTCACGACATTCGCGAATCGTCGGCGCGTTATTCCCGTCGCTGGACAGTGTCCTCTTCGGCAGTTTCATCGGGCCCCTGCAGCGCGTGCTCAGTGCGCAAGGCTACACGCTGGTCGTCGCGTCCTCCGACTATGACCAACAGGTCGAGTACAGTCAGATGTTCAATCTTGTTGCCAACCGTGTCGACGGCGTCGTGCTGGTGGGTACCGAGCACACCGATGTTTGTTACGATCTGCTGAGCCAGAAACAGATCCCGTATGTCCTGACATGGGCATGGCAGGAGAACCCTGATCGTCCGATGATCGGCTTCTGCAATCGGAGCGCAGCGGCGATGGTCGCCAATTACTTGCTTGATGTGGGCCACCGCAGAATTGCGATGATTTCAGGTTACACAACAGGGAATGACCGGGCTACCGAACGCATCGCCGGAGTTCGCGCTGCCATGTCCTCGCGTCGCTTGCAACTGGACGACAGATGGATCGTGCATCGCCCATTCGATCTGTCTCAAGGTGCATCCGCGTTTCGCGAGTTAATGTCGTCGCACACGAGACCCACCGCGATCATCTGTGGCTCTGATCTCTTCGCGTGCGGTGCGATTTTCGAAGCCACTCGGATGGGTATGCGAGTTCCCGAAGATATATCGATTACCGGCTTTGACGACACTGATCTCGCGGCGGGCATTAGCCCGTCATTGACGACGATTCGAACGCCGCGAACCCAGATGGCCACATTGACGGCTCAACACTTGCTCGAGAGTTTTCGTGGTGAGGAACCTCGCTCATTGGAGCTCAAAGTCGAATTGGTGGTTCGCGAGAGTTCCGGGCCGCCTAGTCGACTTTCAAAAAAGTGACCTAAGCGGTCAAGTTAACGCGCAGTGAACGGTCCTGGCGATTGACGGTACCTTGCCGCTGGCCCCAGGCGTGCCTGAACGCTGTGAGCTCTGCGGTCCGATGCAAGCGTGCCAGCATCAGGCTGTCGCGCCGGTCGGTCTTGACCCTATCTCCCGCCTTCCTGGGGATCGGTGACCGCGCCACAACCTGACAGTCCCAGCCAAGGTCCGTAGCGGCTCACCGCCACCCATATCGGCAACCGATACCGTAATCGTCGCCTTGTGCACATCCATGTCTATAAAAACTTGCTAAACTCTTTCATGGCCTGTCCTCATCAATTGAGGCTCTGAGCCTGGGGTTCTTTGGAACCTCAAGCTCAACCCGCGTCGCTTGAGGCTCGGCAGGTCAAATACATTATGTCTAGATGTGCGTCGCCTCAGTGATCAGAGTCATGCATACCCGGAATTCCTCGTGGTATGCGTTCCAGCACCGTTGCAATAGCCGCGCTATCGGATCCCACAGCATTGTTGCTGCAATTTGTACGGCGTGAAATTGGATCATGGGGGTACTGATGGGGAAAAGTCTCGAAGTGCTATTGCGCAGGCTTTCGGTACGGCAACGGATGATGGCGGTCATAGCCGTGCTATTGCTGCCCTTGGCGGTGCTCAGTGCGGTGAGCATGATGGTTCTGAACGAGCAGGAGATCGCTTTTCGCGATTCCGTCGAGGAGTCGATACACGGGCTGATCCCGCTAACCACGCTGGAGTATTACCTTCAGCAGGCCCTGGTGGATGAACTGCTGGCCGAGTCGAATGAATCCGTACCGGGCTTCGCCGGGCTCACCCAGAATATCGACAAGAGCTTCTCCAGCATTGGTGTCGGCATGGACAGCAAGGATGTGCCGGAGGATGTTCTGGAAGACGCGCAGAAGTCCTGGTTGCAGGCGCGCCCTGCGGTTCGTCGCTTGGTGCAGCAGGTGCACACCCAGCATGTGGGTGATGCCGGGACCAGCCTCCATACGCGCGCGGAACTGGAACAGGCGACCCGAGATATCTCAAGCGCCCGCGTGAGTCTGTCCAATGTGCTCAGGGTTCGATATGAAAAGGCAGCTACGCAGCGCAAGAATCAGTTGCACTGGTTAATGTGGATCTGGGTGGTCACCCTGACAGCAGCCGCCTTGCTGGCCATGGTTTTCTTGCGCTCGTTGCTGCGACCATTGCAGGCATTGACGCATGCCGCACGCTGCATCAACGAAGGCCAGGCCGGTGTGCGTGTGGATGTCTGCGGAAGAGACGAATTGGCGGTGTTGGCCGATTGCTTTAACCGGATGACGGCCAACTGGGAGACCACCCAAGCCAACCTCAAGACCGAAGCCATCAAGGATCCGCTCACCGGACTGCTCAATCGTCGAGGAATTCTCTCCCGATTGGACGCCGAACTGGAACTGCATCAACGGCGCAGGCAAACGCTGAGCGTGCTGGCGATGGATCTGGATCGCTTCAAGTTCATCAATGATCACTATGGCCATAGCATGGGCGACCACGCCTTGGCCTGGGTCGCCGAAACTTTGCGCGGCATATTGCGTGAAAACGATCACCTGGGGCGGCACGGCGGCGATGAATTCATCGCAGTGCTGCCGCAGACCAGCCACGCCAAGGCGCTGGAGATCGCTCTTCGCATTAGCGCGGTTGTCCGGGAGGCCGCCGCCCGTGAAGCAGTCTATCCCGAGATCACGATCGGTGTGGCCACCATGCCCGAGGATGGCGATCAGGCTGCAACATTGCTGGAAGCGGCGGATTCCAGACTTTACGCACAGAAGCATCGCCGCGCTAACGGTGATACAACCAAAAAAAATGAGACGTCATGAGGCATTGCGAAAAGCTCCCCTCATCGCATAGCCTAGTGTTTCTTCCTTCCAGCGACCGTGAGGCTCGCAGTTCTTTAGCTAATCAGGAATGTTGTAGTCATAAGGGATAAACATCATTTGGCGCCTTGTCAGTTCTCGCTGAATTTCCGTGTCAAAGAACGCAGTGAACGAGCGAGTAATTAGTGATATTGGCTGAAACATCGGGAAAATCAGCCACATGTCGAATAACACGGGAGGGTCAATTTTCTTGGTGGTAAGTTCATCAGGAGAAAATCCCATGGCACTAAATGGATCGACAATAGATATGCCTGCCCTCTCAACGACGAACTGACAAGCGGCCTCAGACATTTGGGCCTCTGCCACAATCTTGCGGCTACGTTCCCGTCCACGAAAAAACTCTTCCACTAAAAATTGTGTACGGTCCTCCGTGGTCAAGGAAACAAAAGGCTGTTCGTCGAAGTCGCTGGGCGTAATTATTTCTTTGGCCTGCAAGAAATGACCCGGCGGAAGAGCACAAACACCTTCGACCTGCATCATTTTCACCAGCCGTATATCGGGCCGACTTTTACCAAGCAAACCAATCCCTAAATCACTGCGCTGAGCAGCTACCCACTCGTTCAAGAACCGTGAACTGCTGCTGGTCAACAAAGGACGCACATTCGGTCGTTCGCTTACGAACCGAGTGATGATTCCGGGCAATAGTCGTGTGGACAGTGCAGGAAACGCCGCGATATTCAAGGTGCCAAAACGCTGCTCACGTATTTCCCGTACTTTCAGTTGAATATTCTCGGAACTGACGATCATTCGTTGTACTTCGTTATAAAGCAACTGCCCTTCTGCTGTTACCGTCAAGCGATTTCCTTGGCGTTGAAATAACTTGAACCCGCACTTGCGTTCCAATTCCGCGACAAGCTTGCTGATTGCTGGCTGTGAAACATGCAGAGTAGTAGCAGCACGCGTAATACTACCGTTTAGCATGACAGCCTGAAATGCTTCAATCTGTCGAATTTGCCACATCATAACCTCACAGAATGAAAGGCCAAAGTATTCTCAATTGAAGTATAGGGAACGTTCTGATTTAATTCAATCAACAAAAGTAGAAACGAAAAAAACTACCCATACAAACGAAGTTCAAAGGAGCGAGACATCATGAAAATAAAGCAGCGCATCGCCTTTAGCGCATCCATTGTCGCGTTAACTGTCGGCGGAACAACTTTAAGCCATGCAGCAACGATTACCGTAGCGACTTATGGGGGTGAATGGGGGGACGCTATACGCGATTGCATTACACAGCCCTATACCAAAGCAACTGGTAATGGCGTTGTTCCGGATCCCGGCGTCGCCGGAGTAACGCTGGCAAAGCTCAAACAACAGGCTGGAAATCCGTCGATCGACGTGGCCTGGATAGATGGCGGCGTATCAGAGTTAGCAGCTGCTGCCGGCGTTCTCGATTCGCTGGATCCGGCAAAGATCCCAAATCTGAGCAAAATAATTCCAGAAGGGCTATATAAACTTGCTAATGGCAGCATCTATGCTGTCAGCACAGGCTTCTATGCCTTAGGCTTGGTTTACAACACAAAGGCAGTTCAGGTAGCCCCAACGTCATGGGAAGACCTATGGAATCCAAAATATGCGGGCTTGGTTACCATCCCTAGCCCAGACAACTCTATGGGAATTCCCTTCCTGTATGCGGTCAACAAAATGCAAGGTGGCACTTCGGCCGACTTCAAGCCAGGCTTTGACAAACTGAAGAAGCTCAATGTTTTTAGCTATTTCCCATCTGCTGGAAATGCTACTAACAGTTTTCAAGCGAGCGAAGTCATTATTGGCGCACATTATGCCTCGTCCGCATGGGCCATGACAGACAAGGGTTTACCCATAGCCTATGTCGTGCCTAAAGAAGGTGCACTGGGTGGAGATATACGATTACACATCGTCAAAGGCACTAAGCATCTAAAGGCAGCAGAGGATTTCGTAAACTTTGCGATTGCGCCAAAACAAGCGACTTGTATGAGCAATCGTTTGTATATTGGGCCAGCGACCTCCGGGGTTAGCCTGAGCGCAGAAGCAAAGAAACGCATGCCATGGGGTGCGTCCGGGTCAATAAAGAATTTGGTGATTACTGACTGGCAGAACGTCAACTCCAAACGCAGCGCTATCAATGACCAATGGAACAAGACATTGGCCAGATAAACAGCGTTCAACGACGAGACCGAAGCCATGGCCGCCAATCGCGAACTGATCAAACTTGATAACATCGTCAAGCGCTACGGTGAACTGACCGTCTTGGACAGGGTTTCGCTCACGGTATACGAAGGCGAATTCCTTGCCCTGCTAGGTCCGAGCGGTTGTGGAAAGACGTCTCTATTGGGAACGATCGGAGGCTTTCTACAGCCTACTCACGGTTCATTGACAATAGACGGTCGATCCATATTAAACGATCCGCCCAACCGTCGACCTGTCAATACGGTGTTTCAGAACTACGCCTTATTTCCACATTTAACGGTGCACGAGAATGTCGCCTTTGGGCCACGCCGCCACGGCGCCGTCAGGAAGGAAATCGCTAATAGGGTGCAGGAGTCGCTAAGCTTGGTGGGTATGGAAGCCATGGCTGAACGTTATCCGTCTGAATTGTCGGGTGGGCAACAACAACGTGTCGCACTGGCACGTGCCATTATCAACGAGCCAAAAGTTTTGCTGCTCGACGAGCCCATGGCAGCGTTGGATTTGAAGCTGCGCAAGCGCATGCAAATCGAGCTCAAGCGTCTACAGGAACGGCTGGGCATTACTTTCATCATCGTCACCCATGACCAAGAAGAAGCCTTGGTTATGGCGAATCGGATTGCTGTTATGTCCAACGGTCGTATCGAGCAAGTCGGGACGGGCGAAGAAATCTATGCTAATCCCGTCAGCCGATTCGTGGCAGGCTTCGTTGGTGAGGCTAACTTGATCGATTGCCTTGTTGATGCACAGGGAAACTTGCGTTCTGCCAAGTCCGACATATCCCTGCCGTATTCGTTGCCCAGCTCGGGCTCGTCCCAGGCCACCATGATGCTGCGCCCAGAATGCCTTTGCCTGAATAGCGAGGAGGCCAGACCTGGTTATGTCACTACGTCGGGCCAGGTGCGTGAAATCATCTATGCAGGGCCCATTAGCCGGATCTATCTTTGCTGTGATATCGACGACGAGATCGTGATCACGCAGAACACCTCCCAGTCAGTCCGGCCGCTGACACTTGGCGAGCGAGTCAACATCTGTTGGCGACATGAAGACGCGCGAATACTTTCTCATTAGTAAAGGAATAATAATGCCACAAATCAAAGTCCTGACACCTACCTGCACATTGGGCTATGGGTTCGGTATCAAGGCACTCAAGCGGGGTATGGATTGGGGCCCGGATGTTATTGCCGTCGACGCAGGTTCTACCGATCCCGGCCCTCACTATCTGGGTTCGGGCGAGACTTTGGTTTCAAATTTCGGGATCAAGCGTGAATTGAAGCTACTAATCCAGGCGGCGCGCGGGGCAAACATCCCGCTGATTGTAGGTAGTGCTGGCGGCGCTGGCGCACGCCAGCATGTGGACATCACGGTCGGGTTAGTTCGGGAGGTCGCGCAAGAGTGTAGCCTGAGTTTCCGATTAGCCTGGATTTATTCCGACATCCCCAGCCAGACAGTAAGTAGTGCTATCGAGCGTGGCGAAGTGCGTGACTTTGAAGCGGGATTTGAATTGAGTACTGCCGCTGCTCTGAATAGTTCAGCCATTGTGGCTCAAATGGGGCATGAACCTATCGTCGAGGCTCTAGCGCGCGGTGCCGACGTGATTATCGCGGGGCGCTCTTGCGACGACTGCGTTATCGCCGCATACCCGATCTGGAAAGGGGCCGACCCCGGCCTGGCTATTCATATGGGCAAGATCCTGGAATGTGGTGCATTTTCAGCCGAACCCCACGGGGCCGACGTAATGCTCGGAACGATCGACGAGTCGGGTTTTGTTCTCGAGCCGGGCGGCGAACAAAGGCGCGCGTCGCTGATCTCTGTTGCGGCACATACCTTGTATGAGCGTGAAAACCCATTTCGTCAAGCTGGCCCAGGTCATGAGCTAGACCTTTTGCATTGCACCTTCGATCAAATTTCCGAAAGGGAAGTACGCGTTGGCGGCTCAAAGTTTATTGGCACAGACGATTACTGGGTCAAACTCGAAGGTGCGTCTGTCGCAGGGTATCGCACCATATGCATCGCAGGGATCCGCTGCCCTAGCATGATAGCCTGCATTGACAGTTTGCTGGCTGATGCCAAAGCACAGGCGCTGAGTTATTTTGATTCTCCCACACTGAAAATCGAGTTTCACGTTTACGGGCGTGATGGGGTCATGCGAGAGTTGGAGCCAGAGCCAGCTTCATTAGGTAAAGAACTTGGCCTTTTGATCGAAGCCGTAGACCAGAACCAGGAAGCCGCGCACGCAGCCGTCCATTTCTTGAGCGGCACCTTGTTGCACTGCAGTTTTCCGGGCCAATTCAATACGGCCGGAAACCTAGCGTTCCCCTATTCGCCATCAGAAATTGACGCAGGCCCAGTCTACGCATTTTCCGTCTACCACCTGATGAAGGTCAAGTCGGCAACGGAGCAGTTCAAAATTCACTTCGAAGAGGTTTGAGTAAATGGAAACGATCAAACTGTCGTCTATTGCTGCGGTAATACGCAGCAAGAATGCAGGGCCTTTTCTACTGACTTTCGACGTCCTTTTCAGCACCTATGAAGCGTATCGGCAAGTGTGGGAAGGTGGCGACTTCACGCGTGAAAAAATTGCCGGCGTGTTTGGTGTTTCGCCAGACGTTGTCACGTCCATCTTTGCTGTGCCGCGCGGGCAGGCGATCAAACTGACACTACGTCGGCCACGGGCGCAAGGCAGCATAGGCGAAAGCGATATGTACGGGTGCCAACAACATGCACCACTTTTGAACTTTCAAGTCAGCTTGAAAAAGGCGTAGAAAGCCATGGATCTTGACCGACGCTTGGCACTGATGCTACTGGCCGCGCCGGTGCTATTTATCTTGGCTTTTTTTGCCGTGCCATTCGGCGTAGTTGTCTTAGAAAGTTTTCACACCTCTGACGGTGCCTGGGGCCTGAGCCAGTATGCAAAACTGTTCTCTAGTTGGTTTTATCTGGAAACCTTGTGGTTCACATTCAAGATTGCGTTATGGGTCACTGCCGCTTCTTTTCTGATTGGCTATCCCCTTGCCTACTACATGACCAGGATAGTCACAAGCCGCTGGCTGCGTCGATTGCTATACATTATTGTCATTACCCCTTTATTTACCAGCAATATCGTACGTTCTTTCGGTTGGATGATATTGCTCGGCAGGCGCGGCCTGGTCAACGATACACTTCTGGCAACCAGTATGATAGACCAGCCGTTGCAACTGTTAAGCAATGAGTTGAGCATTGTCATCGGTATGACCTACATCATGACCCCATTCATGGTCTTGACCATCACAGCGGTTCTGCAAAATATCGATACTACTCTAGAAGTTGCGGCGCGTGATCTGGGCGCGAACTGGCTGACGACCTTTACCAAAGTCACATTTCCTTTAAGCCTTCCGGGCGTCGTGGCTGGCACACTCATTGTTTTTACTCTTACCGTGAGCGCTTATGTGACGCCTAGCATTCTTAGCGGTGGCAAAAAGACGGTGATGTCGATGTTGATCTTTCAGCAGTACGCGTCAATTTTTGATTTCCGCTTCGGGGCCACGCTGTCTGTCGCCTTGCTGATTACAACGTTGTTGCTGATCACCTTGTACCGATTGGCTGGCAAGCCACGCGCTCGCAAACCGGAACAAGGAATACCTACATGAACATAGCAATCGCGCCGGGCCGCTGGCTTCTTCACGGGTTCTGTATATTGGCAGCGATTTTTCTGATCATGCCGTTGTTCGTCATCGTGGCCGTTTCGTTTAGCACAACCGCATATCTGGCGTTCCCGCCGCAAGGCTTTACTTTTCGGTGGTATCAACAATTTTTGCTCGATTCCTCATATATAGACTCCATTTTGCTGAGCGCGGGTCTGTCTTTAAGTGCCACAATTACTGCACTGGTACTGGGCGTTCCTGTCGCCCTAGTGCTTTCGCGCACCCACGCTAAGTTCAATGGCGTCATTGCCGGCCTGTTTTTATCTCCGCTGATCTTGCCCACTATCGTTATTGGAGCGTCTTTACTTCAGTTTACTTCGCAGATAGGTATCGCTCGAACGTGGACTGCCCTGTATATCGGTCACACTATATTGGTAATCCCTTATATCGTGCGCACCACACTCGCATCATTGAGCGGTTTTAATATTAGCCTTGAGCAGGCCGCCCTGGATCTGGGAGCAAACCGCTTTCAAACGTTCTTCCTGGTGACCTTTCCGCTGGTGAAATCAGGCGTCATTGCTGGGGCACTGTTCGGGCTGATTATCTCCTGGGTTAATGTGGAACTCAGTATCTTTAACTCGACTGCGGCATTACTCCCCCTTCCCGTCAAACTCTTCAACTATGTCCAGTACTCCATTGATCCCATGATTGCAGCGGTGTCTGCTTCGACAATTTATGTTGCGATTGTGATCGTTCTGGTGATCGACTGGGTGATAGGTATAGACAGAGTCAATTCTGGCTAGTAGCACCTACAAGCTCGCGGCGCTCGAACGAGTGCGTCCAACAATACAAGTAGTGGTTCACCAACGTGCGAAACCATCGCTCTACGGTAGATATCGTCCAATTATTTTTACAAGAAGGGAGCACAGATATGCAAGGCAACACCAATCCAGCACAGGCTACTGGCCCGTTGAAGGACATTAAGGTTCTGGAACTAGGGTCGATGCTGGCTGGGCCGTTTGTCGGGACTATGCTCGCCGATTTCGGTGCTACCGTGATCAAATTGGAAAAGCCTGGCAAACCGGACGCGTTACGCGAATGGCCCCCACATAAGGAAGATATACCTCTGTGGTGGAAGAGCATGGCACGCAATAAGAATCTGGTCACACTAGACATTTCGCGCGCAGAGGGGAGAGAAATTGTGTTGAAACTCCTGGCGAGCACCGATATCGTTATCGAAAACTTCAAACCAGGAACGTTAGAGCGGTGGGGCCTCGGGCCAACCGAACTGGCGACGCAATTCCCACACATTGTCTGGGTGCGGGTTAGCGGCTATGGTCAGACCGGGCCACTTTCCCAACAGGGAGGTTATGCGACTATCGCCGAAGGATTTAGCGGTCTTGCGTCCTTCTCCGGATTTCCGCAGATCGGCCCTGCGGTTTCTGCGTTTCCCTTAGGGGATTATCTGGCTGGTATTTTTGGCGCCTTTGGCGCGCTGGCCGCTTTTCATCACCGTACGCGCACGGGCGAAGGCCAGGTGGTCGATGTCAGTCTTTTCGAGCCGCTTTTTCGTATTGTTGAATCCGTCGCACTGCGCTACGACCAAACCAATCAGAAAAAGCCGCTGCTAGGCAATCAGATGGAAGAGGATGTGCCGCGGAATGTCTATCGTACGGCGGACTCGTCTCATGTCGCAGTCAGTTGTGGATCGCAGCGTATCTTCGAGAATTTGTTGGCGGCAATGAACCGCTCGGAGCTGGTACACGATCCGCGTTACGCGACAATGACCCTACGTGTGAAAAATCGGAATGCAATAGACAAGGAGGTGGCCGATTGGATAGCAATGCACACTCTGAACGACGTCTTGCAGTCCTTTGACTCTCACGGCGTTGTTGCGGGTCCAATCATGGACATAGAGGCTATTTTCAACAATGCACATTACGCTGCGCGTCAAGCGATTGCCTCGGTGTTGGATCCAGATCTTGGCTTGTTGCGCATGCCAGCCCCTGTTCCCAAGTTAAGCGCTACACCTGGGGACATACGCTGGACGGGTAAAAAAATGGGCGCTGATAATGAAGAAATCTTCAGCCAGTTGGCGGGACTAGAGCCAGATCATCTGACTCACCTCAGAAAAATTGGAGTCATATAATGAAACAGGATCAAGCAATGTCTACGACACCTTCGCGTGAAATCGGAATTGTCGGATTTGGTCAATCTGTTTACCGCAAAAAAACAGATCAGACACTGATTTCGCTATTGGCCGATTCTGCCCGAGCGGCCTTGAAAAACTCAGGGCTGAAAAAATCAGATATCGATGGTATATCCGTCTGTTCTTTTGTCCTCCCACCTGACAATGCCGTAACACTGGCGGAGCAATTTGGTCTTCCTGTCAGTTGGGCCTATTACGGCACCGCTGGGGGGGCTGGACCTATTGCCGCCGTTCTAAATGCCGTGCGGGCCGTCGAAGCAGGACATGCAACTACTGTTTTGTGCCTAGCCGGTGACAATTATGATATTGAAGGCCATTACAAGCTGATGGATCAATTTCACGTTGCGCTGCGGAACTACGCAACGCCCAACGGTTTTGGCGGAGCCAACGGACTCTTTGGCATAGTGCAGCGCAAGCACATGGAAACCTACGGTACGACTCGTGAACAGTTAGGTCGTATCTCCGTTGGCCAACGACGCAGCGCACAGCGTAATGCCAATGCGCTTCTACGCGGCCCACTGACCCTGGACGACTATATGACGGCACGCGTTATAGCAGACCCCATCCGCCTATATGATTGCGTTCTGCCCTGTTCCGGTGCCGAGGCGGTCATTGTGACGGCGCTAGACCGGGCGGAGCCACACAGGCGTGTCGCTATTCTATCTGGCTATGAACAGCACAATCATCCAGTTGATGAGATTGCGCCGTTAAGCGGTGGCTGGGAGTGCTTTCAGAAAAAACTTTTTCACGATGCTGGGCGCGATCATTCACAGATGGACTTCGTTCAGGCCTACGATGACTACCCGATTATGGTGGCCATTCAGCTGGAAGATCTAGGATTTTGCTCCAAAGGAGATGTCGGCCAATTTTTAGCCAAACACGAGTTCTCGTTTGACGGAAGCTTCCCGCTTAACACCAACGGAGGGCAATTGTCCTGCGGGCAGGCTGGAGCAGCCGGGGGCATGATAGGGTTGGTAGAGGGCGTACGTCAATTACGTCATGAATCGGGCGATTTTCAGGTGCCGAACGCGCGTTGTGGGCTAGTTTCCGGTTATGGCATGGTCGGCTTCGGCCACGGCTTATCCAGCAGTTCTATCATTCTGGAGAAAACACAATGAGCATTACCGAGCATGAATCTTATCCTCAACCCGTTGAAGACACGGATAACACTGAATACTTAGAAGGCTGGCGTCATGGCAGTCTGTTGCTGCAACAATGCGATAGCTGCAAAGAGGTAATATTTTACCCACGGCCCATGTGTCCCCATTGCTGGAGCGATTCATTGATCTGGATCAACGCCAGCGGGCGCGGCACTGTCGTTTCTTATAGCCTGATTCATCGCCCCAACCATCCATCCTTCGCTGATGAAGTTCCTGTGGCACTGGCAGAAATTAGGCTAGAAGAGGGAACCAGTATGCTGGCCCGTGTGCTAACGGAACATATACATACAGGCATGAGCGTCGAACTCGCGGACGATCCTGAGTCCGTACGAAAATACCCGTTGCCTATCTTTCGCCCGTCCTGACCTGGCCTCCGCGGGCCGGATGATAAGTCTGGCGATCCACAATTGGATGCTTAAAAATTAAACTGAATCACACCGGGTTTTGATGAGACTCCAACCTTCAGAGAATGGAGCAGTGGCTAATCCAATGAAGTTATCCCCTGAAGTGCGGGAACGTGCAGTTCGACTGATGCGGGAGCATAGCGGCGAGTATAGTTTCAGTGGCCATGAAAGTTAGACAACTTGAGATTGAGTCTGGTCAGTTCAGCGCTGGTGATTTTGAGGCCAATCGGGTAGATGCCGCGATCGAGTTCGGCGCGGATTTTCAATCCAGCTTGCGTTGCTGTATTCGCAATCAAATTGATGATCACCTCGTGACTGATCAAGGGTCGTCCCCCCCCATTTTGGGTAATGTGGGAAAACTGCGATGCTCGATTTCGTTCCACTTGCTGATTCCTGGTGGGATGTGGCACACGTGGATCGGTATCCCCAGGCGCACGGCTAATTCTTGCAATGCCACCTTTCACGGGCGGCACCTGCTGCCACCGCCGTCGGCCGTTATTAAAAGTTCCTTTGCCTCTGGGTATCTCTTGGCACCGATCTTCTTCCACCATCGACCGATGGCTTGTACCGCAAGCTGCGCCGTATCGTGATCAATGCCCACACGCACCTAGCTCTCATTCTTGCTCAGATCGAACACACCGTAGGGAATGACTTTACCCAGGTGCGGGTCCGGGAAGTCGTGCACATCCACCTCTCGGGCTCGCCCTTGGGTTGCCATTCGCGCCCAGCATTCTTGAACTGGCCTATGAGTTCCTTCTTCTTGGTGTCCACGGATATCACCGGCTGCCCGCGTTGCTGAAGCCGCTTGACCATTGTGTTGATATGCTCGAACTGTGCTCTTGCAGGATCAGTGTAATGCCGACTGCGGATCACCCCGACTCATTGGCTCCATCAAAACTTCCGGCACCTCCCGTGACCCCAGATCAGATTCGGTCAGGCATTTTCGCCCACCTCCTAGTCTACGCAGATGAGTTTCGACGACCGCTTTGGGCTTTTTCTTGCGATCTTCCAACTCTTGCATGCCCCTGATGATTGTGTTGCGCGACATCCCCATGGCAACGCTCGCCGCGCTCAAGCCTCCCCAGCCGTAGGCCTGAGATTCGGTCGCGGCCCATTGCCGGCGCTGTCGTTCATCCATCGACGGTGCAAGAGAACGGTATCGTGATTTGATCTGGCGAATTGTGGATGCGATATGCATCCCGAATTTAAACCACCATCCGAATAATTAGTCACGTTATTTTCACGTGACGCCTTACTTCGGCAAGACCACGATCACCCCGTCCATGATGAAGGGATATCCGCCGAAGCTCTTCAGCGGCGCGAACGTGTAGCTATCGGAGCTGTAAACAGCATGGACCGGGCAGAAGTAGTGGTGGAGCCCCGGCTGAGCGATTGTCAGAATACCCTTGCCACCATGGCCATCGAGCGTGATCGGATCGAAGGAATTCATTTGCTCCTGCCAAAGAGAGGTTTCGAGCTTTTTATCGGCTCTGACCTTCGGCATAAGCATGGGCTCCGGAGATGGCATAACGATGTGCATGTCCATATCGTCATTTACGAAAGTAATCGGATCGCCCGCATTTACGACGATGGCCCATGGCTCGAACGTCATGTAAGAGTCTGGGATATTGATCGTTGCATCGGTTGTTTTCGGGCCGCGCCCATTCTTATCCGTCACAAGAATAATCATGTATGCGGGCAACGGAAAATGTTTGGCAGATTTCCGTGCGACGACCTGTTTGACTTTTGTGTCGAAATAGGTCGTCAATTCATCATAAATTAAATATAGGCCAGGCTTTCCGAAATTCAGCTTGAGAGTCGCGCCTGCTTTCACCTTGACGGCGATTTTTTCGGGAGCGTCAGGCGCGCTGTTGAGTTGCAATTCGTTGCCGGAAGCGGAGGTGATCGTCACAGCTTCGCCGACGATCAGGTGCAAGACCATCGGCGCAAAACCGGTCCCATGGAACACGATGTCGCTTTGTGCGGCATTCGACGCAATGTCCGCAGAAGCATTTGCCTTTTTGAAGGCCATTGTCCCGGCAAGCGCCAGCCCTCCCGCCCCCACACCGATCTGTCGCAGCATTTCCCTTCGTGATAGCGTATTCGTGGCAGTTCCTTTATCGTGCAGCCTGCATGGCCGAGCGTTCTCTTGTGAACGACCTCGCCCGCTTCTTTCTCTACTCTACATCAGTTAAAGTCACAATAAATTGACATGGATCAATAAGAACGCGGAAATCTCTTTTCATGCCATGAATACGATTCTTGTTATGGTGGATTTACGTTCAGCCAATCAGCTGATGCGAGATAGCTCAGGCACCCCATGGGCCGCTGCCGCCAAAAAAATGGAAAATGGCGCTTAGAACGCGCGGTTCTTGTTCGCGAGAAAAAATTAGACGAATTCCCCCCTCCATGGGAAGAGGTGACGTTTTGTTCAAAGAGCGTTCGCGTGGCGTGGATCCACTATAGTCATGAAACTGTCAGGTTTCCTTCACGAAACGGTAACGTGCAAGCGTTTCAATACGCACTGCTGTTAACGACATCCAAAGGAACATACATGGTTTCCATGAATCGCGGCAAATTCAGTATTCTCGCGCTGGCCGTTGCGCTCACAACTTCCGTTGGCACCGCCCACGCCGTCGACATTACCGGCGCGGGTTCGAGCTTCGTCTACCCGGTGATTGCCAAATGGTCGGCAGCCTATGCTGCCAAAACAGGCAACCGCGTCAACTACCAATCCATTGGTTCGGGCGCTGGCATCACCCAGATCAAGACTGGAACCGTTGATTTCGGTGCCAGCGACATGCCGCTGGACGAGGCCACCCTCAATAAATTCGGTATGGGTCAGTTTCCGGATGTGATCGGCGGTATTGTGCCTACTGTTCACCTGCAGGGCATCGCCCCCGGCAAGCTGGTACTAAGCGGCCCCGTGTTGGCCGACATCTTCCTGGGCCGTATTACCGTCTGGTCCGATCCCGCCATCGTCGCCCTGAATCCAGGCGTTCAATTGCCTCACGCGACGATCACGGTGGTGCACCGTGCCGATGGCTCGGGTACTACCTTTAATTTCACCGATTATCTGTCCAAAGTCAGCCCCGCGTGGAAAGCCAAGGTGGGTGAGGGGGTTTCGGTTAAGTGGCCCACCGGCATCGGTGGCAAGGGCAATGAAGGTGTGTCGGCCTACGTCAAACAAATGCCGAACTCGATCGGCTACGTCGAATACGCTTACGTGAAGCAGAACCATCTTGGGTATACGCTCATGAAGAATAGCGCGGGCAAAGTGGTGCAACCGAACACCGCCAGTTTCCAGGCCGCGGCAGCGACCGCCGACTGGGCGCATGCGAAGAGCTTCAACCTGCTGATGACCAACGCGCCTGGAGCCGGGGCGTGGCCAATCACCGCCACCTCGTGGGTGATCATGTACAAACAGCCAAAGAATGCCGAGCATTCAAAGGTGACTCTGGACTTCTTCCGCCACGCCTACACAGAAGGCAAATCGGCTGCCCTGGCTCTGGATTACGTGCCATTGCCCGACTCGCTAGTGCAACGGATCGAAAGCTATTGGAAGGCATCATTCAAGCAATAGGCACTGTGCGGATCGAATGCCCGTCGTCGTACTCTCTGCGCATTGCGTTGAGAGGATCCGCCGTTTTCGAAGGTTGAAGTTGCTCATCTTTTGTTTAACGCCTCGGGCCTCGCCCTTTACGGAAGAGCTCCGCGCTTGAGCAAGGCCGCTCACTGGACTCGCAATGGTCAGCGGGCGGCGAATTTTTTGCGCCGCCCACACAGGCCACGGCGCGCAGGGTCGCGATGAGCATTGTCCAACTGACTGTCTCGTGGAGAAACAGCGATGCAAGGCCTAGGAGTTTGTCGGACTCAGCTTTTTAACTTCAGCTGAGGCGGCGTGCCCGGCTTGCGAGGGCCGCCCCTTGTGTCTTTTCTTTCGAACGCCGCACGCCGCAGGACCCGAAATAGCCCG
>SCRC01000114.1 GCA_004297945.1 Candidimonas sp. | reverse complement strand
CTGCCTCGTCCAGGCGGGCGTCGGGCGAACTCACTCCGCCTCGCAAAAAGCGCGAGGCTGCGTTCAGACAGCGCCCGACGACACCCCCCGCCTTCCCTTCGTCAGCACCCGGCGCTGGCCAAACGACCGGACGGTACCCACCCCTCGCCCGGCGTCTTCAGATACCAAACATCCCGTGCTGTACACCCTTCGACCAAAAATGCTCTAACGGTTGCGGTATTTATAGAACGCCGATGGCAGCCACAAGGGCTGCCGCTACAAAACGCGCCTCAGAAACCTGATCATCGCAATTTCACGATTTTTTTATTTTGATTCAAATGATCGCCTGCGTTGGATGCCAGGCGGGCGAATGAAAATATTGACGAGGCCGCCAGCGTGCCTACCACCATAAAGCCCCAGATGATGTCGGTCATTGCCAGATGGGTGGCGCCGCGCCAGGTCATGCTGACATTCAGGGTGACCGCCGCGCAGCTGACGCCCAGGCTGATGCCCAATTGCTGGGCCATGGCGGCAAAGCTGCTGGCCCGGCTCATGTGTTCGGATGTGATGTCGGCATAAGTCAGGGTGTTGACAGCGGTGAACATTAGCGAACGGAAGAACCCGCCTATCAGCAAAATAGCCACCATCAGCCAGACCGGTGTATCGGGCCGGAACAGACCGCACATGGCGACGAACGCGCCAGCGATCAACGCGTCGAACATCAGCACACGTTTAAATCCGAAGCGCTGAATAATAGGAGTGGCGACCAGTTTCATAAGCATCGAGCCCGCCGCACTGGTAAAGGTGATCATGCCGGCCGAAAATGCCGAGAGGCCAAAGCCTACCTGTAGCAAGATAGCCAGCAGAAAGGGCATTGCTCCGATGGCAAAGCGGCACAGGTTGCCTCCCAGGGTTGCAATGGCGAAGGTGGGTATACGCAGCAGGTTCAGGTCAATAATAGGATACGCGGCGTGTTTGGCGTGCCAGGTGTATAAAAGGCCGCAGGCCAGCCCGGTGCCGATCAGGATCAGCACGTACCGGACTGGCATGGAGCTGTGGCCCACCGCTTCGAAGCCCGAAACCAGCGTGGCCAGGCTGATTGCGCTCAGGACGAAGCCGAGCCAGTCCAATTTGGGCCGTTCCGTGAGATAGTCTTCTTTTATGTAGCGCACAACCAGCGCAATTCCCAGAATGCCGACAGGCACGTTGATCAGGAATATCCAGTGCCAACTGGCGTAGTCGACTAAAAAGCCGCCCAGAGGCGGCCCGATGACCGGACCTATCAACGCAGGCAGCGACAGGAATGCCATGGCCTTGAGCAGTTCAGTCTTGGGGATTCTGCGCAGCAGGATAATCCGCCCCACGGGCACCATCATCGCCCCTGCGGTGCCCTGGGCGATGCGCCCCAACACCAGCTGGATCAGGTTTTGCGACAAGGCGCAGCCGATGGAGCTGATCGAAAACAGAGCAATAGCGGCAATAAACACGTGTTTGCTGCCAAACCGGTCGGCGGCCCAGCCGCTGATCGGAACGAACACCGCCGTGGCAAGCAGGTAGCTGGTGATGACGATGTTCATTTGCACCGGAGTTGAATGCAGCGATGTAGCCATCACAGGCAGCGCCGTGGCAACGACTGTTGAGTCGAGCATCTGCATGAACAGGGCGCAACCCACAATGAAGGGAATCATCCGAATGGCGGCGCGTTCGTGGTCCGATTGGGGGAGCGGGGGAGGTGAGGCCGCGCGGGAATCCATTAAAGCATTCTAACTTTGTTTGACTGAAGTAAACTGGGGCCTTGACACTTAAATGCGCAGCGAATCATGGCCAAGAATTATCAATCGGAAATTACTCAATTTATAAACCAGTACAAGTCGCAGCATCCCGGCACCGAGGCCCGCCAGCGCGAAGGCAGAGCTCGTTTGTGGGATAAGCAAATTGATGCGCAAGACCAAGATGGCTTCCGTGCGGCGCGCGTGCCTCAGGAGCCCTACGTATATTACCAAAACTTCTAAGCGCGGGGACGCCAGTGCCTGTTGTTGCGGACAGCCAGATCAATGCCTTGATCCAGCCTGCGGTTGACAGTACTCCCAATGTTGTCGATAACGTGGCGCTGGCGCGTTTGTATGGCGAGCCGCTGTTCGCCATGCCACAGGATCTGTACATTCCGCCCGATGCGCTGGAAGTGTTTCTGGAGACCTTCCAGGGGCCTTTGGATTTGCTTTTGTACCTGATACGCAAACAGAATTTCAATGTGCTCGACATCCCCATGGCCGAGGTCACTCAACAATATTTGTCGTATGTCGAGCAGATTCGCAACCAGAATCTTGAGCTGGCCGGCGAATACCTGTTGATGGCGGCGCTTCTCATTGAAATCAAGTCACGGATGCTGTTGCCGGTTAAAAAGAGCGATACCGGAGAAGAGCCGGATGATCCGCGCGCCGAACTAGTGCGCCGTTTGCTGGAATACGAGCAAATGAAGCTGGCTGCGCACAAGCTCGACGCCATGCCTCAGGCCGGCCGCGATTTTCTGCGCAGCCATGCCATGATGGACTTGAGCGTTGCGCGCATGTTGCCTGAGGTCAGTCCCGATGATCTGCGTAGTGCCTGGGTTGAGATAATGCGCCGGGCAAAGCTCAACGCGCATCATCACATTACGCGTGAACAGCTTTCGGTACGCGACCACATGAGCCAGATTTTACGTTCGCTGCATGATGTCCGATTCATGGAATTTACCGAATTGTTCATGTCGCGGGCCAAGGCAGGCGATACGGCGGCAGTGATTGTGGTGCATTTTCTGGCCTTGCTGGAGCTTGCCCGCGAGTCTTTGCTGGATATTACCCAGGCCGAGCCGTATGCCCCCATTTATGTGCGCTTGTCATACACTCGCACAGACGCGTGAACAGGGCGCATTGTCAGGAAGGAGGGTTTCTTGAAAGTTGTTCATACCATCGAAGAGTTGCGCGACCAGTTGCGGGGGCAACTGCGAGTGTCGTTTGTGCCGACCATGGGCAATTTGCACAAGGGGCATCTGTCGCTCATGAAGCTGGCGCGTCAACATGGTGATCCGGTGGTGGCCAGCATTTTTGTTAATCGTCTGCAGTTTGGGCCTAACGAAGATTTTGATCGTTATCCGCGCACCTTGCAGTCCGATATTGAAAAGCTGGAACGCGAGCGCGACGTATATGTCTTGTTTGCCCCAAATGAACGTGAAATGTACCCCGAGCCGCAAAATTATCAGGTGCTGCCGCCGACCGATCTGGGCGGTATTCTCGAAGGCCATTTCCGCCCCGGTTTTTTTACGGGTGTGAGCACCGTTGTGATGAAACTGTTCGCGTGCGTGCAACCAGCAGTGGCCGTATTTGGCAAAAAAGACTATCAACAACTGATGGTGGTGCGCAATATGTGTCGGCAATTTCAGTTGCCGGTGCAAATTCTGGCCCACGAAACCGTGCGCGATACCGATGGCCTGGCCTTGTCTTCGCGCAATATGTATCTGGGCCCGCACGAACGCCGCGAGGCGCCTTTTCTATACGCTACGCTGCAAGGGATGCAGGCGCAGATCAAATCCGGTCGATCCGATCAGGCGGGGCTGGAAGAGCACGCTACCGCCGCGCTGGTCGAGCACGGCTGGGCACCCGATTATGTGTCGTTGCGCCGTCAGCGCGATCTGAATTCGCCTACCGTAGAAGAAATTCAGGCGGGCGAACCCCTGGTCGTTCTGGCAGCGGCCCGGATCGGCAATACCCGCCTGATCGATAATCTCGAAATATAGCGGCGCTCTTTGCGAGCGCCGTGGCGCTACATGGGAAAGCCGTGTGCGTCTGTACCAGATCCGGCTATTTTGCAAGCGGTTTTAGTGTCAGAAATGACAGGCGACGTTATTCCGTGTTCATGTCAGAATCTGTCGTACATCAATAGAACGACACGAGGAGACCAACATGGACGTTACCGTTTCAGATGCTACACGTTTTACGATGTTGACCCCACGCGAACGCGATGTCATGACTTACGTAGCCATGGGCAAGCCCAACAAGATTATTGCCGCCGAGCTGGGCGTGTCGCAGCGCACGGTCGAGGCCCATCGGGCGCGGATATTCCAGAAAATGCAGGTTCGAAACGCCGTTGAGCTGGTGCATTGCATGCTTGCCTCTTGACCTCTAATTGCCGCAGCTCATGGCAGGGTCTTTATTCAACTCGCTTATGGCGTCAATGTCCGCTTGCCGCGTAAGGCGGTAATCCAGATTTGGCGTGATGTTGTCAATAACATTTATATGCAGCTGGTCGTTGTTGACGAAACTGAGATCGGCTTTGGCATTATGGTTTTTCAGCTGTAGCAGTATGCGTAGTGGCGACGTCCCTATAACATGCCAGCAGCCTTGCTGGGCCAGGCTGTGTTGGGTAGTGGCGCCGCCAAGCGCAACGGTGCGTGAGCGCCACTCGCCATTGGGTGCCAGGGTAAGCGTTACCCGGGTGGCCGGGCAGGCATTGCCGTTGACCAGACACGGGATAGTTCCCAGAAATGTCTTGGCTACGGCGAGCAGTTGTGTTTTAGCGGGTGTAGCGGCCTGAGTGCCAGTTGAAGCCGTGCTGACACCGCCGTTTTGGCCGGCTTTCTGGCTATTGCCAAAACCCAGCTGTACCTGTGACGGAGCTCTGGCCTGGTCGCGGCCTTGTGCCTGCATTTGGGCATCGCTTTGGGTGCTGTCATGCGGTACATCGTAGTAATCGGGCGCGCGCTGTTGGGCGCAGCCGGCAAGAATCAGAGCCGTCAGTGCGAGCAACAGGGTATGTACAACGGGGCGCAAGGTGATTGATACATGGGTGGACATACAAAAATTCCGTCAATTAAAGTCACTATGCATTCTACGCAATTATTGTTGTATGGGAACCGGAGCCGATCTTGTCATCAGTTTTAACCGCCCAGTGGGTGTTTTTTGCCTCTTGCGCCGCAGGTGTGCTGATCGGAATTTCCGCTGCCTGGTGGAGTGCAGGTTTCGCGTGCCGCTATATGGTCCGGCTCCTTGCCGAACTTCAATCCGGCGATGGGGCGCATTCGAGCGGCGGTTTGTTGCCCTTGGCGCCGCCGGTGCGTTGCGGCGCTTCTGCGGTGATGGGTGGGCTGGCCTGGATTCTGCTGCATCGCTACGGTTTGGGTTTGAGCTTCTGGCTGGCGCTGGCAGCGCTTAACATGCTGCTGATTCTGGCTGTGATTGATGCCCGGTTGGCTTTGCTTCCCGATGCCCTGACGGCCCCCTTGCTTTGGCTGGGCCTGTTAGGCGCGTGGGCGGGCGGCCCGGTATCTTTGCATCAGTCGCTGGCGGGCGCTGCGGCAGGGTACGGATTCCTGTGGGTTCTGTTCTGGCTGTTCGCCTTGTTCAGAGGCCGTGCAGGCATGGGCTATGGCGATTTCAAGCTGTTGGCGGCGTTGGGAGCCTGGGTGGGCATTTTCAGCTTGCCGTATGTGCTGCTGGGGGCGTGTCTGGCGGGTGTATGCGTGGCATTCCTACGCCAGAAAAGCTTTCGGCTGGGTGCCTCCTACCCGTTCGGGCCTTTTTTGGCTGCCAGCGGGGCTACTGCCCTGGTGCTGGGTCCTGGGGTACAGTCTTACTTTTAGCGAGCAGGTTGACTGGCCTATGTACAAGATAGGGTTAACAGGCGGCATCGGGTCGGGGAAAAGCCGCGTCGCCGATTTTTTTCAGGAATGGGGCGCTACAATCGTCGATACCGATCAGATCGCTCATGAGCTTACGGCGGCGGGGGGCGCCGCCATCGACGCCATTCGCGAGCAGTTCGGGCCTGGCGTGATTGCTCCAGACGGATCTCTGGACAGGCGCAGCATGCGTGATTTGGCATTTTCCGATCCGGCCGCCCGAATCCGGCTGGAAGCCATTATTCATCCAATGATAGGTGTCGTTACACAAGAGCGTGCTTCTCGGGCGCAAGGATGTTATCTTGTGTTCGTAGTGCCTTTGCTGGTTGAGTCCGGTCGCTGGCGTAATCGGGTCGACCGGATCTGTGTCGTTGATTGTGATCCGGCAACGCAGGTGGCGCGGGTACAGGCCCGCAACGGGCTGACTCCAGAGGCTATTGCGCGTATTATGTCAGTGCAAGCTTCGCGTAAGGATAGGTTGGCGCTTGCTGACGATGTGGTGCTCAATGATGCGCGTACAACGCTTGCCCAGCTAAGGCAGCGAGCTTGCGTGGTGCATGAGCGCTGGTGTTCTTCGGCACGACAGCAGGGTTAAGCGGCTGGAAATGCCTCTGCTAAAAAAAGGGATTTTTGTCGCGTGATTCTTTACGAATATCCTTGCAACGAACGCGTTAGGGCTCTGCTCCGAGTCGAGCATTTGTTCGACAGGCTGTTTTTCTTCGCTGACGGTGCCGACGCGCGCCATCAACAAATAGCCGTAGCAACACTCTTTGATGTCCTCGATATATGCGACCGCACTGATCTGCGAGGCTCGGTTGTGCAAGATCTCGAACGCCAGCGCAGCACGCTTGGCGCTTTGCGTCAGCACCCTGGCGTCGACCCGGGCACGCTTGATGCCTTGCTCGACGAAATCCAAATCAGTAGCGCAGAGCTTGGCGCGCAAGGCCGGGTCGGGCAGATACTGCGCGACAACGAGTGGTTGGCGAGCTTGCGTGGACGCATTGCCGTTCCTGGCGGGTCTTCGCAGGTCGATATGCCTTCGTATTATTCCTGGCAGATCAAGTCCTACGATACCCGCCTGCAAGACCTCAGGCAATGGATCAGCCCATTTTTACCTCTGTACAAGGGCTTGTCCCTTTGCTTGAGGCTGTTGCGCGATTCCAGCGATGTGGCCGATCTTGAAGCCAAGCAGGGTGCCTATCAGGAAATGCTTAGCGGCAAAACCTTCCAGATGCTGCGCGTATGGGTGGACCCCGATCTGGGGGTGTTTCCCGAAATGAGCGCCAATAAATACGTCATATGGATCCGTTTTGCGGCGCAAGATTGCGACCTGAAACCCCAGCCGGTTACTCGCGATACGCCCTTCAAGCTGGCACGTTGCAACGTGTAGAGCTCAAATATGTAGCGACAGGCCTTGCGCCTGTCATGTAGCGGCACCCCTTGTGGGTGCCACTAACCACAGCGATTTAGTTGTTGCACCCGATTTCAGCTTTTCGATCTTCCTGCTCGTTCGGGCCTCAAATAGGCGAGAATGGCGTAGTTATCGCGTGCTGAAGCGGAGAGTTGTGTATGTTGGATCCTCGCGCCGAACCGAATCGGCCTGGTCATACCCTAGCCTGGGTTTGGGCAATTGTTATAGTGATCGTACTGGGTGGAGGGTATTGGGCTTTTCATAAAAATGCGAAACGCACGTCCACCTCCATGTTCCGCGGCGGGGCTTCCAATGTGGTCCCCGTACGAGTTGCGCAGGTGGCAATTGGGCGCATCAACTACTCCCTGAGTGCGATTGGCACCGTCACCGCATTCAATACCGTGACGGTACGCAGCCGGGTTGACGGCGAATTACAGAAAATCTATTTTGCCGACGGGCAAAAAGTGAAGCAGGGCGAGCTGCTCGCGCAGATTGATCCGCGTACGTTCCAGGTTCAGCTTGAACAGGCCCAGGGCCAGCAGAAGCAGAATCGGGCCTTACTGCAAAATGCCCGGCGCGACTTGCAGCGCTATCAGACCTTGTACAAGCAAGATTCCATCGCCCAACAGCAGGTGGATACCCAGGCCGCGCTGGTTCAGCAGTACATGGGTTCGGACAAAAGCGATCAGGCGGCCGTCGATAGCGCGGCGTTACAGCTAAGTTTTACGCGCATCACGGCGCCGATTTCGGGGCGTTTGGGCCTGCGCACGGTTGATCAGGGCAATTTGATTTCCGCTGCAAGCACCACGGGCCTGGTCGTAATTACCCAGACTCAACCCATCTCTGTGATTTTTACCTTGCCTCAGGTGCAGTTGCCGGCAGTTTTGGCCGCTATGCACAAAGGTCAGAAATTGGCCGTCGATCTGTATGGGCGCGACGATCAGTTGAAAATCGCCAGCGGCGAGCTGATGTCAGTCGATAATCAAATCGATGTCGCCACTGGCACCCTCAAGCTCAAGGCTCGCTTTGCCAATGACGATGAGGCCCTTTTCCCGAACCAGTTCGTCAATGTACGCCTGCTCGTCAGTAGTGATGACCATGCGCTGGCAGTCCCCACCTTGGCCGTGCAGCACGGTTCGATCGGGGCCTTCGTGTATGTGCTCAAGGCCGATGGCACGGTGCACATTCAGCCCATTACCACCGGCACCGTTGACGGCAAGCAGGTGGCCGTGACGGCTGGCCTGACAGCAGGCCAGCAGGTCGTGACAGAAGGCCTTGATCGCTTGCGTGAAGGGGCCAAGGTCGAGGTCATGAAGGCTGCGGCGGATGCCCCGGCCAAACCCGCGGCCACTGCGGCCGCCACGCCAACGACGGCGCCTGCCGCGACGAATGGGCCGCGCGCCCGCCACTAGGCTCCCGACCTGTGAATCTTTCGCGCTTGTTTATTCTGCGGCCTGTCGCCACCACGCTGGCGATGTTTGCTTTGCTCATTTCGGGGATACTCGCCTACCGGATGCTGCCGGTGTCGGCGCTACCCGAGGTGGATTACCCCACTATTCAGGTCGTGACCTTGTATCCGGGCGCCAGCCCCACGGTAATGACCGCGCTGGTGACCTCGCCGCTGGAGCGCCAGTTTGGCCAAATGCCCGGTTTGTCTCAGATGAGTTCGTCCAGTTCGGGCGGTTCGTCCATGATTACCTTGCAGTTCGATTTGACTTTGCCTCTGGATGTGGCGGAGCAGGAGGTTCAGGCGGCCATTAACGCCGCGTCCAATCTGCTGCCTAACGATCTGCCCACTCCGCCTACTTACAACAAGGTCAATCCGGCCGATACGCCCGTGATAAGCCTGGCGATCACTTCGCCAACCTTGCCTCTGTATCAGGTCAGAGACCTGATCGACATACGGATGGCGCAAAAGCTGTCGCAAATATCCGGGGTCGGCCTGGTAAGCATTGCAGGCGGCCAGAGGCCGGCCGTGCGCATAGAGGCCAACCCGCAGGCGCTGGCCGCGCATGGCCTGACTCTGGCGGATATACGAACGGCTGTCACGACCGCCAACACCAATCAACCCAAAGGAAATCTGGACGGTCCGGAGCGATCCACCACTATCAACGCCAATGATCAGCTTGCCTCGCCTAAAGGCTACGATCAGCTGATATTGTCTTATAAGAATGGTGCGCCGCTGCGTTTGCGTGATGTCGCCCACACGCAGCAAGATGCGCAAGATATACGTCAGGCGGCATGGGTAGGCAAAACCCCGGCGATTTTGCTCAGCATCCAGCGCCAGCCTGGCGCCAATGTCATCGATGTCGTGGATCGCGTGGAGGCTCTGTTGCCGACGCTGAAGCAGGCGTTGCCCGTAGGCGTGAATGTGTCGGTGGCCACGGACCGCACGCAAACCATACGCGACTCCATCGATCACGTGCGTATCGAACTGATACTGGCAGTGGTGCTGGTGGTGCTGGTCACCTTTGTTTTTCTGCGCAGCTGGACGGCTACCTTTATCCCCAGCGTGGTGGTACCGCTGTCGCTGGTGGGCACCTTTGGCGTCATGTACCTGGCCGGATTCAGCATCAACAACCTGACCTTGATGGCGCTTACCATCGCCACCGGCTTTGTGGTTGATGACGCCATCGTGATGATTGAAAATATCGCGCGGCATATCGAATCGGGCGAGACGGCCCTGCAAGCGGCCTTGAAGGGCGCATCGCAGATTGGTTTCACACTGGTGTCCCTGACCTTGTCGTTGATTGCAGTGCTGATCCCGTTGCTGTTCATGAGCGATGTCATCGGTCGGCTGTTTCGGGAATTTGCCATCACGCTGGCAGTGGCGATTTTGATTTCGCTGTTGATTTCGCTCACGCTCACGCCGATGATGTGCGCGCGCCTGCTCAAGCCTGAATCGGAAATGAAATACGGCCGCTTCCAGAAAATGACCGGCGCCTGGATTGAAGCCTCGATCAGAAGATACGACCGCAGCCTGATTTTTGTGCTGTCCCATCAGCGGGCCACGCTGATCGTGGCTGTGGGCACGCTGATCGTGACCGGCCTGTTATATATGGCAGTACCCAAAGGCTTTTTCCCGCAGCAAGACACGGGCATGATCCAGGCCATCAGCCAGGCCCCGCAAAGCGTTTCGTTCCAGTCGATGGGCCAGCGTCAGCAGCAGGCGGTGGACCAGATATTGAAAGACCCCGACGTATCGGCCGTAACCTCGTTTATTGGCATAGACGGCACCAACTCGACCCTCAATACAGGCCGCATGCAAATTGCGCTAAAGCCTGTTGGCGAGCGCAGCGCCAATGCGGCCACGGTTATTCGAAGGCTTGGCGTCATGCTGCAAAAGGTGCCCGACATCAAAGTGTACATGCAGCCGGTGCAAGATCTGACCATTGACGATCATGTCAGCCGCGCTCAGTTCCAGATGACATTGTCCAATCCCGACAGCGCGGTGCTCGAGCAATGGGTGCCCAAGGTCGTGGCAAAGTTGCAAACCCTGCCGCAACTGACCGATGTGGGCGATGACCTTCAGCCCGACGGCTTGCAGACTTCGTTGAAAATAGACCGCGATGCGGCTGCGCGCCTGGGCGTGACCACGTCGGCGATAAACGAGGCTCTCTACGATGCTTTCGGGCAACGCCTGATTTCCACCATTTTTACGCAATCATCGCAGTATCGCGTGGTGCTCGAGGTTGCACCTCAATTTCGCCAGAGCCCGGCCTCTCTTGATCAGATTTATGTGCCAACCACCAGCGGCGGGCCGGTTCCCTTGTCGGGTCTGGCTCAGGTGGTTGAATCGAATGCCTTGTTGTCGATTGAGCGCTTGGGTCAGTTTCCGGCTGCCACGATTTCGTTCAATCTGGCGCCGGGCGCGGCCTTGTCCGACGCGGTCGCGGCGATTACTCAGGCTGAAAGCGGCTTGGCTATGCCGGCATCAATAGACACAAACTTTCAGGGGGCGGCACGGGCATTTCAGGCATCGCTTGACAGCACTTTGTGGCTGCTGCTCGCGGCAGTGGTGGCCATGTATATCGTGCTGGGCATACTGTACGAAAGTTATATTCACCCCATCACGATTCTGTCTACGCTGCCGTCGGCCGCCATCGGCGCCTTGCTGGCTTTGCTGCTGACCGGCTCCGAGCTCGACATGATCGGGATCATCGGCATTATTCTGCTTATAGGGATCGTGAAGAAAAATGCCATCATGATGATCGACTTCGCGCTCGACGCCGAGCGTCACCGCGGCCTGGCGCCGCAGGCTGCTATCCACGAGGCGGCTTTGCTGCGCTTCCGTCCAATTCTAATGACCACGCTGGCGGCACTCTTTAGTGCCATTCCCCTCATGTTTGCGACCGGCGCCGGCTCCGAGTTGCGCCAACCATTGGGCCTGGTCATGGTGGGCGGCTTGCTGTGCAGCCAGGTGTTGACGCTATTTACCGTGCCGGTAATTTATCTGTGGTTTGATGGCTTGTCGCAACGCGTCAGGGCGTGGCGAGGCGGCGGCGGGGCGGCGCGATGAGGTTCTTGTCGCTCTTCATCATGCGCCCAGTGGCTACGACGCTATTAAGTCTGGCCCTGGTGCTGACGGGGGGGTTGGCCTTCTGGCTGTTGCCAGTGTCGCCTTTGCCGCAGGTTGATTATCCAATGATCTCGGTATCGGCCAATATGGCCGGAGCCAGCCCTGAAACCATGGCCTCCACTGTGGCCACACCGCTGGAGCAGGCCTTGGGTTCCATTGCCGGGATTACCGACATGAGTTCAAGCAGTTCCGAGGGATCGACGCGTGTTTTTTTGCAGTTCGACCTAAGCCGCAACATCAATAGCGCCGCGCGTGATGTACAGGCGGCGATCAACGCTGCGCGCACGCTTTTGCCTAGCGCATTGCGCAGCAACCCCACCTATCACAAGGTGAACCCGGCTTCGGCCCCCATTATGGTGCTCGCGCTGACCTCGTCCACCGTTGCGCAGGGCCAGCTATATGATCTGGCATCGACCGTCCTGGCGCAAAAGTTGTCGCAGGTTTCCGGTGTGGGCGAAGTCAGCATAGGCGGCAGTTCGCTGCCGGCCATACGCGTCAATTTGAACCCCCAGGCCCTGGCCAGCGCCGGCATTGCGCTGGACGACGTGCGCACGGCGCTGACCAATGCCAACACCATGCGCCCGAACGGCATGGTTGAAAACAATAAGCTTCACTGGGTAGTGAGTGCGGGCAACCAGTTGACCAAGGCAGCGCAATATAAGCCTTTGATTGTGGCGTATCGCAACGGCTCTCCAGTGCGTCTCAGTGATGTGGCCACGGTAGAAGATTCGGTTGAAGATATTTTCAACGCTGGCTTCTTCAATGATAAGAAAGCCATTTTATTGATTGTGCGGCGTCAGTCCGACGCCAATATCATTGATACGGTGGATGCCATCAAGTCGGAAATGCCTGGCTTTCAGGCGATGTTGCCGGCCAATGTTGTACTGACGGTAGCGCAGGATCGTACTCCCAGCATACGCGCGTCATTGCAGGAAGCCGAAATTACTTTGGTGATTGCCGTGGTGCTGGTGGTGCTGGTGGTATTACTGTTTTTGCGCAATCTGCGGGCAGCGCTTATACCCAGCATCGTGGTGCCAGTGTCGCTCATCACCACCTTCAGCCTGATGTTGCTGTTTAACTTCACGCTCAATACCATTTCCCTGATGGCCCTGATTGTGGCGGCGGGCTTTGTGGTTGACGATGCCATCGTGGTGCTGGAAAACATAATGCGCCACATCGAACGGGGCGGGTCTCCTCTTCGCGCCGCCTTGCGTGGGCTCAAAGAAGTAGGCTTTACGGTGTTGGCAATGAGCGTATCGCTGGTTGCGGTATTTATTCCCATATTGCTGATGAGCGGCATCGTCGGACGCCTCTTTCGAGAATTTGCCGTTACTTTGTCGGCCGCCATCCTGGTCTCGCTCGTCGTGTCGCTGACCCTTACCCCCATGATGTGCGCGCGCCTGCTGCGTGTGCAGCCGCGGCAAAAAAAACCGCCCGGAAAATTGATGCGAGGTTTTCAGCAAGTGGGCGACTGGTTGTGGGGTGGTTATAAAACGTCGCTGGCCTGGGCGCTGGCGCATGGCCGTTTCATGATGTTGCTGCTGGCCATCACCGTAGGGCTTAATGTTTATTTGTACAAGATCGTGCCCAAGGGCTTTTTCCCGCAGCAAGACACAGGCCAGCTGCTTGGGTTTTTCAGGGTGGATCAGGGCACTTCATTTACGGCCATGCTGCCCAAGATGGAAGGGTTTCGCAAAATATTGCTGCAAGACCCGGCCATCGACAGCGTGACCGGTTTTGCCGGAGGGCGCGGTGGCAGCAATTCCAGTTTCATGCTGATTCAGCTCAAGCCTTTGGCCCAACGCAAGGTCAGCGCCTTGCAAGTTGTGAATCGCCTGCGCGGCAAATTCGTTGGCGTACCCGGCGCGCGCCTGACGCTAGTGCCGCAACAAGACATACGCATGGGCAGCCGGCAGACCAGCACGGCGTCCTACGACTACACCCTGATGGCCAGTGATTTGACCTTGCTCAAGACATGGCTGCCTAAAATACAGCAGGCCATGGTGGGCTTGCCCGAGCTGGTCGACGTTGATACCGATGTGGAAGACAAAGGCACGCAGGTAAATCTGGTCATAGATCGCGATGCCGCCACCCGCCTGGGCGTAAATATGGGTCTGATAGCATCAACCCTGAATAACTCTTTTAGCCAGCGCCAGGTATCGGTGATCTACAGTCCACTGAATCAATACCATGTGGTAATGGGGGTGGATCAGCGCTACGCGCAGGATGCCGAGTCGCTCAAAAAAGTGCAGGTCGTAACCGCCAGCGGAGTCTTGGTGCCCCTGTCGGCGTTTACTCATTTTGAAGTGGTTAATTCACCGCTCAGCGTGCAGCATCAGGGCCTGTTTGCCGCCGATACGGTTTCTTTCAGTCTGGCGCCCGGGGTGTCGCTACAGCAGGCGATCCAAGCCATCGATCAGGCGGTGGCGCGCAGCGGCCTGCCCACTCAAGAGATCCAGGCGGGCTTTCTGGGCGACGCCAACGCCTTGCAAAAATCGCTGGCTCAACAACCGTGGTTGATCCTGGCGGCACTGGTTACGATGTATATCGTGCTGGGCATCCTGTATGAAAGTTACGTACACCCGCTAACCATTTTGTCGACCCTGCCATCGGCCGGCATAGGCGCGTTGCTCGCGCTGATGCTGCTGGGCGAAGAGTTTTCGCTCATCGCGCTGATCGGCGTGTTTCTGCTGATCGGGATCGTGAAAAAAAATGCCATCATGATGGTCGATTTCGCCTTGCAGGCCGAGCGCGAGCAACATCTGTCCTCGCGCGATGCCATTTACCTGGCCTGCCTGGTGCGGTTTCGCCCGATCATGATGACCACGGTATCTGCACTGTTTGGCGCACTGCCTCTGGTGCTGGCCTCGGGCGCTGGCGTGGAGCTGCGCCGGCCGCTGGGCTTGACGATCGTAGGGGGGCTGATTCTAAGCCAGGCCCTAACGCTCTATACCACCCCTGTTGTTTATTTATATCTGGATCGTTTCCGTTTATGGGCCAATCGCAAGCGGGGGCAGCCTGAACATGCTTAATCCAACTAAAAATATTCTGAAGGCGTCCGTGGCTTTAGCTCTGGCGGCCTTGTTGAGTGCATGTGCGGTGGGGCCCGACTATAAGCGGCCGGACATTGCGGTGGGCGCGAGCTATAAAGAAACAAAGGGCTGGACCCAGGCGATGCCCAACGACACGGCCTTGCGCGCGGATTGGTGGCGCAGCTATAACGACCCTGTTCTGAACCAGCTTATGGATGCCTTGCTGGCTGCCAATCAAAACATTGCGCAGGCCCAAGCTCAGTATCGGCAGGCTCAGGCCTTGGTACAGTCGACTCGCGCCGGGTTCTTCCCTACATTGAGTGCGGGGCTTTCGGCTACCCGATCAGGGGGGAGCGGCTCGGGTGGCGGCTCGAGTTCCAGTCCGAGCGGGTCTCGTTCGAGCGGCTCGACGCAGTCCAGCCTGACAGGAAGCGTTAGCTGGGAGCCCGACCTATGGGGCAAGATTCGGCGCACCGTCGAATCCAGCCAGGCAGGCGCGCAAGCAAGCGCTGCGGATCTGGCGGCCACCCGGCTCAGTATGCAATCAACCCTGGCGCAAAGCTATTTTCAATTGCGTGCGCTGGATGCGGAAAAAAGGCTATACGATCAAACGCTCGCAGCCTATGAGCGGCTGTTGCGCACCACGCAGAATCGCTATCTGGCAGGGGTAGCTGCCCGGGCGGATGTGGCTGCAGCCCAGACTCAGCTCGAGAATGCGCGTACGCAAGCGCTGGCCCTGGACTGGCAGCGGGCGCAGTTTGAGCATGCGTTGGCGGTACTGACTGGCCGGGCGCCCTCGGCTTTTACCTTGGCGCCGGCACAGATCGTAGGGAAAGTGCCCGACATTCCACTGGGTCTGCCTTCGCAGTTGCTGGAGCGTCGCCCTGATGTCGCTAGCGCGGAGCGCCTGACAGCGCAGGCCAATGCGCAGATCGGCGTGGCGCAGGCCGCCTGGTTTCCCGATCTGACGCTTAGCGGTAACGCGGGCTTGAGCGGCAGTCAGTGGGCCGCGTGGCTGGGCGCACCGATCAGCTTTTGGTCTTTGGGCCCGGCTTTGGCCTTGACCATTTTCGATGGCGGGGCGCGGGAATCCAAAGTTGCGCAAGCCAGGGCAGCCTACGACGCGCAGGTGGCTGCGTACCGCTTGACTGTGCTTACGGCTTTGCAAGAGGTTGAGAACTATCTGGCGCAGTTGCGCGTGATGGGGCAAGAGCTGGTCACCCAGGACCGGGCCCTGGCTGCCGCGCGCGAGTCTTTGCGCCTGACCGAAAACCAGTACAAAGCCGGACTGATCGATTACCTGAGCGTGGCACAGGTCGAGGCTACGGCGCTTAGCACCGAGCGTTCGGCGTTGTCGCTGCAATCGAGCCGCCTGGTGGCCAGCGTGCAATTGATTGCTGCCTTGGGGGGCGGCTGGCAGGCTCCGCCGCCGTCTGACAGCCCGCTCATCGACAGTCAGCCTGCCAACAGATAGCGCATGCCCGCAACGCCATGAGCGCCGTGGCGCTGTGCCGTGCCCAGGGTTTGCATCGATTGGCCACCTATGGCAAAAGCCGGCAGGCCGGCCTGTTCGGCCAACTGTGCAAAACGTGCCCAGCCCATGCCGGGCTGGTCTGGATGCGACGGCGTTGCCAGCACGTGCCCCAGCACGACAAAGTCGGCGTTCAGACGGCGCGCTGCGGCCAGGTCTTCTGTCGTGTGGGCCGATACGCCCACCAGGCCTTCGGTTGGCGCTGTTGGACTTGTTTGCGTTAGCGCATCGCAGGCGCGCCAGTGCACGCCGTCGGCCAATGCGCGCCATGGTTCAGGATGAATGCTATTGAGTAGGCATTGGGCGCCGCTATCGTGGCAGCGGCGCAAGACTTGCCCAAACCCTTCGTTGACCTCTTCGGGACTGGCATTGTCCGACCAGGCGGGTTCGCGAAACTGCACCAGCTTCACCCCATTTTGCAATGCACGATCCAATTGTTCTAAAAAAACAGGCAGGTTCGGTGTGCACGCGATTGACGTAATCAGGTACCGGTCGGGCAGGCGCAGCCAGCGCAGCGGCGGCTCGGTGGCGGGTAATAGCGTTCCGACGGTAATAGGTTTGTGTGGATCAACCCAGGCCAGCCGTTGTCCTTCTATTCCTGCGGGTTCGCCATTCCAGCCCGTTACGCGGCAAAAGGCCAGCCGCACGATGTTCTTGGGATATTCGTGCGTATACGTCACCCAGGGCGTGGCGTCGGTTACCTGGATATCGAGTTCTTCTTTCAGCTCGCGCGCCAGGGCTTGCAGCACGGTTTCGCCCGCTTCTATTTTGCCGCCGGGCAACTCCCACCAGCCCGACCAGGGTTTGCCGACAGGGCGTTCGGCCAGTAGCAGCCAGCCGTCAGCGCGCAGGATCAAGCCGGCGGCGACTTCTATAAACGGTTTAGACATGCCGAGCCGACCAGTCGCGCGCAAACTGGCGTGCGACCCGGCCCGAGCGCGAGCCGCGTTCCAGTGCCCATTGCAGCGCTTCGGTGCGCGAGGCTTCAATGTCGGCAGGTGTGCAGCCCGACTCTTTAAGCCAGTAATACACGATATCCAGGTAATCGTCTTGTTTGAACGGATAGAACGACAGCCATAAGCCGAACCGTTCCGAGAGCGAGATTTTTTCTTCAACGGTTTCGCCCGGATGAATTTCGCCATCGGCTTGATGCTGAGCACTTAAATTCTCGCTCATGTATTCCGGCATAAGGTGGCGCCGGTTGGACGTGGCGTAAATCAGGACGTTGTCGCCCGCCGAGCTCACTGAGCCGTCCAGCACCGATTTAAGCGCCTTGTAGCCGGGCTCGCCTTCTTCAAACGACAGGTCGTCGCAAAACACAATAAAACGCTCGGGGCGCGCGCCAACCAGGTCGACGATATCGCCCAAATCACCCATATCGGTCTTGTCCACTTCGATGAGCCGCAAGCCTTGCGCGCCGTAAGCAGCCAACATGGCCTTGACCAGCGAGCTTTTGCCTGTGCCGCGGGCGCCCGTCATCAGCACGTTGTTGGCGGGCTTCTTGTGCAGGAAATGTTGCGTGTTGCGGTCGATAATGCCTTTCTGGCGTTCAATGTGCTGCAGGTCGCCAGGGTTGATGACCGATATGTGCTGGACGGCGTCGAGCCACCCGCGATTGCCGCGCTTGCGCCAGCGAAACGCATGGGCGGTCCAATCGGTATCGGGCGGTGCGGGAGGCAACCAGGCCTCGAGCTGAGTCAATACACGTTCGGCGCGGTGGATAAGCGTGCTCAAGTCGGTGGCACTCAATGATTTCTCCGGAAAACTTGGGGTAAATCGCTATTATCGCCAATTTAGCGACTTTCTTGCAGCACGGCGCGCCCGTATAATCCAAGCCTTCTCTTGACGTTTACTTTTGAATCCGGGCTACGTTTTGAATCTTGCCGAGCTGATGGCACCTGTTGCAGACGATATGAAGGCGGTTGATGCGGTGATACGCGCTCGCCTGAATTCCGATGTTGTCCTGATCCGCACCATAGGCGACTATATCGTGGGCGCCGGCGGCAAACGCATGCGCCCGGCCTTGCTGCTCGTAGTGGCCAATGCGCTGGGCTATCGGGGCGTCGATCATCATTTGCTGGCCGCCGTGGTCGAGTTCATACATACGGCCACTTTGCTGCACGACGATGTGGTCGACGAGTCCGACATGCGTCGCGGCAGGCGCACGGCCAATGCCGTATTCGGTAACGCCGCCAGCGTGTTGGTGGGCGACTACCTGTATTCGCGCTCGTTTGAAATGATGGTGGAAACCAATACGATGGCGGTCATGTCGATTCTGTCGGAGGCTACTACCGTCATCGCCGAAGGCGAAGTGCTGCAGTTGATGAATGTGCACGACCCCGACATTTCGCTGGATCGCTACCTGCAAGTGGTGCGCTACAAAACGGCCAAATTGTTCGAGGCCTCGGCGCAGGTCGGCGCCATCATTGCCCACGCCACCCCTGAACAACAGGCGGCCGCCGCCGCCTATGGTCGGCACATAGGCACCGCCTTCCAGTTGATCGATGATGTGCTCGATTACAGCGGCGACGTCCACACGCTGGGCAAGAACGTGGGCGACGATCTGCGTGAAGGCAAGGCTACGCTGCCGCTGATCCGCGTCATGGAAACGGGCAGCCGCGCCCAGAAGCAGTTGATTCAAGACGCGATCAAGGCGGGCGAGGCCGATTTCGCGGCCGTGGCCCAAGCCATACACGATACCGGCGCGCTGGATTACACCCGCCAGGCGGCAGTAGCCGAAGCCGGGCTGGCTCGTCAGGCTATCGCCGCTTACCCGTCGTCTGCCTATCAGGAAACCTTGTTAGAATTTTGCACTTTCGCGGTCGAAAGAGATCATTAGATCGCGGCCGAACGCATCTGCCAGAATTTGCTAAAATCACTCCTTCGTCGAAAATGTAGCTCCTTCGTCGAACATGTAGCGGCACCCCTTGTGGGTGCCATGCATGTAGTAGGTCGGATTAGCAAAATCCAATCCATAGTCAGTCTTAAGTCGGGGCGTAGCTCAGCCTGGTAGAGTACTGCGTTCGGGACGCAGGAGTCGCATGTTCGAATCATGTCGCCCCGACCATAGTTTCCAACAACAAGCCCTGATTATTCAGGGTTTTTGTTTTTTTACTGCGGGGTGTTGGAGCACAAGAATCGCCTTATGCTCCAATGCGCGAGATTTTTTCAAAAACCTGGCATGAAAACAGTTCTTTTTGCCTATACCGTACTTCACGTTTTTTGGAGTCCGCCATGGCTCGGAAGTCATCAGTTGCGTCGAATATTTGAACGCATCTTGAGCATCTTGGTCCTTCCTACGATGACAGCTGCGGAGTAGAGACATTTTGTGCGTGACCTCATCCAACGGGCAATGTGTTGTAAAGTACAGTACATTGTATCCATGAGTGACGAAAAAACTATTGGGCTGTCGTTTCGGATAGCCATGAAGACCAAGCGTCGGCTTTACGCAGACGCACAGCATGAGCATCGTAGTAGCCTGACGAATATGCTCGAGGTGCTTGCAGAGGGTTTCTGTGCTCGTAATAATATTGAGGACACAGAAGGGATGCCTCTGAGAGGCGCCAAGCGAGGAGGTCGGGCGAATGGATGAGGTATCGAAATTCCTCGGGACGGTGTATCCGTCGCTGGGATTACTCGTCGGCATTCCACTCTACATGTTCCTGCTGGTCATCGTCCTCACCGGCATGTTCGCGGTTCTCTATCTTATCCAGGGTACGCGGGTTTGGTGGCAGCTTAAATCTGTTAATAAATATGTGCACCGAGCGGAGCGGGCTCCTAACCCTGAGGATGTCGATGCCAAGAAGGCGTTTCGGGGCGGGCCGTTCCAGCATCTCTGGAAAGAGTATCAAGACACTCTGCATGAACTGCATAAGGCTGGCTCTGGAACCATTGCGCTGACAGAGTTTCGGGCGACAGTTCCAGCAGAGACTATGTTCACCCGCGAGGTACTCGTAGACGGTCGCCTATTCGATGATTTTATACGCCACCTCCCTGGGGTGTTGACGGGCCTGGGGATTATCGGCACGTTCGCCGGGCTGCTGGCTGGACTACAAGGCTTCAAGCCGTTTCCTATCGAAGAAGCAGTCAAGGGCCTGGGGCCGTTGTTACTGGGAGTACAACACGCATTTATTGTCTCCGGCGTAGCTATCTTCTGCGCGATGTTGGTCGTGTTCTTCAGCCGTCTGGTTTTAGCCAAACTTTACGGCCTTGTCGAAAAGCTCAATCAGGGCATCGACAGCTTGTACTCGACAGGCGCTGGTGAAGAGTACCTTGCGCGGCTGGTTCGCTCCTCTGAGCAGAACGCCGCCAGTACTGCCCAGCTCAAAGACGCCCTTGTGGAAGATCTCCACAAAATGATGACCAACCTTGTGGATCGGCAGATTGCGGCGCAAGAGGCTTCTGTAGCCGCCCTGGGTCAGCATATTGGGGAGGCCATCTCCACCGCTATTGCAGATCCCATGAAGCGCGTCGGTGAGGCTATGGAGGTGACGGCGCGGGGTAATGGAGACCAGGTCAACACCATGCTTGAGACGTTGCTAACGGGGTTCATGGCTAAGCTGGAGGACACTTTCGGTGGTCAGATGCGAGGTATCAATGAGCAGATGCAGAGATCCATGGATTCCATGTCGGCGGTCCAATCTTCCCTCCAGGGTCTTCTAGCAGATATCAAGAGCACCAACGAGCAGGCCTCCACGCAGATGACTGGCACCCTTGAGGATGCGATGAGAAAGGCGGCAGACAATCAGCAGTTGCTGACAGATCAGATGAGGGAGTTTGTTCAGGACTTCCGGCGCCTAGTCACTGAGGAGCAGAACAAATCAAAGCAGGCGATGGACGAGGCAGTGATGAAGGTTCTCAGCGAAGTCGCCAGCTCCATGGCGGGCCTGGAGAACGTCCGCAAAGCGGCGGCTGTAGATGAGCATGGGCGGAACGATCTCCTCACGAGTCAGACCACTCAATTAGTTGGTGGCCTGACTGCGCAGGTGGATACTCTTCTAAGCGCCGTCTCGGATCAAGTCACAAAGACCCAACGCAACATTGACGCGCTGGGCGAGGTGTCGCTGCATGCCATCGACGGGATGAACCAAGGTGCCCTCACGATGGGTGCAGCTGCACAGCGCTTCGAGACTGCGGGTACGGCAGTGACCGATGTGTTAGAGCGATCGACGAATGTGGTAGAAGCGTTATCTTCGGCATCTGCCACGCTGCGAGCAGCCTCTGTTGCGGTTCAGCAAGGATTTGAACAGTACGACTCTACCCGCAAGACCGTCGACACCCAGGTAGTGGCTCTAATGGGTCTCATTGACGCGGCCAAGAAGGAGGCTGGTATTTCCCAGGAATTGGTTAACAACATTAAGGCGAGTGCCGAAGAAATGCGAAAGTCGGAAACGGAGGCTCGTGGTCACCTCGATCAGGTCAATGTAGCCCTGGTCAAGGCGTTCACTGACTTTGGTAACTCTTTGGTGAGCCAAGTGAAGTCGACTATCGCAGAGACTGATCGCCACCTCGCGCAGGGTACGGGTCATCTTAATGGTGTTGTTCAGGAGCTCGCGAGCGCGGTTCAGCGGATGAAGAGGGCCTGAGGTGTTTGCTCGCGTCTTCGTCAAGCGTGGGGGAAGGCATGAGGGGGAAAGTCCGTTTTGGATTTCCTTCTCGGATCTGATGTCTGCGTTGATGATACTGTTCCTGGTTATGATGGCTGTCTCCCTGGTTTCAGTCACTCAACGCATTGACGTAATGACTAGTCCCATCATCAAGCGTAATAAGGCCATCAAAACAATCATGACTATGATTGCTGACGATTCTCAGAGCACCGGCGTCGGCGTTGACCAGCTGAACTACCGAATCGATCTTGGCAAAGAGGTGCGTTTCGAGAGCGGAAGTTATATCATCAGCGCCCAGGCTGGACAGTTTCTGCGTGACTATGTCCCAGTCCTGTTGCGGGCGAAAGACACGCCGGAGGGGCGGCGCTGGATGCGTAGCATTGTGGTGGAGGGATTCACTGACGAAGACGGGACGTATCTCTACAATTTGCAACTGAGCTTGGACCGTAGCCGCAGCGTCGTTTGCTCGCTGTTTCAGGGGACAGGCGCCAACGCCCTCAGCCCAGAGGAGCTACGTAAGGTGCAGGAACTGTTCCTGGTCGGTGGGTATTCGTTTAATTCCATCAAGAAGGACAAGGCTGAAAGCCGTCGGGTGGAGTTCAAGATTGACTTTTGGGGGCTTGATGAGAAGCTTCCAGTTGCTACCGATACTCTGAAGGATAAGGAGTTTGGACAGTGTTAGAGGTAGCCGCACTCCGCCAACTGACACATGACCTGGCAGCGGCCATCGGAGCTATGGGGCTACAGACGGGCGAGTTTGGAAAGCCCGAGTTGGTTGAGATGTCAGCCCATGAGGCTGAGAAAATCTTCCAGGGATATGCGAAGGCCAAGCCGAGTAAGGAGGACGCTTACGCAGCGGCTCGAACCTTTCTACGCGGACAGGAGCTGGATGCCTGGCAGAGAGATTTGGTGGCCTCTGCCGTTGCTGAGCCGATTCAGGAAATGTCGGGCGCCACGATCCTCGGATCCAGGCGGCTTTTGGAGTTGCTAGGCTCATACGAGGCCGAGGCTAAGCGTGGCGATCTCTGGCGGCTTACTTGGCACGGATTGCTGTACTCCTACTTCAACTATGCCCCAAACCTTGTCAGGGACGAAAGCGCGCAGGCGGGTTGGGAGGCGTTGAGGGCGTTCTTGGAGCGCACCTGGCCGTTGATTGACCGGCTGGCTGGTCGGGAGCTCGTACCGGACTGGATCGGCATACTTCGCAAGGAGCACGAAGTGTTGACGGCGGCGCCTGTCGAGAAATACTCACGCGCCTACTTGCAAGGTGAAACAGAGGCTACGGATCGTCTGGCTAAGGATCTCGGGATTCCTCCCTCGAGTTGGTTCTGGCACGCGCTAGTACTTGACACGGTGGAGCGTGCTACGGGTGACACCGACGCGGAGTTTCGGAGACTACTTTCACAGCTTCTCAACCTCATCCAGGGCAAGTCTGGCTTTCGAGATGAGGCCTTGGAAGCGATTCTTATTCGGTATCACGCGTGCAAGGGAGCGCCGCCAGATGCGCAGCTTCGCGATTACGTTTGTCAGTCAACAGTCTGGAAGAACCCAAAGCTCAAGGCAGCCGGGATTGCCACTGCCTGGAACCGCGTGCCAGACACCGTGTGGGAAATGGTACTGGGTTGGGTGAACAAACAGAACCTCGAAGACTTTTTCGGCATCCTCGCTGCTCGCAACAACGCCGATGAAGGTCGCCTGGCCTTCTGGTCGAAGTATCTCAAGCAAGTCACTTGGACCAGACTGGTGTTCGGGCGTGACACCATGATACTCAAGCGGGAAAATCCCAGTATCAGAGACCTAATTGCTCGTGAGGAGGACGCCTATGCTCAACTCACGAGCAAGCCTGAGGTGGACGCATTCATGATGCAGATAGGTCCTTACCTCTTTATTGAATTCAGCAAAAAGCCTAACGCTTGCTACGTCTACCAAGCTGATCAACTGCCTTTCGAGCCGTATCTTAGGCACTATGACGGTGGGACTTCGGATCTTGCTGCCGGCTACAACACCAACTGCGCACTGCGCATCGTTCACCGGGAGGGATGGGCCTCCAGAGCCGGAGCTGATTTGCGCCGTCTCGGGATACACCCGGATCGCCCTGATGTTCAGCGTGCTATGTCTACTGGCACAGCAACCTTGTCGACAATGAGAAGTCGAGATGCCGACACTGGTGTCACTGCGTTCCGCAAAGAGGCGTCCGCCAGCGATTCTGACGTCCCGTCTTTGCGGGCTCTCCTTTCGCGGTTTCCTGGAGCGTTCATGGATGACTTGCGTAAAGCCGACGGTGGTGGGCGATTGTGGATTAAGGATCCGGATCAGAGAGTTGCGCTCGCCTCAAGGCTGAAGGAGAGTGGATTCAAGTGGGCGAACAGCCGCCAAGCCTGGTACTACGTGGAACGCTGATGGGTCTATTCGAATTTTTCAAGCGGCCCGCAGGATCCAGGTCTGGTGAGCCTTTGCTTAAAATAGCGTGGATCAACGACGGGATTCGCATCGAGTTCATGGGTGAACTGATGGAGGCGTCGCCGGAGGGGCTTCTAGCAGCTATCCACGAAGCGGGCGCAGAGGACTCAGTACTTGGCGCATATCTCGCGCAGCTGGCCACGGAGAATCACTGTCGCCTGGATAGCAAAGGCGTGACCATTCCTTGGCTCGATCTGTACGAGCTGCAGGGTTCAGCCGAGCATGTCGGAGCTTTAAATCTATTGAACCTCCCTCCGCTGGGACCACTCCGACCAGTTCTGGATAGCACGGGAACGCTTTCAGGCCGTGACTTTGAAATAGAGATCGTTGCGTGGACTGAGGGTAGCCAACAAGTGCGGCTAGAGCGACTGGATGGTGCGGTAGCCACCGTGGCGGGGAAGCCGCAACTGCTGTCAGCTGCCGCATGGGCAACTGTCTCGGAACTATCAGCTTTTCGTGCCCGTGGCGAAGGAGAGAGGACGCAGCACATCCACGAACTGGCCTGGGGACGAATTCGGCGGATCGCCGACCGAGCAGGTGCTCTTTACGCGAGCCCCTACCTCGAGACGACGCTGGTCTTGACCCCGGATACCCTTCGCTTGCCCTTAGCGAGAGAGGAGACGCCTTTCGGGCGAGTTTTGACAGTCTCCCCGACATTTGAAGGGGCTCCAAGTGGATGGCTGACCGCTTTCGACGGGTTCAACTCAGTCCAGCCACATTACGACCTAACCCGAGGTTCTGGTCGGGTTCGGGTGGTTATCTCCGAGCCGGTGCGCAAAGTACTCTCAGCCATCAAGCGAGAGATGCCCAGTCGCCGTGTGGCGGGAGCCAAGGCGGAGAAGTTCATCCATAATCCATTTGCATTCCTCGGGGATGCGGCGCATGAGGTTCTGAGGGAAGACGAGTTTGAAGCAGACCGTGCGGAGGCTGGATCTGTTGCTGCCGTCTTCAGCATTGTTAGCCGCACGGAGCATGGCCGTATCAACACGGTCGACCTCTTAGTCACTGAACACTACGGTGATGGTTCGGCACGAACTGATAGTAAGGTATTCAAAACGCAGGAGGAGTTGGAGACCTTCCTGGCGGCACTTCGTAGCGCGTTGGAACTAGATCGTGAGCAGTTTCCCTGGGACGAGCACGATCTGACCATCGATGGTGAATCCACCATCCAACTTGAGCAAGGACTGCAGTTGGCGCACCTTTGGCGAACCCAGCCGGCGGAGCGTATCGAATTTGACGACATATACGAACTCGACGGTTACAGTGGCCGCATTGAAGGAATTGGTGCTGCCAAACCTATCTATGTGCCGGTCTTTCAGAAGGAGAAGAAGGAAGGCGAAGATGACGATAGTTGGCTTCCTTCAGACCTCACGCCGATGGTGAAGGTTATCCTGCAAGGGCATGAGGGGCAGGTGATCATTCCTCTGACTAGGGGATGGGTTGATCAGTTCGATGCACAGGTGGCAGATGCGGAGCAGCAAGGTATTGCAGAGGTCAAGAACGATAGTTTGCCAACTTCTATGACGACCTCGCAGGCTCGCACGTTAGTTGACGGATTCAAGGGTATGCTTGGCGCTCAGAACCAAGTCCGGGGCGATGGTTTGTCACAACAGCGGAAGCAGAAAGCCACACGGCAAACACTTCTGGTGAAGATGAACTTCCATGGTGTGGACTATCTTGAGGAGCGCAGAGCGTCGCTGGCGTTGCCTGCCGACTGGCAGGCAGATATTCCAAGGTGCCTGCGTCCGGGTATTGAGCTCAAGAAGCATCAGCTTTACGGCATCGCGTGGTTTCAGCATTTGGTTTCCAGAGGAGCCGCAGAGTGTCGAGGCGCCTTGCTCGCTGACGATATGGGCTTGGGCAAGACGCTTCAGCTCCTGTCGGTGCTGGCGTGGTACTACGAAGGCAATCTCAACGCTTCACCTTCTATCATTTTTGTGCCGAAGAGCCTTCTGGAGAACTGGGCGAACGAATCGCATAAATTCTTCAACGATTCTTTTCCTGAGGTGCTTGTCCTCTATGGGGACGAGCTAAAGGATCGCAAGCAGCCTCTAGGGCTCATAGACAGTCAGCTTCGAGACAAGGGGATCATCGAGCTACTCAAGCCAAGTTGGGTTGGGGCGGCGAAAGTTATTGTGACGACTTACGAGATACTGACGTCTTACGAGTTTTCGTTCGCCAAACAGTCGTTCGCCTTCCTGATCTGCGACGAAGCGCAGCGCATCAAGACTCCCGGCACATTGGTTACTTTGGCTGCTAAGAAACTGAAGGCGGATTTCCGTATCGCATGTACCGGAACGCCGGTAGAGAACTCACTGGCTGACCTGTGGTGCCTCTTTGATTTGGTGCAGCCGGGCTTGCTCGGAGGGCTGGAAGAGTTCGGCAAAACCTATCGGCGGCCCATCGAGTGTGAAACAGAAGAGTTGAAGGGTGCCCTTCAGCGCTTGCAGACTGCAATTATTCCGCAGACTCTGCGCCGTACGAAGGCAGACATCGCGGATGAACTACCCAAGAAGTACTTTGCTGTCAAGAAAGCAGTTCAGACCGAGCTGGAGTTTAAGTCGTTGCTTAGTAATGATGAGCGGCTAGAGATACCGCTCGCTGAGCATCAACGCGTTCTCTACAAGAGTGGCCTGAAAAAATTGCAGGACGCCATGAAAGAATCTGACGGCCGTAAGCGGGTACGGCTCTCCTTCGGGGCGCTTCATCTGATGAAGGCAGTCTGTGCAGAGCCGTATTGTCTGCCAGGGACCAAGTTCCTCATAGACAAGGCTGGGCGGGAGACGCACTTGGCAAATTCGCCAAAGCTCAGCTGGCTGCTGAATAGGCTTGCGGAGGTCAAGGCTGTAGATGAGAAAGCTATCGTGTTTACGGAGCTTCGCGAAGTGCAGGCGGCGCTGTACTACTTCCTCAAGGATAGCTTCGGCCTTCGGCCCTACATTATTAACGGTGACTCACAAGGGCGTCAGAACTACATCGACAAATTCTCGGCAAAGCCTGGTTTCGACGTTATCATTTTGTCGACCCTCGCGGCTGGTGCAGGCTTAAACGTCACGGCAGCGAATCATGTTTTCCACTTTACGCGTGCCTGGAACCCCTCTAAGGAGGCACAGGCGACGGACCGGGCATTCCGGATTGGCCAGGAGCGCGACGTGTTCGTGTACTGCCCAACGATGGTGGCAGACTTCTCCACTTTCGAGGTTCGCCTTGATGAGCTATTGAAGCGTAAAGCTGGCCTCGCTGGAGCAACATTGGATGACGGAGGACTGACGTCGATGCTGAATGGGGCAGGCAAGGATGCCACTTTCAAGGATCTCGTTGATGATGGTGGTGTCGGCGATGATGTTCCGAAGCGATACCTCACCATGGATGATGTCGACCGGATGGATGGGGATGCGTTCGAAGTATTCTGCTGCCTCATGTGGAGCAAGCGAGGATTTCAAGCGTCGATTACCCCAAAGCGTGGTGGTGATGGCGGAATTGACGTCGTAGCTCTTAAAGGGCGAGATGGCGAGCTTCTCCAATGTAAGAGTTCAAAGTCGGCCAAGATTGGTTGGGATGCTGTCAAAGAGGTAACGGCGGGCGCAGCGTGCTACCAATCGCGATTTCATGGTACGCGTTTTCGCAGGTTGGCGGTCACGAATCAGAGTTTCACCCCTAGTGCCTGCGGGCAGGCCGTTGCTAATCAGGTTGAGCTGATTGAACGGCCCCGTTTGGAGGAGCTACTGGGTGATCACTCTATTACAAACTATGACTTTGATGAAGCACTGCGGGAGCCAACGTTGATTTCCGTTGAGATTTCTGCCCGAGAGTAGGCTGGGTCGTGCTCCATTTGTGCGTCAATTGTGCGCCAACGGCCTATGAACAAGCTGCTCGTTGTTGCGTGTAGTTGCACGCTCCTGCATAATAAGCCACTGATTTATCAGGTTTTTTCAGTCCATACCTATAGGCAAAAGGTAAGCGTCCGGTAATCCCATCTTGAGTCTCCTCAGTCACTAGGAGTTTGTCGGACTCAGCTTTTTAACTTCAGCTGAGGCGGCGTGCCCGGCTTGCGAGGGCCGCCCCTTGTGTCTTTTCTTTCGAACGCCGCACGCCGCAGGACCCGAAATAGCCCG
>SCRC01000113.1 GCA_004297945.1 Candidimonas sp. | reverse complement strand
AGTGAGTTCGCCCGGCGCCCGCCTGGACGAGGCAGACCCGGGCAGTCGGGGCGCGACGCGCCACGACCGCTGGACGGGCCGGACCGGTACCCACCCCTCGCCCTGCGGCGTGTTAATAGAGAGAACGCCCCCACCCTAAACGATGACTCCACCCAAAACGGCTAAAAAAGATAGCGACGCGAAACGCGTTCAGTTCCGTAAACACTTCAACCGAAAATACCCTAGTACTGCTAATTCTGGATGGTTGGCCAAGCCGTGGAGGGGCGGGGTGGGCGTTGCAGGTTTACGCAGCATCGTGAAAGATGACCCCCAGTGTATGCCGATGACCCGACCTCACCTTGCTGACACCGTGCCGCAGTTTGACGCGATAGGTGCCGCGCGATCCTGTCATCGGCCGATCGTTGACCGCAAACACGATGGCATCGCCCTTTTGCAGCGGCGCCACCATGACCCGTGATTGCATGCGCGGGCGCTGCTCGGTCAGTACCAATTCGCCGCCTTCGAAGTCCTCACCCGGTTCGCTAAGAAGAATCGCCACCTGCAGGGGAAAAACATGTTCGCCATAAAGATCCTGATGCAGGCAGTTGTAATCGCCTTCGCCATATTGAAGCAGCAGTGGCGTCGGGCGTGTCTGTCCACTGGCATGGCAGCGCTCGATGAACGCCGCGTGTTCGGCAGGAAAATAAATAGTGCTTTTCATCGCTTCGTGCCAACGGTTTGCGATGGGCGCAAGGCGTGGGTAAAGCTGCGTTCGCAGGCTTTCGACGCAGTGGGGTAGGGGATAGTCGAAGTATTGATATTCGCCGCGTCCGAAGCCATGCTGGGTCATGACGACCCGGCTGCGGAAGACCTCGGGCTGCTTGTAGAGGCCTTTAATCGCGTTGCATTCTGTTGTTTGCAGCAGTTTGGGCAAAATCGCCCAACCTTGGGCGTCGAGGTCGCCGCACGCCGCCGGCCAGTCGATAGACTCCATGCCTGGTGCCACATTGCAGGCGGCCGCAGAGGCTATCCTGGCGATGTTCATGCCGCTCGCTCGCGGTTGATCAACGCGCGTTTGCGCTCGATGCCCCAGCGGTAGCCTGAAAGCGCGCCGTCGCTTCTGATGACGCGGTGGCAGGGGATGGCCACGGCCAGCACATTGGCCGCGCAGGCGCCCGCCACAGCCCGTACGGCTTTGGGGGCGCCGATGCTTTGTGCAATGTCGCTGTAGGTGGCCGTGGCACCCGCCGGAATTTCTTGCAATGCACGCCAGACTCTTTGCTGAAAGGCGGTGCCGCGAATATCCAGAGGCAGATCCAGCCCAATTCGGGGGGCCTCGATAAAACCCACCACACGCGCCACCCAAGCCTCGAAATCGGCATCGCCCCCGATCAGTTCGGCGTGAGCGAAGCGATCCTGTAGCTCGCGGATCAGCGCTTGCGGATTGTCGTCCAGGGATATCGCGCAAATTCCCTTGTCGCTGGCCGCGACAAGGATGGCGCCCAGCGAACATTGACCGACGGCAAAGCGGATGGCTATGTTGGCGCCGCCGCGGCGATAGGCGGTGGGGGTCATTCCCAGGATCTTGTCCGAGGTTTCGTAGAAACGGCTGCTGGAATTGAACCCAGCGTCGTAAATGGCTTGGGTGACGCTTCTGCTGCGGCGGAGTTGGCTGCGCATCCGGCCGGCACGGTAGGCTGCGGCATATTCTTTGGGCGTGACGCCTGTGTGCGCCTTGAAGATGCGGTGAAAATAGTGGATGCTCAGGCCTGCCGCCTGGGCCAGTTTTGTGAGCGGCGGGTTTTCTTCGGCCTGCTCAATGAAACGGCAGGCGCGGGCGATTTTATCGGCATTTTGGGCATCCGCCGAGGGCTGGTCCGGCTTGCATCGTCGGCACGCGCGGAAACCGGCTGCTTCCGCGTCTGCAGCGCTCAGGTGAAAACGTACATTCGCCGGATTGGCCGTGCGCGACGGGCAGGATGGGCGGCAGTAAACGCCGGTGGTGGCCACGGAATAGTAAAACTGGCCGTCTGCGGTCCGGTCTCTGGCTACAACGAGGGGCCAACGTGGATCCAGCTCGGTCGCGATGGCCTCGTTTTTCGGTTTGCTGGAAGTGAATGCACGCATCGTCGTTCCTTTTTTCGTCATCATCATTTGCTATGAATATATCGCGCCTTAATGGTGCACATACTCCGGTTGTTGCTTTTGAATCAAAATTTTTACGGTGTTTTCATCTCTGCCAGAACGACCAGAAGCAGGCCGGTTAGCAGCAGCGCCAGGCCTGCGAAAGCCGCGGCGCCTGGATGCTCGTGAACAATAACAATGGCCAGGACGAAGGCGGTAGCCGGCTCGGCCAATGCCAGCGTCACGCCGCTGGGGCCGGAAACGTGCCGCAAACCGTAGGTGAAAAGCAGATATGAAACGCCTGTTGCCACAATGCCCAGGTAGCTCACCGCGGCCCACCCCGCAGCTGTCGTGGCGAAGGGCCCCGATAACGCCAGCGCGGCGGGAATAGCCATCAGCGCAGCGGATGAAAACGTGCACAAGGTAATAATGGACGGTGACGTTTGGCCGATGAGGCGCTTGCTGATCAATATGTATACCGCGTAGACGAGGCCAGCCGTCAGGCACAGCCCGACTCCGGAGGGCGTTGCATGCAGACGGCCACTTGCGCTCAATACCATCAGGCTGCCTCCGGTAATGGCACACAATGATCCGGCCCACCAGGCGAATCGGGGCGCTTTGCCCGAGATCAGGGTTTGCAACAGGCCGGCCCAGATGGGGCCGCTGCCGATGGCAACGGCGGTTCCAACGGCGACGCCGCTGGCCTTGACGCCTGCAAAAAAAGTGAGGTTGTAGGCCGCAATGCAAGCCCCTGCGAGCCATACCCAACGCCATGACAAGTGCCGCAGTTGTTTGATTAATTGTTTGTTGTATCGGCACAGAATGACGGCGGCAAAGAACACGCTGGCAATCAGCACCCGCAATGCGCCGACCCAATAGGGTGAAAGGTTGGCCGGCCCCAGGCTTTGCACCGTGCCGGTGGTGCCCCAGAGCATGGCGGCCGCCAAAACCATGCCGATTCCGTTGATCGAAGCGTTTCTCATGTCCTCATACTAAGGCAGGGCTTGACTGCTGACTGTCGAGAAACGCTTGACCTTTAGTTTGGCTTGGTGTGGCGCAGGTCTCGCGCCCCTACTTGATGCTCTCGTTTAAGAGCGAAGGCCAGGGCGCTGGCCGAGCAGTAACCAACCTGGAGCGCCACCGCCTCCAGCAACTGGCCACGCGCGACAAGACGCATGGCCCGCTCCAGGCGGCGCTTGCGCAGGTAAGACTGAGGCGTGTGGCCGCTCAGTTCCAGCAGCCTTGCGTGAAAACGCTGTGGGCTTAGACAGAACAAAGCGGCCATCCGTGACGTAGGCCAGTCCTCGTGCATGGCGTGGTTGATGGCAGCATTCAAACGAGCCAGGTCTATGTTTCGGCGCGTCAGAATCCTGGGCGCATGCAAAATGGCCACCAATTCGGCCGAGCCATCCTCAATACCAAGATGTTTGCTGATTTGCGGTGTTACCGCGAAGCGCTTAACGCGGTCAACACCTGCCTGAGCGGGCGCGTCGATGACGAACATTCGGGTGTCCTGCTGCGCCATATACCCATGTGTGACTCCCGCTGGAATGATCAGTCCGCAGGAGGTGTCGGCAAAGGCAGATCGTCCGGCGACCTCCAGCTCCATTCGCCCCTGCAAGGCGTACAGAATTTGCGCATGGCCATGGGCGTGCGCGGCGTGTTCACCGTTGTAGCGGCGCACTGTAAAACTGACCTGATTGTTTTGTGGGCTAAGCACGTGTGTTCCTTATATAAAGGATCGCTACCGGGTATTTCGTATTATATTGTCGCTGCATTGTGGCGTTATGCCTCGTCAAGGTGCCGCGCTGATTCGGCTTCGCGCCGACAATAGTTTTACCTAAAGCTTATTGCACCTCACATTATGAAACCAATACGCCAGACTCTGTTGAGAGCATTGTTTACCATTCTGTTCCTGCTTTTGGGTGTGCTGCCTGTGGCTCAGGCCCTGCCACAGATCGATCAGACACCGCGCATTGCCGTGATGTCGGCATTTGAGCCGGAGCTGGCGTTGCTATTGCGTAAAGTCAAGCACCCCAGGAAATTTTCCGTCAACGGGGTGGAGTTCACCACCGGCAGCTTACAGGGCCATCCCGTGGTACTTTTCTTAAGCGGCATCAGCATGACCAATGCCGCCATGAATACGCAACTGGTGCTCGATCGGTTCAAAATCAGCCATATCGTATTTAGCGGCATTGCCGGGGGCGCGAATCCCGATTTGCATATTGGCGATGTGACGGTGGCGGCGCATTGGGGCCAGTATCTCGAGGTGCTAATGGCGCGCGAGACAGCTCCTGGCGTGTTTGCGCCTGTGCCAGGCAAGCTGTTGTCAGGCATGTCCAACTTCGGGATGATGTATCCACGCCCGGTCAGAGTGCGCTCGGCCATGCATCCGCAGATTAGCGAGAAATTCTGGTTCGATGTCGACCCGAAGATGCTGGCCGTCGCTCAGAAGATCCGGAACGTAAAGCTTGCCGCGTGCGACATCAGTAAAAAGTGCCTGAGTCGTACCCCCGAATTAGTGGTCGGCGGCAATGGGGTTTCGGGTTCGGCGTTTGTCGATAATGCCGCTTATCGCGAATACGTATTCAAAACGTTCCATGCCAATGTGATCGACATGGAAAGCGCGGCCTGTGCCATGGTGGCGTATAGCAATGGCGTTCCCTTCATTGCCTTTCGCTCTCTAAGCGACCTGGCCGGCGGTGGCGAGGGCGCCAATGAGATGCGCACCTTCATGCGTATTGCGGCCGACAACTCGGCCAGGGTCTTGCTGGCTTTCCTGGCCGCGTGGAAATAATTTGCCGGTACTACAATGGCGGTGTTGCCGTTGCACCATTAAACGGTCTGCTAGAACCAGGAGAAAAATTCATGGCTATGTACCCTTCAGCCACAGCATCAGGGAAATTCCAGATAGGCGACGACCTGACGATCAACCGGCTTGGATTTGGTGCAATGCGGATCACCGGAAAAGGCATTTGGGGAGAGCCGTCCGATCGGGCCGAGGCCGTTCGCACGCTCAGGCGCCTGCCCGAACTGGGCGTGAATTTTATCGATACGGCCGACAGTTATGGCCCTAATGTCAGCGAAGACTTGATTCGCGAAGCGCTGCATCCCTACAGCGGAATCTGCATTGCCACCAAGGGCGGCCTCGTGCGTCACGGGGCGGACATATGGGCGCCGCTCGGTCGCCCGGAATACCTGCGTCAGTGCGTGCTGATGAGTCTGCGCCGGCTCGGTCTTGAGCGGATAGACCTGTGGCAACTGCACCGAATCGACCCGAAGGTTCCGCGCGACGAACAATTTGACTGTATCGGACAGATGCAGAAAGAAGGCCTGATTCGCCATGTGGGTTTGAGCGAAGTCCAGGTTGACGACATTGAGGGCGCCGCCGCGTACTTCAAGGTTGCAACGGTGCAAAATCGCTACAACCTGATTGATCGCACCAGTGACGCGGTGCTGGATTACTGCACGCAGCACCGTATTGGTTTCATTCCCTGGTACCCCTTGGCCGCAGGGGATCTGGCCACGCCTGGAGCGCTGCTCGACACGATGGCCAAGGCTCATCATGCTGTGCCCAGTCAGATTGCGCTGGCCTGGGTGCTCAGGCGCAGTCCTGTGATGCTGCCCATTCCGGGGACGTCCAAGGTCTTGCACCTTGAGGAGAATGTGGCGGCGACCCGTATCGAGTTATCGGACAAAGAGTTTGCGGCCCTGGATCTAGCGGGGCAGGAAGCGTATCGGGCGTCAAAGGCTTGAGTCTGAAGGCGTTTCTTTGCGTAGGCTCCTGACCCCGACGAACGTTGTCTTTCCGGCGCCCCAGCCATTTATGGCGGCGCCTGCGGCAAGTGCGATGAACAGCCAGGCTGCCGCGCTATAGCCGCCTGTCCAGCTATGTAATAGCCCAACCAGCAAAGGGCCTATGGCAGCCAGGAGATAGCCCACACATTGAGCCATGCTGGACAGATGCGCGGCGACATGCGAGTCAGGTGAACGTAAAACAATGACAGTCAAGGCAATGGCGAATAGCCCGCCTTGCCCCATGCCTTGCAGGACTGCCCAGATCCATACGGTAGAAAGCGGAGCGAAGAGCAGCCCCAGCAACGCGGCGCCTGCCAAGGCTGCCAGGGCTACGTTGAATAAGCGCTGATCTTTGCATCGAACAGCCAACGGCGGAACGATGAGGCTGGTAAAAACCTGAGCCATAATCGATACGGACACAATCAACCCTGCCGTTACGCCGTCAATCCCCCGCTCCCGCAATATCGGCGCAAGCCAGCCGTACACGCAGTATGCCAAGGCAGACTGCAAGCCCATGAAAAGCGTGACTTGCCAGGCGAGCCGATCGCGCCATAGGCCGCTTACTGTATAGGTGTTTCGTCGGGCTATTGGTTTTTGCTTGGGTGATTGCGGAATCCAGATCAAGGCAACGATAGCCACCGGTATGGCCCAGACCCCAAGGCCGGCGGCCCAGGAATTGCCCAATGCGTGTGCAATCGGCAAGCTGAAGGCCGCAGCGACTGCGGCGCCGCCGCATAGCGCCATGGTATAGAGGCCGGTCATGGTCGCTGCGTGGTCGGCGAAATCTCGCTTTACCAGGCTGGGTAAGAGCACGTTTCCTACCGCGATGGCTGCGCCAGCCAGTGCAGAACCGATGAACAAAGTCGAGATGGCCCCATATCCGCGCAAGGCGGTACCTAGAGCCAGTACGATTACAACGCCTAGCAAAGTGCGTTCCACGCCATATCGCTGAGCCAGTTTGGGCGCCAATGGTGCGAAAAGCCCAAGACAGAGCACCGGTAGCGTGGTCAGGTAGCCAGCGCTCGCCGATGACAAACCCGTTTGCCGGATGATCTCGGGCAAGAGCACCGATAGGCTTGAAAATATCGGACGCAGGTTGAAGGCGATCAGCATCAGGCTGAAACCCAGCAACAGCAGGGCTGTCCGGCTCGGTGTCGCCGTGGGCGCAGGCCCGTGACTGTCGTTTTCCGCAGTGCTGTATTGGTTTTGGGCGAGGCTCATGAGTTCAATGGTGAGGGTTGTGTCGCGGGACGGGGTTGTACTTCACATACCCAGGGCTTGGTTAAGTTCGGACAGAATCGGCGCCATGAACTGGCGCACCGTCGCAGCGGCGCGCTCGGGGTCGCCAGTTTCGATGGCTCGGACAATTTCGTGGTGAGCGTCCAGATTGGGCTCGGGCAGCTCCCGACTAAGGGTGGCTCTGATAATTTCCTGTACGGAAGTTGAGAAGAACAGATAGGTTTCGGTTAAAGCCCGATTACGGGAAATGCGAACCATCTCGGTATGAAACGCCAGGTCGCGCTCTACAAAATCCTGGCGAGATTGCGGCTTATGCGAATGGCCGCGCAGTTCCAGCAGCTTTAGCAGGGTTTGTATATCTTGCGGCGTGTGCCGTATGGCGGCCAGGCGTGCGGCCTCGACTTCCAGTGCGCAGCGCGTTTCCACCTGATCGCGTAGATTGCTGCGCCGCATTCGCAACAGGCTGCCTGAGGGATCGAAATTCGCGCGTACATACGTGCCCGAACCTTGGCGGGTTTCCAAAAATTCCTGGGAAACCAGCATTTTTACGGCTTCACGTACCGTACCGCGGCTAACCCCCAGCAGCACCGCCAGAGTGGGTTCATTGGGAATGCGTTCGCCTATGGTCCAGCGTTTGCCAAGGATTTCTTGCCGGATTTTGTCGGCGGCGCTATCCGTCAAACTGGTTTTGGTGGCTTGCTCAAGCATGGTCTAAGTCATTAAGTCATCATATGATTTGATTTATACCATCGGGTGGGGAGCATATCAATGGTTAGCGTGCCGAAGTAAAGAATCACGGTACACTCGGTTTTGTTCAGAATGCATATGTTTTTGTAGTGACAGTCCTTGTGGCTGCCATTCCGAACAAGACCCTTTGCAGGTGGAAAAATTATAGGATCCGCGTCATGCCCTCTTTCGACGTCGTCTCTGAAGTCGACACCCATGAACTCACCAACGCCGTCGATCAGGCCAATCGTGAGCTGGTCACCCGTTTTGATTTCAAAGGAACAAATGCCAAATTCGAGCTCGAAGGCTACGTCGTAAACCAGTCTGCGCCCAGTGTATTTCAGCTGAACCAGATGCTGGATATTTTGCGTGGCCGGCTATCGGCGCGCGGGATTGACGTGCGTTGCATGGATTTGGCCGATCCGCTTGAGAACCTCGGCGGCGCCCGGCAAAAGATCACGATTCGGCAAGGAATAGAACAGGCCGTTTCAAAGAAACTGGTCACGGCCTTGAAGGGTGCCAAAATAAAGGTTGAGGCGCAAATCAATGGCGACAAATTGCGTGTCAGCGGCAAGAAACGCGATGATCTGCAAACAGCCATGGCGCTGTTGCGCAAGACTGACGTGGAACTGCCTTTGCAGTTTAATAATTTCCGGGATTGATCGGAGTCGGGATGTTGGGGGCGGTGTCCATGGGAGGCCGCCACAGGGCAAAATGGCAGCCACAAGGGCTGCCGCTACATGAACGACGGATATGTTTTTGTAGTAATGGCAGCCCTTGTGGCTGCCAGGTTTTAAAACAAGCGAGCGTCTACGCCTTCAGCCGATATCCGCTTTTGAATATCCACGCGGCAACGGCCAGGCACAGGGCCAGAAACACCAGAGTCATGCCCAGGCTGAGTGCCACGCTTACGTCGGCGATGCCGTAGAAACTCCAGCGAAAGCCGCTGATCAAATAGACCACGGGGTTGAACAGCGTAACGGTTTGCCAGAAGGGCGGCAGCATCTTGACGGCGTAAAAACTGCCCCCCAGAAAGGTCAGAGGCGTGATGATCAACATCGGCACGAGCTGCAGCTTTTCAAAATTATCGGCCCATATGCCGATGATGAAGCCAAACAGGCTGAAGGTGAAGGCCGTAAGCACCAGGAAAAGCAGCATCCAGAGTGGATGGTCAATGCGCAAGGGGACGAAAAATACGGCTGTCGCCAGGATGATAAGGCCCAGGACAATCGATTTGGTGGCGGCTGCGCCCACATAGGCGAGGGTGATCTCGAAATATGAAATAGGGGCGGACATCACCTCGTAAATGGTGCCGGTGAATTTCGGGAAGTAAATCCCGAAAGACGCATTGGCAACGCTTTGCGTCAATATAGACAGCATGATCAACCCGGGTACGATGAAGGCACCGTAGCTGACCCCGTCGATCTCGGTAATGCGTCCGCCGATGGCCGAGCCGAACACCACAAAATATAAAGCGGTTGAAATGACAGGCGCAATAATGCTTTGCATCAGTGTGCGCCCGGTCCGGGCCAGTTCGAACAGGTAGATGGCGCGTATTGCCGGCCAGTTCATGATTGTTCCTTTAGCAGCTTGACGAAAATGTCTTCCAGCGAACTTTGCGTGGTTTGCAGATCCTTGAAGCCGATCTGACTGTTGTGCAGATCGTGCAGTAAGGCCGGGATGCCCGTGTGTTCGCGCTGAGTATCGTAGGTATACGTCAATTGATCGCCATTGGCTGAAAGCTCAAGCGAGTAAGCGTCCAGCGCTTCGGGTACGTTGGGGAGGGCGTTTTGCAGTTGCAATATCAGCTGTTTTTTACCGAGTTTGTGCATCAGTGCGGCTTTTTCCTCTACCAGGATCAGTTCACCGTTATTGATTACGCCAACCCGGTCGGCCATCTCTTCGGCTTCTTCGATATAGTGAGTGGTGAGTATGACCGTCACGCCAGTGGCGCGCAGTGATCGCACCATGGTCCACATTTCCTTTCTCAGCGCCACATCGACACCCGCGGTGGGCTCGTCCAGAAACAGAATCTGCGGCTCGTGCGAAAGTGCCTTCGCTATCAGGACGCGGCGCTTCATACCACCGGAAAGAGTCATGAGCCGGTTGTCTTTTTTATTCCATAAAGACAGGTCCTTCAGCACTTTTTCTATGTGAGCGGGATCGGCGCGTTTGCCGAACAGCCCGCGGCTGAAACTGACTGTATTCCAGACCGTTTCGAACGCGTCATTGGTGAGCTCTTGCGGCACCAGGCCTATCTTTGATCGGGCGGCTCGATAGTCCGTAATGATGTTGTGCCCGTCGGCCAGCACAACACCTTCGGTCGGATTGACCAGGCCGCAGATAATGCTGATCAGGGTGGTCTTGCCGGCACCGTTAGGGCCGAGCAGCGCGAAAATTTCGCCCCGCTGAATTTCCAGATTAATGTGCTTGAGGGCCTGGAAGCCCGAGGCATAGGTTTTGGAAAGTCCCGATATTGAAATAATGGGCGTCATGGAGGGTATCAATAAACGGTGAAGCTCAGTAGTGTAACCGGCGCGCGTGAGCATCGGGTTGTGTAGCGGCAGGCCTTGCGCCTGTCATCAGGTACCGAGCGCACGATTCGAGTCGTCAACGCCATTCCTGCGGTAACCAGCACAAGGGCCGTGCATATGACTTTGCGCAAGCCAAAGCGGTCCATCAGGATGACGGCAAACGGCCCCATCAGGCCGTAGAGAGCAAAACGCAGCGCCAGGGCTGATGAAATTTGTTCGGTGTCCCAGCCGTATTCCTTGCCCAGGGGCCGAAATAGCACTCCGGGCAAGCCCAGCGCGGCAGACGAGGTGAGCATGGCGAGAAAGCAGATAAAAGCAATGGCCCAGGCGAAATGGATGCCGTGTCGACGTAAGTAATTGGAAAAGGCTAGGGCGAATATAGGAATTTATGGCGTATGGCTAGTGCTTGCTCGTTCGATAGTATATCGGTGTGGAGCAAGAGCGGATAAACTGGTTATATTCAAACCTTGCCGGCTGAACACTATGAATTGCTTTGCCAAGGCTTTGCTTACTCCGTTGGAAATGAAAGCGGCCGATACGGCTGCCCTGAAGTCTGGAATCGGTGGCGCCACATTGATGGAGGCGGCGGGCAGGGCCGTAGCCGACGCGGTAAGCGCGCGCTGGCCCATGCAGCCGGTCGTGGTGCTGTGCGGCCTGGGCAATAACGGCGGGGATGGTTTTGTTGCGGCTCGGCACCTTGCTCAGATGGGCTGGCCGGTCAGGCTTGGGCTGTTAGGTGCGCGCGAAAGGTTGACCGGCGATGCGGCGCAATGTGCTGCGCTGTGGCCAGCTGCAATCGAGCCGTTGTCGCTTGATCTGCTCAATGGGGCCTCCCTGGTGATCGATGCGCTTTTCGGCTCCGGCCTGTCGCGCCCCATCGAGGGCCAGGCTCGCATGATGATTGAAGCCCTGGTCACGCGGCAACTGACGGTCTGTGCGGTCGATGTGCCCAGCGGTCTTGATGGCGAAAGCGGCGAGGTGCGCGGGGTTGCGGCGCCGGCCAGTGTGACGGTAACTTTCTTTCGCAAGAAGCCTGGGCATTTGCTGATGCCGGGAAAACAGTTGTGTGGTGAGCTGGTCGTGGCCGATATCGGTATTCCTGCGGCTGTGCTGCCAAAGATCGCGGCGCAGGCCTACGAAAACGGGCCTGAAATCTGGTTTGACCACTACCCTTGGCCTCAGATGGATAGCTTCAAATATCAACGCGGGCATGCGGTGGTCGTTGGTGGGGCTGAAATGGCAGGTGCGAGCCGCCTGTCGGCCGTGGCGGCTGCACGGGCGGGGGCAGGGCTGGTTACCGTGGCCGTTCCCGATCCGGCCTGGACGATCTACGCGGCTGCGCTGACCAGCGTCATGGTCCATTCGCTGAAAGAGCCCGACAGCCTGGCAAAAATGCTTGCCGACACGCGCAAGAATGCCATTTTGATAGGCCCGGGCGCCGGGGTCTGCGGCCAGACCCGGCAGAACGTGCTCGAGATCCTTGCCACGCAGCGTGGCGTGGTGCTCGATGCCGATGCATTAACGTCGTTTGGGCGGGACTCTCATCGATTGTTTGCCGCCATCGCCGGGCCTTGTGTACTGACGCCACACGAAGGCGAGTTTGGGCGGCTCTTTTCTTGTGAAGGAAATAAGTTGGCCCGCACTCGTTACGCCGCCCGGGAAAGCGGTGCCGTGGTGTTGCTAAAAGGGCCTGACACGGTTATCGCGGCGCCCGATGGCCGGGCCATCATTAATTCCAATGCGCCTGCCGATTTAGCCACCGGAGGAAGCGGTGATGTTCTCTCCGGTTTGATAGTCGGCTTGATGGCTCAAGGTATGGAGGCGTTCCTGGCCGCGGCGGCCGCGGCATGGTTGCACGGCGAGGCCGCCAGCGCATTCGGACCCGGCCTGATAGCCGAAGATCTGCCCGATATTTTGCCCTCGGTCCTGCGGCGTCTCAAAGCCTGGCAAGGCTAATGGCCTCACGCGTTATTCCGTTTCCAAATCAACCGTGCACTTTGCCAGCTTCGCTTGTCGTACCTGTTGTATTGATGGCAACCACAAGGGGTGCCGCTACACCTACGCTTCGCTTTCGCGTTGATTTAGAAACGGAATTACACTGGTTCTTTATACTCGAATCGGCCTTGCCGGCCGCGGTTCAAAAGGTTAGCCATGTCTGATGTAATCGCCCTGATTTTCGACTTTGACGATACGCTTGCCCCCGACAGCACTTCTGGGTTCTTGGCCGATATCGGGGTTGATGTGGGCGACTTCTGGTCGCATCAGGTGGATCCTTTATTGTCGCAGCATGATTGGGATCCGGTGCCTGCGTATCTGTATCGCATGATCGAACTGTCCCGGTCGGGCGCCTATGGTCTGATTACGCAAGAGCGCTTGGCGCAGTGGGGGGCGCGTCTACCGCTGCACGACGGCGTTGAATCCTTGTTTGGCCGCTTGCGGGCGTTGGTCAAGGCGCAGCATCCGCAAGTGCAGATTGAATTTTATCTAATCTCCAGCGGCATAGGCGATGTGGTTCGGAATACCCCGGTTGCCGATGAATTTACCGATATATGGGCATCGGAGTTTATTTATGACGAGCAGGGCGGGATTCAATTTCCGCGGCGTGTGGTGAGCTTTACGGATAAAACGCGCTATTTGTTTCATATCCAGAAAGGGATTGTGGGTGCAGCCTCGCGCAACAAGCCTTTCGAGGTCAATAAAAAAGTGGCTGAAGACAAGCTGCGAGTGCCTTTCGAACAAATGATTTTTGTGGGTGACGGTTATACCGACATACCGTGTTTTTCGCTGATACGCCGTTCGGGCGGCGTCGCCTTCGGCGTTTGGGATCCCAAACATCGCGAGAAGCGCAGCCGCGCCTGGGGTTTTATTCAGGAAGGCCGCGTGTCGAATTTGAATCAGGCGCGTTATGGCGAAGATGCCGAGCTCTATCAATGGCTCGAAGAGGCCGTCGAAAGCCTGGCTGGCCGAATTTCCCTGAAGGCGCGCATTTATGGGGGGTGAACTGCATGGACAGGAATCGGGTGACGAGCCTTCGAGCGCGTCAGGGCTTGGAATTGCGCGGACGTCTGATGAAGAAGCAACCGGCGTAGCCAACAATCAACCGGTCGGCGTCGCTGAACAAATGGCCATGCGGCTGGCGCTTGACCAGGCGCGGCTGGCCTTTGCTGGCGGCGAAGTTCCGGTGGGCGCCGTAGTGCTCGATGGCGATGGGCGGGTTGCGGGGGTAGGCTTTAATCGGACTGTCGGCGACCACGACCCTACGGCGCATGCCGAAATCGTGGCGCTAAGGGCCGCGGCCAGGGCCGCGGGCAATTATCGCTTGCCCGGCATGAGCCTGTTCGTAACCCTGGAGCCTTGTGCAATGTGCATAGGCGCCATGCTGCATGCCCGATTGGCCCGAGTGGTGTACGGCGCGCGCGATCCGAAAACGGGTGCCTGCGGCAGCGTACTGAGCGTGCATGCATGCCCTCGACTTAATCATCAAACGCAGGTATATGGCGGCGTGCTGGGCGACGAATGCGGCGATCTGCTGCGGCAGTTTTTTCGCGAGCGACGTGCTAATACGTAGCGGCTCTGTGACGCCAGCACTGTAGCGGCACCCCCGTAGCGGCACCCCCGTAGCGGCACCCCCGTAGCGGCACCCCCGTAGCGGCACACCCCTGTAGCGGCACCCCTTTTGGGTGCCATTCTTGCTAAACGGGCTGCAAGTAATTGAGCCGATGGCAGCCACAAGGGCTGCCGCTACAAAAACGTGCCGCTACATAAATAAAAAGGCAAAAAGGCAGGCAAGACGCCAAGTCCACTATACTTATGCGCGCCTGAATATTGATTCCCACCTTTCATTTCGATGAGCCTAGCCATGAGCCATGCCCCACATCACGCCGCTTCCGGCATTTATCTCATTTCGCCCTCTGGGGCCGTGGCCGACCCGAAAAGAGTGGAATTGGCTTGCACCCGCCTCACCCAGCTTGGCTTCAAGACCGCAGTCGATCGGACCGCGCTGGCCGTGCACGAACGTTTTGCGGGGACCGACCGCCAGCGCCTGGCCGGCATTACGCGCGCCCTCAAGCAAAAACTGCCTATCGTCATGGCAACGCGCGGCGGTTACGGCCTGGGTCGTTTACTGCCTTTCATCGACTGGCAGGCAGTGGCTGACAGCGGCAAAACATTCGTGGGCCATAGCGATTTCACGGTCTTCAATCTGGCTTTGCTGGCGCGCACCGGAGCCCCCAGTTTTGCGGGGCCGACCGCTGTGTTCGATTTCGGCTCCAACAAGGTAGACGATCTGACGGCCGCTCTCTTTGCCGAAAGCATGCGTGGCGAGCTCGAAATTCTGAGCTTCGAAACCGCCGACTCCGATGCCGTTGATGCGCGCGGCGTATTGTGGGGCGGCAATCTGGCCATGGTGTGCTCGTTGGTGGGCACGCCCTATCTGCCTAAAATAAAAGGGGGGATTCTGTTTCTGGAAGACGTGTGCGAACATCCGTTCCGGATAGAACGCATGCTCACACAACTGTGGCAGGCCGGCGTGCTCCAGCGCCAAAAGGCCATAGTATTGGGGCATTTTTCCGATTACCGTCTGGCGGCCCACGACAATGGCTTTGACATGCCCTCCGTCGTTCGATGGTTGCGCGCCAGTGTCAAGGTGCCGGTCATAACCGGCTTGCCGTTTGGCCACGTCAAGATGAAGGCGACATTGCCTGTGGGCAAAAAGGTGGGTATTGCCACCGAAAAAGGCATGGTGCATCTCGTGCTGGAAGAGCATTTTTAATAGGGCGCGAAGGGCATGTTTGGCGTGTTGCGCGCCGGCTTGTTAAACTTGCAGGTTCTTTTGACTTTTTCTACGCGATAATTCTCAGTGATATCAACCGCAAATCTTACTATTCAGTTCGGCCCCAAGCCTTTGTTTGAAAACGTCAGCGTCAAATTTGGCGAAGGCAATCGATATGGACTGATCGGCGCCAATGGCTCGGGCAAATCCACGTTCATGAAAATCATTGGCGGCGACCTGGAGGCCAGTAGCGGCAATGTGTCGCTCGAGCCTGGGGTGCGCTTGGGCAAGCTGCGTCAGGACCAGTTTGCGTTTGAGGATTGCCGGGTTCTGGATGTGGTCATGATGGGCCATGAAGAAATGTGGCAGGCCATGACCGAGCGCGACGCCATCTATGCTAATCCGGATGCCACCGAAGAAGATTACATGCATGCGGCGAATCTTGAGGCCAAGTTTGCCGAATATGACGGGTATACGGCCGAAGCGCGCGCGGGCGAGCTGTTGCTGGGCTTGGAGATTGGCGTCGATCAGCATAATTTGCTCATGCGCGAGATTGCGCCGGGCTGGAAATTGCGCATCCTGTTGGCGCAAGCCCTGTTCTCTAACCCCGATGTGCTGCTGCTCGACGAGCCGACCAATAACCTCGATATCAACACGATAAGATGGCTTGAAGATGTGTTGAACGGCTATCAGAGCACGATGATCATCATCAGCCATGACAGGCACTTCCTGAATCAGGTTTGCACCCATATGGCCGACCTTGATTTCCGCGAATTGCGCATCTATCCGGGCAATTATGATGATTACATGCTGGCGTCCACGCAGGCGCGCGAGCGTGTGTCGGCCACCAATGCCAAGGCGAAAGAGCGTGTGGCCGAGCTACAGGATTTTGTCCGGCGTTTCTCTGCCAATAAATCCAAGGCCCGCCAGGCTACTTCCCGCTTGAAGCAAATCGACCGGATCAAGGCCGACACTGTCGAGGTCAAGCCATCGTCGCGCCAGAATCCGTACATTCGTTTCGAACAGAATAAAGTGATGCATCGCCTGGCTGTGACGCTCGATAAGATACGAAAATCGTATGACCAACCAGTCATACGCCCGTTTTCCACCATGATAGACGCGGGCCAGAAAATCGCGATTATCGGTGCCAACGGCGTGGGGAAAACCACCTTGTTGCGCATGTTGGCCGGTGATCTCCCGCCCGACGGCGGCAGTATCAAGTGGTCTGACAACGCCGACATCGGCTACATGGCCCAGGATGTATCCGAGCAGTTCCAGTACGACAGCAATCTGTTTGATTGGCTACTGGACTATCGGCAGGTCGGCGACGATGATCAGGCCATGCGTTCGGTGCTGGGCCGTCTGCTTTTTTCAGCCGACGACATTCCAAAAATGGTCAAAGTGCTTTCGGGCGGGGAAAAGAACCGCATGAGTTTCGGGCGCCTGATGCTGGGCCGGCACAATGTCCTGCTGATGGACGAGCCCACCAATCACCTGGACATGGAGTCGATTGAATCGCTACAGTTCGCACTTGAAAAATACGCTGGAACGGTCGTGTTCGTGTCGCACGACCGCGAGTTCGTGTCGGGCGTCGCAACCCGGGTGATTGAAATCATGCCGGGTGGGGAAATCGTCGATTATCTAGGCAACTACGACGAATACTTAAGCTCGCGCGGGATCGACGCCTGATCCGCAGGGGCACATTGCCTGCCTGCGGATCGGGGTTCTTGGCGCTCAGCCTGGGAACAAGGCGTACTTGATGACAAACAGCACGGCGACCAGCAGCGTTGCCGGGTGTATATCCTTGAATTTCCCCGTGAATGCCTTAAGCACCACATAGCTGATAAAACCGAACGCCAGGCCGTTGGCGATGGAGTAGGTGAACGGCATGACGAGTGCCGCCAGGGCGGCCGGCGCCGATTCCGTGATGTCGCTCCAGTCTACGTCGACCAGTTCACGCAGCATCAGGCAAGCGACATACAGCAAGGCTGGGGCGGTGGCGTATTCGGGGACGGAGCCTGCCAGGGGCGACAGAAAGAGCGCAAGAAGGAACAGAATGCCAATGGTGAGCGCTGTCAGGCCGGTGCGCCCGCCCGCCTGCACCCCCGAGGCGCTTTCGATATATGCCGTTGTGCTGCTTGTCCCCAGAAACGAACCTACCACGATGGCGGAGCTATCGGCCAGCAAGGCGCGTCCCAGACGATTGGGCTTGCCTTCCTGGATCAAGCCGGCGCGTTTGGCCACGCCTATCATGGTTCCAGTTGCGTCGAACACCTCGACCAGCACAAATACCAGAATCACGTGCAAGAAGCCGGTATGCAGGGCGCCTGCGATGTCCAGCTGAAAGAATGTCGGGGCCAAGCTGGGAGGCGCGGAAAATATGCCGTGGAATTGGTTGTTGCCCGTCAGCATGGACAGTACGGTGATGGCCAGTATCCCGATCAGGATGGCGCCACGCACCTTGAGCGTATCGAGAACCGCAATAATGAAGAAGCCCAGTATGGCGAACAAGGCGGGCGCGGCGGTCAAGTTGCCCAAGCCAACCTTGGTGGCCGGGTTGGCCACAACAATGCCCGCGCCACCCAGCGCAATAATGGCCAGAAATAGCCCGATGCCGGCGGCGATCGCCGATCGCAGGGATTTGGGGATTCCCGCAATTAGCCATGATCGTATGCCGGTAAGGGTCAGTATGACGAATATCGCGCCCGAGATGAACACGGCGCCTAGCGCCTGTTGCCAGGTGTAGCCCATGGCGCCCACGACGGTGTAGGCGAAAAAGGCGTTCAAGCCCATGCCGGGTGCCATGCCGATGGGCCAGTTGGCGACGAAGGCCATGATCAGTGTGCCGACTGCTGCCGCAATGCACGTTGCCACGAAGACGGCATCGTGATTCATATGGGCCGCGTCGTGCAATATGTTCGGGTTTACAAAAATAATGTAGGACATGGTCAGGAAGGTAGTAAGACCTGCCAAAATTTCTGTGCGCACGGTCGTGTTGTGCGCCGCTAGTTTGAAATAGCTTTCCAACATTCGATTTCCCCAGTCAATTGATTCGTTAGTTAGTTTGGCAAAAGGGTGTGAAGCTGTCGGCCATTCTATGCTCGTTTTGGGCTTCGTTGTACACTTTTACGCATCATGATTATTCTTGGCTTTGAAAGTTCCTGCGATGAAACCGGGGTGGCTGCGGTGTGCACCGAACGCGGCCTGCTGGCTCACGCTTTGCATAGCCAGATTGCGATGCATCGGGAATATGGCGGCGTGGTGCCCGAGCTGGCCTCGCGGGATCACATCCGGCGAGTGCTGCCGCTGACCGCCGAAGTTCTGCGAAAGGCGAATCTTTCCTTTGATGACATTGGCGCCGTTGCCTACACGGCCGGGCCGGGCCTGGCCGGAGCACTGCTGGTGGGGGCAAGCGTGGCGCAATCGTTCGCCTGGGCACGCGGGTTGCCGGCCATCGCCATTCATCATCTGGAGGGGCATTTGCTCTCGCCGCTGCTGGCCAGCCCGCAACCGCAATTTCCGTTTATCGCTTTGCTGGTATCGGGCGGGCATACGCAGTTAATGCGCGTCAATGCGGTAGGCGACTATGAATTATTGGGCGAGACGCTCGACGACGCAGCGGGCGAGGCCTTTGACAAAACCGCCAAATTGCTGGGCCTGGATTATCCGGGAGGGCCGGCATTGTCGCGATTGGCGCAGACGGGTAATCCGGCCGGCTACGACCTGCCTCGCCCGAAATTGCACAGCCACGATCTGGATTTCAGTTTTAGTGGCTTGAAAACGGCGGTGCTCACGCGCCTGCGGCAATTGGAGCGGGAGCCGGGTGGCTTGTCGTCGCAGCAACGCGCGGATATGGCGGCGGCCACCGAGGCCGCCATCGTGGACGTTCTGGCTGCCAAGGCTGTCAAGGCGTTAAAGCAGACTGGCTTGAGCCGCTTGGTCGTGGCCGGTGGCGTGGGTGCCAATCTCCGGTTGCGTGAAAAGCTTTGCGAGGCGCTTGCGGTGCGACACGGCGAAGTGTTTTTCCCGCCGCTCGACTTATGTACCGACAACGGCGCCATGATCGCTTTTGCCGGCGCGCTGCGGATCAAGGCGGGTCTGGTCGATTTGTCCGACGCCGGGCATGCCTTTACTATCAAGCCACGATGGGATCTGCAAGACGTTTGCCGGCCGGCGAGCGTCTGCCACCCAGGCTGACCCTGTGACGCGCTCATTAGGACATCTTCGGGTGACGTGTTTACGGAACTGAACGCGTTTCGCGTCGCTATTTTTTTGGGCCGTTTTGGGTGGGGGCATCGTTTAGGGTTGGGGCATTCTATCTATTAACACGCCGCAGGGCGAGGGGTGGGTACCGGTCCGGTCCGTCCAGCGGTCGTGGCGCGTCGCGCCCCGACTGCCCGGGTCTGCCTCGTCCAGGCGGGCG
>SCRC01000112.1 GCA_004297945.1 Candidimonas sp. | reverse complement strand
GCACGGCAATAACCGCTATGGGCTGCAATGCCTGACCAACCTGGACCAGTTGCCCGCCACCGGCACAGTGATCTTCGCCGCGCCGTTGAAGATCCGCAGCGGTTCGGGCAGCCCCTTACGTGTGCTGGCCCTGGCCCCTCGCGTACCGGAGGCGCATCATGCCTGATTCTTATACCGCTGTCGTCACCGGAGGCAGTGCCGGGATCGGCGCCGAAATCTGCCGCCAGATGCTCGATGCCGGCTACCAGGTCATTTCCATGGCTCGCCGCGCGCCCGATTTCAGCCACCCCAGACTCCAATCAATCCAGGTCGACCTGCTCGATGCCGGCGCTACCGCGCAGGCCAGTGCCGAAGTGGCCGCAAAGCAGGCCATTACACACGTCGTTCACAATGCGGGGGTAATCTGGCCTCATCTGCTGCCCGAGGTCACGCTTGATGAGCTTCACGGCTTGACGCAAATCCATCTGGGTGCGGCGATTTCACTGGTACAGGCCTGCCTGCCATCGATGCAGGCGCAAAAATTTGGCCGCATCGTCATGATGTCCTCGCGTGGCGCGCTGGGCCTGCAAACCCGCACGGCCTACTCGGCCACCAAGGCAGGCATGATAGGCATGGCGCGCACCTGGGCGCTGGAGCTAGCCCCGCATGGCATCACGGTCAATACTGTAGCGCCCGGCCCAATACAAACCGATATGTTTTACGATGTGATCCCGGCGGGCAGCGAGCGTGAACGAAATATTGCCAAAGGCATTCCAGTACAACGCCTGGGCAGATCCGATGACGTTGCCCGCGCAGTCATGTTTTTTTCAAACCCGGCCAACGATTTCATTACCGGCCAGACCTTGTATGTATGCGGCGGGGCAAGCATAGGCTCGATCACCATCTGACTTGCGCCACGCATCAAATTGCCGTTTTACTGGCCAACGCTCTTTTGTTTTAAACATAAACTACTTATACTTGAAACCGGTCACACGGCACGGCAGGAACGAGCACATAAATTTGTGACATTCATTGGAGACAACAAATATGTTATTTACAAAACTTGCGACGGCGGTTGCCGTTGTTTCGGCGCTCGGCGCCGCGCCGGCAATGGCGCAGGTCAAAATCGGCGTGGTAGCGTCGTCTACCGGACCCACCGCGCTTATCGGCATCCCGCAGAAAAATACCGTGCCGCTGCTGCCCAAAAAAATAGGCGATTTATCGATCCAATACATTTCGCTCGATGATGCCAGCGACCCGGCGCAAACCGTCACCGATTTCAAAAAACTGATTACCGAAGACAAGGTAGACGCCATCATCGGACCATCCGGATCGCCCAACGCCATGGGCGTGATTCAGTTTGCCGCCGAATCAGGCACACCCATGCTGGCGCCGGTCGGGACGGCCGCTGTCGTGCTGCCCATGACAGCCCAGAAGAAATGGGTTTTCAAAACCACCCAGAACACCGATATCATTGCCCGCGCGCTTGTCAATGAGATGGTCAAGAAGCACGTCAAGACCGCAGGCTTTATCGGCTTGAACGACGCCTACGGTGAAGACTGGTTGAAGGTCTTCACCCGGCTGGCCAAAGAGCACCATATCAAGATTGTCGCCACCGAACGCTATCAGCGTTCGGACAGCTCTGTGACCGGCCAGGCGCTGAAAGTGCTCGCCGCCAAACCCGATGCCGTGCTGATCGCAGGCACCGGCGCCGCAGCCGTTCTGCCCGAAGTCACCCTGGCCAAACAAGGCTACAAAGGCACGTTTTATCAAACCCATGGCGCGGCGCTGCCGGCGTTCCTGAAGCTGGGCGGAAAAGACGTCAACGGCACCATACTGGCCGCGAGCCTGATGCTGGTGCTGCCCGAGATTGCCGACAGCAACCCCTCGAAAAAAATCGCCGAGCACTACATCAACGAATACAAAAAAATGTACGGCGAGGAACCGGCCACATTCGGCGCCAACGTTTATGACGCCGGAATGCTGCTCGAACGCGCCATTCCCATTGCCGAGAAATCGGCCAAGCCAGGCACCAAAGAGTTCCGCAGCGCCTTGCGCGACGCACTGGAAAAAACCCACGAGCTGATCGCCACCCAAGGCGTCTACAACATGAGCCCCGCCGACCACAGCGGCTTCGACGACCGCGGTCGCGAACTGATCACAGTCAAAGACGGTCAATGGCGTTTGCTGAAGTAGTTTGTGTGGGCACCCCTGTAGCGGCATCCCTGTAGCGCCACCCCTGTAGCGCCACCCCTGTAGCGCCACCCCTTGTGGGTGGCATTCTTGTAAATTTTCCAGATGCGGGTTGTAGTCCAGATGCGGGTTGTAGCGGAGTTGGCAGCCACGAGGGCTGCCGCTACAGTTAAACCCGCCTCTACGCCGTCAAACGCTCGGCATGAAACTCGATATGGTCCTGGATAAAGCTGGCGATAAAATAATAGCCATGATCGTAGCCTTCGTGGCGGCGCAACGTTAACGGTTGTTGCGCCTGAACGCAGGCGGCTTCGAAGGCTTCTGGATATAGCTGCTCGGCCAGAAACCCATCGGCCAGGCCCTGATCGACCAGGATGCCATCGGGGAAGGGGCAATGCGATGCAGCCATCAGACGCGATGCGTCGTAAGCCGCCCAATCCTTCTGATCCGGCCCCAGATAGCCGCCCAAAGCCTTCTGCCCCCATGGACACAGCGACGGCGCCGCAATCGGCGCAAATGCCGATACCGAACGGAATACAGTGGGGTGGCGCTGCGCCAGCACCAAGGCCCCATGACCGCCCATGGAGTGGCCGAAGATGCCTGCGCGCCGCGCGTCGCCCGGCAAGGTGCCGGTGCTTATCCCGAACAATTCGTCCACGATATAGCTTTCCATACGATAGCGGGCGCTCCATGGTGCCTGCGTCGCGTCCAGGTAAAACCCCGCCCCGGTGCCGAAGTCCCAGCTGTCGTCCTCGCCCGCGATGCCGGCGCCGCGCGGGCTGGTATCAGGCACGACCAGCATCAGCCCGTGCTTGGCCGCAAAACGCTGTGCATTGGCCTTCACCATGAAAGTTTCTTCAGTACACGTCAGCCCCGCCAAAAAGAACAGAACCGGCACCCGCTGCCCCTCGGCCTGAGCGGGGA
>SCRC01000111.1 GCA_004297945.1 Candidimonas sp. | reverse complement strand
GTTAAAATTAGTCAACTTTCTACTGAGCCTATCGCCATGAGCAACCCCGCCGCAGCGGTTTTCGCCGATCCCCAATCCTACGAGATTTCTTCCGTCTCGGAAATCATCGCCCAGTTGCGCGCCGGTCGCATGGTTATTCTGGTTGACGAGGAAGACCGCGAAAACGAGGGCGATCTGGTCATGGCGGCCGACTATGTCACGGCCGATGCCATCAACTTCATGGTGACCCACGGGCGTGGCCTGGTATGCCTGACCCTGACCGAAGAGCGTTGCCGGCAGCTGCAGTTGCCGCTGATGGCCAGCCGCAACGGTAGCCGGTATGGCACCAATTTCACCATGTCCATTGAAGCGGCCGTAGGGGTGGGAACAGGAATCTCCGCCGCCGACCGCGCCCGAACAGTGCAGGCCGCCGTGGCGCACGACGCCAAACCGGCCGATCTCGTGCAACCGGGCCATATTTTTCCTATCCAGGCCGTGCGTGGCGGCGTGCTGGTGCGCGCCGGGCATACCGAGGCGGGTTGCGACCTGACCAAACTGGCGGGGCTGACTCCCGCGGCGGTCATTTGCGAAATTCTCAAACCCGACGGCACGATGGCGCGTCTGCCCGACCTGAAGCTGTTCGCCGAGGAGCATGGCCTGAAGATCGGCACGATTGCCGATCTTATCCAGTATCGCAGTGAACATGAATCCATGGTCGAGCGACTATCCTCGCGCGACGTACAGACCCCCTGGGGTTCTTTCCTTGCGGTGGCGTATCGCGATTGCGCGTCCGGCGCGCCGCACCTGGCGCTGGTGCACGGCACTATTTTGCCCGAGGCCGAAACCCTGGTGCGGGTTCACGAACCCGCCAGTATGCTCGACGTCCTGTGCGACGGCGCAACCGGCCACAGCTGGAGCATTGCCAATGCGCTCAAGACCATTGCTGCAGCGCCTTCGGGCGTACTGGTTTTGCTCAATTGCCAGGGCTCGGCCGAACTCATGTTCAATCAGTTTGCCGCGTGGGCGCAGACCCCCGACGAGATCGGGCAAAGCGATGACAGCCGTTTCGACCTTAGAACATATGGTATTGGCGCGCAAATCTTGCGCGACCTGAACGTTGGTCATGCGCGTTTATTGGCTCGGCCACGAAAAATGCCCAGCATGGCCGGCTTTTCTTTGACCATCACGGGTTACGATAGCGAACCCCTCAACTTGGCCTAACAGGATGACCGATATGAATCCCTACACTTTATCTCCAGACATGAATGGCGAAGGGCTGCACCTGGGCATTGTCCGGGCTCGCTATAACGAAGAGATCGGTCTGGCCGAGCTTGAGGCCTGCGTGGCCGAACTGGCCGAGCTGGGCGTTGACGAGCGCGATGTCATGGTCGTCTCGGTGCCTGGCGCGCTAGAACTTGGCGTTACCCTGGCGCAGATGGCTGAAACGTTCGAGTTCGATGCGCTGATTGCGCTGGGTGCGGTCGTACGCGGCCAAACCTATCATTTCGAAATCGTCAGTAATGAAAGCGCTTCGGCCATCAGCCGGGTGGCGCTTGAAACGGGGATTCCCATCGCCAATGGCGTATTGACCACCGACACGGACGAGCAGGCTCAGGCCCGCGCGGTCGACAAAGGCCGCGATTGCGCACGTGCTGCGGTAGAAATGGCCAATCTGGTCGCCGCGCTCGAGCCCGAGTCGGACGATGACGAGGATATAGACCTTGACGACGAAGAGTAAACCCCATAGTGGTTCCGCAGGCGCTTCGGCGCAGCGGACCAATTCGCGCAGTGCGCGCCGCCGTGCACGCGAATTCGCCTTGCAGGGCGTGTATGCGTGGCTGCTGCGTGCCGAAGACGGCAATCAAGAGGCCGGCGCCATCGACGCCCACATTCGCGACGATGAGGAGTTTCCAGAGGCCGACGCAACCTGGTTCAAGACGCTGCTCCATGGCGTGTTGGCCGAGGCCCCGGGCTTGCGCGAACGCTTTGTGCCCTATATTGATCGGCCGCTTGCAGAGCTCTCGCCTATTGAACACGGCATTTTGCTGATAGGCAGTTTCGAGCTTATCCACCATGTCGAAGTACCCTACAAAGTTGCCATCAACGAAGCGGTGGAACTGGCCAAGTCATTCGGTGGAACCGACGGCTTCAAGTTTGTCAATGGCGTCCTGGACAAGCTGGCGGCCGATGTCCGCCCCGCCGAGGTTGGGGCAGCCGCCCGGCGCGCAGGTTCTTAAGCCAGACGGACGAGGGCGAGTTGGGTAACGAATTCGATCTGATCGCCACTTATTTCTCACGTCCCGCGCCTGCCCGGTTTCTGGGGGTGGGCGACGACTGTGCGCTATTGCCTGTGGCCCCTGGCATGCAGTTGGCCACCAGCACCGACCTGCTGATCGAAGGCCGGCATTTTTTTGCGGATGTCGACCCGCGTGCGCTGGGCCACAAAGCCTTGGCCGTCAATCTATCGGATCTGGCCGCCATGGGGGCTCAGCCGCTGGCCTGTCTGCTGGGTCTGTCCATACCGCGCGTCGAACCTGCCTGGTTAAAGGCGTTTTCCTCGGGCTTTTATGCCTTGGCCGATGCGGCGGGTTGCCCCTTGATCGGCGGCGACACCACGCGCAGCCATTCCGATGTGTTGATCAGCGTAACCGTGTTCGGGCAAGTCGATGTCCGCCATGCCTTGCGGCGCAATGCGGCCAGAGCGGGCGACGATGTCTGGGTTACGGGCACGCTGGGGGCGGCCGACATCGCCTTGCGGCTTATGCTCAAGACCTTGCCGCCCAATCCGGCCTTGCTTGAGGCGGCGCGGCCATTTCTGGAGTGGCCGGCGCCTCCCCTTGAGTTTGGCCAAAAATTGGCCGGAGTCGCCAATGCGGCCCTGGACATTTCCGATGGCCTGGTGCAGGACTTGGGGCATATACTCAAGGCCAGCGGCTGCGGCGCCGACCTGGACTATGCGGCCCTGCCGGCAGACCCTGTCCTGCGGAACCTGCCGCAAGCGATTGTGCAAGAGGCGGTGCTGGGCGGAGGCGATGTGTACCAGCTTTGTTTTACGGCTCTGCCGGCGCGCCGCGAGCAAATTCTGGCGCTGGCCCGTCAGGTCAAGCTAGAGGTGTCGCGCATTGGCTATATTACCGTGGAGCCCGGCTTGCGGGTCAAAGATGCCTCCGGCCAATTAATCCGTCCTTTGCCGGTGGGTTTCGATCATTTCAGCTGAGCTTTTCACGAGGCTTTTTAAAGGTTGGCTCCATGTCTTCTGAAGCGTCCGATGTATTCGCAGCACCGCCTTTCAAGCCCACGGCCGCATGGGTGTTTCGTTCGCCCGCCCGCATCATCTCGTTCGGCTTTGGCAGCGGTCTGTTGCGTCCCGGCCCAGGCACCTGGGGCACCATGCTGGCCTGGATTCTGTGGATACTTATCGTTGCCCGGTTTTCCGACGCGGCGGTGGCCGGCTTGCTGATTGTGTCGTTTGCCTATGGCTGCTGGAGTTGCGACCGGGTTGGAAAGGAAATGGGCCGGCCCGATCATGGAGGCATGGTGTGGGACGAAATCATCGCCTTCTGGCTCGTGCTATGGTTGACGCCAGGCACTTGGGAGGCGCAGTCCCTGGCATTTGTTTTGTTCAGGGCTTTTGACATCGCCAAGCCGCCGCCGATTCATTTTTTCGACGCCCATTTTAAAAATGGCTTTGGCGTCATGTGGGACGATATCGTCGCTGCTGCCTACACCTTGCTGGTGATGGCGATATTGGTGCTATTGGAGCGACTGCTATGAGTGAAAACGATTCATCCGCGTTGGTGCAAACGCTGGCGCAGCAATTGCTTGAAAAAGACTGGATGATGGCTTGCGCCGAATCCTGCACCGGGGGCCTGTTAAGCGCCACGCTAACGGATTTGGCGGGGTCCAGCCTGTGGTTCGACCGCGGCTTTGTCACCTACAGCAATGCGGCAAAGATGCAGCATTTGGGGGTGCACGCCGATACGCTGGAGCGCTTTGGCGCGGTCAGCGAAGAGACGGCCATGGAAATGGCTGCCGGCGTTCTTGGCGTGGTCAAGGCGGCGCAGTTTGCCGTGTCTACCACGGGTATCGCCGGGCCGGGCGGCGCAACCCCTGGCAAGCCTGTGGGCATGGTGTGTTTCGGCTTTGCACAACGCACGTCCGATGGCGTGACTACTCGTGCTGCCATTCGCGTATTCGAAGGTGAGCGCAGGCAGGTGCGCGTGAGCGCCGTAGCCTATGCCTTACACACTGCCATCGAGCTTATCGGGCAGCATTGATTGCATCGCGCGTTGCGCGGGCCGTGCGGGCAGCGGCTTCGCGCCAGTCATCGCCGCCGCTGGCATACAAGATGGCGCGCGACGAGTTGATCATCATCCCTGCGCCGCGGCTATCGCACCCGGCCTTGACCGTGGCCGGAATGTCGCCGCCTTGCGCGCCTATGCCGGGCACCAGCAAGGGCATATCGCCCACGCGTTCGCGAACCTTCGCAAGTTCCTGAGGGAAGGTAGCACCCACTACCAGCGCGCATTGCCCGTTGGTATTCCAGTGATCGGCCACCAGGCCCGCCACATGCAGATACAGGGGCACGCCGTCTTTGGATTCAATGAATTGCAGGTCGGAGCCGCCCTTGTTCGAGGTGCGGCACAGGATGACAATGCCGCGTTCTTCCCACGCCAGATAGGGTTGCAGCGTGTCAAAGCCCATATAGGGGTTAACGGTGACGGCATCGGCGTTATAACGCTCGAAGGCCTCATGGGCGTATTGTTCGGCGGTTGAGCCGATGTCGCCGCGCTTGGCGTCGAGCACGATGGGCAAGTGCGGGTAGGTTTGATGAATGTACTGGCACAAGGCTTCAAGCTGCGCTTCGGCGCGCATGGCCGAGAAATACGCAATTTGGGGCTTGATGCCGCAAATGTAAGGCGCGGTGGCGTCGACCATGGCGCGGCAGAATTCGTAAATGGCGTCATCGCGGCCTGCAATTTCGGCGGGGAATCGCTGCGGGTCTGGATCCAGGCCCATCATCAGCATCGAGCTGGATGTTGCCCAGGCGTGATTGAGTTTTGCGATAAATGTCATGGATGAGGGCGGGTGAACGGCCAGAGACGAAACGAGGGCCACCAGATGCAGTGGGGCGTTATAAAAATTAGTTTAATGGAAGCGCAGGTAAAGTAGTGTGGCCCAGACGATGCCGCCCAATAGCAGGGACAACATGGCTGCTGCGCTGCCGAGGTCTTTGGCGCGGCCAACGAGGGGGTGATGCTCGATGGTGATCGAGTCGGCCAAGGCTTCGAGTGCGGAGTTCAAGATTTCAACGATGAGCACAAAAAAGAGGGTGCTGATCAGCAAGAGAATTTGCATGGCGTCGCGGCCTACCCAGAAGGCTGCGGGTGTGAGTACAACAGCTAGCAGAAGCTCTTGACGAAACGCAGCTTCATGCTGGAACGCGGCCTTGTAGCCTTGCAGCGAATATTTAAGCGCGTTGCGCAAGCGGCCAAAGCCGCCTTGGCTTTTGTATGGAGAAGTTGTGCTCATGGTGGCTATTGTACCGACCCCTGCTTCTGTAGCGGCAGCCCTTGTGGGTGGCATCTATCAAACCAAACCCCCCCTCACCCATCACCGCCAGAACATTCATCCCAATCGCCCATAAAAAAATCCGGCCACAAGGACCGGATTTTTCATCAGAACGGCCGGTCCGAAAACCGGCAGGTCATACAGGCGCTTAGAAGCCGCCCATACCACCCATACCGCCCATACCACCCATGTCAGGCATACCGCCGCCTGCAGCTGGCTTGTCTTCTGCGATTTCGGCCACAGCGGCTTCGGTCGTGAGCAACAGGCTGGCCACCGACGCTGCATTTTGCAATGCAGTGCGGGTTACTTTGGTGGGGTCCAGCACGCCTTGTTCAACCAGGTCGCCGTACTCGCCAGTTGCAGCGTTATAACCGTAGTTACCTTTGCCCTTGGCTACATTGTCTGCGACAACGCTAGGCTCGTCGCCAGCATTGGCCACAATGGTGCGCAAAGGAGATTCGATTGCGCGAACGATCAGCTTGATGCCAGCGTCTTGGTCGATGTTGTCGCCCTTGACAGCGGCCACAGCAGCCTTGATACGGATGAACGCTACGCCGCCGCCAGGAACAATGCCTTCTTCGACTGCGGCACGAGTGGCGTGCAAAGCATCTTCCACGCGAGCTTTCTTCTCTTTCATTTCGATTTCGGTCGCAGCGCCGACACGAATCACCGCTACTCCGCCTGCCAACTTGGCAACACGTTCTTGCAGTTTTTCACGATCGTAGTCCGACGTGGCTTCTTCGATTTGCACGCGAACTTGCTTGACGCGGGCTTCAATCGATTTGCTATCACCATGGCCGTCGATAATGGTGGTGTTTTCTTTGGCTACTTCGATGCGTTTGGCTTGGCCCAGATCCGTCAGGGCAGCTTTTTCAAGCGACATGCCGGTTTCTTCCGAGATAACCACGCCGCCGGTCAGAATGGCGATGTCTTCGAGCATGGCTTTGCGACGGTCACCAAAACCAGGAGCCTTGACAGCCGTGGTTTTCAGGATGCCGCGAATGTTGTTGACCACCAGAGTAGCCAGGGCCTCGCCTTCGACGTCTTCGGCAATAATCAGCAGCGGACGGCTGGATTTGGCAACTTGCTCAAGAATGGGCAGAAGGTCGCGAATGTTGCTGATTTTCTTGTCGTAAATCAGGACATAAGGATCTTCCAACACAGCCACTTGCTTGTCGGGGTTGTTGATGAAGTAGGGCGACAGATAGCCGCGGTCGAATTGCATGCCTTCGACGACGTCCAGTTCGTTTTCCAGCGATTTGCCGTCTTCAACGGTAATAACGCCTTCTTTGCCGACCTTGTCCATCGCGTTGGCGATGATTTCACCGATCGAGCTATCGCTGTTGGCCGAAATGGAACCGACCTGAGCGATTTCCTTGCTGGTGGTGCAAGGCTTGGACAGTTTCTTCAACTCGGCCACAGCCACGGCGACCGCTTTGTCGATACCGCGTTTCAGGTCCATTGGGTTGATGCCGGCGGCCACGTATTTCAGGCCTTCTTCGACGATCGATTGCGCCAGCACGGTTGCCGTGGTGGTGCCGTCGCCAGCGTTGTCCGAAGTCTTGGAGGCAACTTCTTTAACCAGCTGAGCGCCGATGTTTTCGAATTTGTCTTTCAGTTCGATTTCTTTGGCAACCGATACACCGTCTTTAGTCACGGTGGGGGCGCCGAAAGAGCGCTCCAGAACCACGTTGCGACCCTTGGGGCCCAGAGTGGTTTTAACGGCATTGGCGAGAATGTTCACGCCACGGACGATGCGCACGCGAGCGTCATCGCCAAATAGTACTTGCTTAGCAGCCATTATAAAATTCCTTGCTTGATTCGTGTAATTACAGGATCACGGCGAGGATTTCGTCCTCGCGGATGACGAGCAGTTCTTCGCCGTCGACCTTGACGGCCTGGCCGGCATACTTGCCGAACAGAACTTTGTCGCCAGCTTTCAGATCAACAGCCTGGATTTTGCCGTCGTCGGAGCGCTTGCCGGGGCCAACAGCCACGACTTCGCCTTGATCGGGTTTTTCAGCAGCGCTTTCGGGAATAACGATGCCTGACGCAGTGGTGCGCTCGTTGTCCAGACGCTTGACGATCACGCGATCGTTCAAAGGACGCAGTGCCATGGAGGAACTCCTGTTCAATAAATAATGGGTTTGGAAATCAGTGGGGGGATGGTTTGTTAGCACTCAACCCCTTCGAGTGCTAATTATAAGGATGAATTGGATTTGTTCAAGTGGGGCGGGGAGGGTTGTTACATATTCGTTGTCGAACTTCATTCATGTCGAACTTCATTCAATTTGAAATTTACGTCATTCAATTTGGAATTGATGAAAAGGTCTATAGCTAAGCTTGGTGCGGATTGTGGGCGATTTTCGGTGCTGAGGTGTTTTTAGGATTATAAAATTTCGCTGTTTCCCGGGGAAAATGGTGATGTAGTTATTTGGGCGCTGCAAAAATTGACGGCAATTTTTACTTTCGATCCGAAACGGGCGCCTTTGCACTATGCGCGAAATGTTGGTTCCCGTGCACCAGACGGACAGTTGGTATATATCGCGGGGTCTAACCTCTGAACGGGACTCTGATCTCTGGTGACGCCAATCAAGACCTCGTCGTTGACCGCGCCCAGAGATTGCAACCAGCCAATGCCTTCTGCCGGAACACCAGCACGAACGCAGTCTTGTATTGGACACCTAGGTCCTGGCCAAGCTGCAAGGCTGAAATGCCCTTCACCGCATTGGTGTAAATCGCAATCGCCGCCAGGTAAATCCTCAAGGGCAGCTTGTGGAAGGCGAACACCATGCCGGACGTCACTGAAGACGTGTGATTGCAATCCTTGCGGCGCCATCGTCGGCGCACGTGTATGAAATAGTGTTTGTCCACCACGCAGCAGATCGGGCATGTCACCGCAGCACCGCTGCCCCAGCGCACTTCCTTGATCGTTCCGAAGGATTGCTGTTCGGTCAATTCAAACATCTGGTGTACCGACAATGTACGAGCCTTGGCAGAAAGCATGAAATGTTGCTTGCACATCATCTCGCGCC
>SCRC01000110.1 GCA_004297945.1 Candidimonas sp. | reverse complement strand
AGGCGTAGTGAGTTCGCCCGACGCCCGCCTGGACGAGGCAGACCCGGGCAGTCGGGGCGCGACGCGCCACGACCGCTGGACGGACCGGATCGGTACCCACCCCTCGCCCTGCGGCGTGTTTATAGAGAATGACCCAACCCTAAACGATGACCCCACCCAAAACGGCCCCAAAAAATAGCCCCAGAAACGCGTTCGGATCCGGAAACACTTCAATCGAAAATGCCCTAGAAGGTTTTATTGGAGATCGTGTTAATGCCCATATGGCAGCCACAAGGGCTGCCATGATGGCTTTTCCACGCCCAAAGGTGGCGCTGCAAAACATTCCCGCCAGCTCCGATAAAATGAGGCGGTGTTAATCAGATACCGGAACGAAGATGTCAAATTCGATTAAGCCGCCTGGGCCAGGTGAGGCCATCTTGAGCATGTTTACCCATGGCGACGCTGCTGCGCAGCCCGATGATATTGTTCTGGTGATCGGCAACGCGCCCGATCAGTTGCTGGCCAAGCGGATTGCGCATGTGCTGGTTGAAGAGGGCCTTGCGGCCTGCGTGAACCTGGGTGCCACAGGGTTGTCTATGTATATGTGGGCAGGCCGATTGGAAGGTGGCGAAGAAGTACCGCTCACCATGAAAACCACGCGCGCACGGGTTCACGAATTGGTCGCGCGTTTGCAGCAGTTGCACCCTGATGAGGTTCCGGAAATCCTGGTCTTGCCTATTCTGGGCGGCCTGACGAGTTACGTGGATTGGGTGCGCGAGCGAACGGCTTTGGCGTAGCGCATGCAGGTCAGTCTATTGGGCTAATATCGTAACGCATCAGGCGGTGGCACGCGTCGGGCGTTGGGATGCAATGCCAGATGTTTGCGAAGCTCTCGGCGGACGGCGGCACATGTGCAATGCCGCTGGTGAAGAACTGGAAAAAATAATCGATGAACGAATTTACACTGCGGGCTGACGAAATAGGCGGACGTTCCAATCTACTCGTGTCGTGTTCTTGCAAGCAGAGCGCCCGTGTACGCATTTACAGCTCCTGGCGGCAAGCGCTGGCGCTCGCTGCCACGCTGATGCTGTCTGTGTTTATGCTGTACGGCGGTGTCGTGCACGCTGACGAAAATTATCTGGAGCCTGAGCAGGCTTTTGCATTTTCGGCCGCCATGACCAGCCCCACCGAGCTGGATGTGCATTACAAGATCGCGCCCAAATACTATATGTATCGCGAGCGCTTCGAGCTGGCGCTAAGCCCTGATGCCAGCCGCCTGGGTACGCTGCAGTTTCCTGCGGGCATTATTGAATACGATCCCACCTTCGACAAGAAGCTTGAAATCTATCATGATCAGATCACGATACGCGTGCCGCTCAAGCCTGGTGCCAGCACGCCACAGAAGCTGGCGATCACCGGCCAGGGCTGCGCCGAGGCGGGGTTGTGCTACGCCCCTATGACCAGCGACCTGGTCTTGACCCCTACGGCGCAAGGCTATAGCGTTAGTGGCCCGGGCGTGGTCGCCAGCGTGCCGGCCCCCAGGCCCGAAGGTGCCAGTGGCACAATCGCCGCAGCCCAGAACAATGCTACCGGCTTCAGTTCCGTTCTGAATATGGGCGATTTGGGTTTTGCCAGTTATTTGGCCGGCGCGGGCTGGATCAAAATTGTTGTTTTGTGCATGGCCCTGGGTCTGTTGTTATCGTTTACGCCGTGTGTGTTGCCTATGGTGCCTATCTTGCTGGCCATCGTTGCGGGCAACGCTGGTCGCGCCGTTCACGTATCGCGCTGGCGCGGCCTGTCTCTGGCGGCGGTTTATGTGCTGGGCATGTCGCTGGTATATACGGTGTTGGGTGTGGCTGCAGGACTGCTTGGCGCCAGCTTGTCGGTATGGTTGCAAACCCCCTGGGTGCTTGCTCTTTTTGCGGTGTTGCTGGGTCTGCTGGCGTTGGCTATGTTCGACGTTTTTACCGTACAAACGCCAAGTGGCCTGCAATCGGTGCTTAACGACAAACTGGCCAAGATACCGGGAGGCCGCTATAGCGGCGCATTCCTGATGGGCATGGTGTCGGCGCTGATTGTGGGCCCGTGCATGGCCGCTCCGTTGGCGGGCGTGCTGCTGTTTATCTCGCAGACCGGCAATCTGGTGCTGGGTGGTTTGGCGTTGTTTGCCCTCGCCTGGGGCGAAGGTTTGTTGTTGCTGCTGGTGGGCGCGTCGTCCGGCGCACTGCTGCCTCGCGCAGGCGCCTGGATGGAAGGCGTCAAACGCTTTTTCGGCCTCTTGCTGTTTGCCACGGCCTGGTGGATGGTCGCTTCTATCTTGCCGACGTGGCTGGTGATATTGGGCTGGGCCTTTTTGGGCTTGTGGGGCGCGGTCATGCTGCGCGCCTTCGAAGCCCTTCCGGCCGAGCCTGGTCTAGGCGACCTTCTGCGCAAAACGTTGGGTCTGTTCGTGGCGTTATGGATGGCTTTGCTGATCGTCAGCGTTGCCGCGGGCGGGCGGAGCCTGCTGCAGCCGCTGGATGTGTTTCACGTGGTGGGTCAGGCAGGCGGCAACGGTGGGGAGGTTGCGGGAGCGTCCGCTGCGGCAAATACCGGGCCCGCGCGCTCTGCTGCAAACGCCAAAGCGCTGCGTGCGCAATTCTCCCAGGTGGCATCAGTGGCCGAATTGGATACGCTGCTGGCCAGCACTGGCCGGCCGGTTATGCTCGATTTCTATGCCGATTGGTGTGTGTCGTGCGTAGAAATGGAAAAATTCACGTTTAGCGATCCGGCCGTGGCGAAAAAAATGTCGCAGTTTTTGCTTGTCCGAGCCGATGTCACCAAGAATACCGCCGACGATCGCGCCTTGCTCAAGCGCTTCAAGCTGTTCGGGCCGCCGGGTATTATGTTTTTCGATTCCAAAGGCCAGTTGCTCGCCGACACGCGGGTCATAGGCTTTAAAAATGCGGAGCAATTCAGCGCTGTGCTTGATCGGGTGCTGGCGGCGCGGGCGAAAGGTTAAACATTCGCTCCTGCACAGAATCAGACGTGCTCCAAAAACTGTATTTTGCATCGATGACAGGCACAAGGCCTGTCGCTTCAAAACCGCCTTAAAACATCTCGCTGCGTAAAACGCTGTTTTTCGGGTAAGATTTTCGAGCGAACAAACCAAGCATAAATTTTTTACTCCGGGCCAGGAGTAGCATCGAGCCCCACCCACCGTATCGGATCGTCAATGCCACAACACACATTCGAACTGAATTTCTCCGACCTCACCGAGCGCGCAAAGCAGTACAGCGCGCGCGCTTCGGTGTCTGACTTTGATACCTGCATGCGCGAATATGCCCGGCTTGCCCGCGAGATTAATAATGAATGCGTTGGTATTTACGACCTGCAATACGGAGAGGGCGCGGCGGAACGCCTGGATTTATTTCCGGTCACATCGGTCAAGCAGCCAGCGCCCTTATTGGTGTTTATCCATGGCGGCTATTGGCACTCGCAGGCCAAAGAAGACGCGCCTGTCATGGCCCGTGCTTTCACCGCGGCTGGCATCGCGGTCTGCACGCTTGAATACACGCTGCTGCCCGAGTCCACGCTGGCTGAAGCCGTGCGCGAGGCGCGCAGCGCCGTTGCCTGGCTATATCGAAATGCCGCTCGGTACGGTGTTGATCCTGATCGCATCTATGTAAGCGGCAGTTCGGCCGGGGGCCATTTATCAGGCATGCTGGCCGCGCCTGGTTGGCAAGAGAAATTCAATCTGCCCCAAGATGTTGTCACAGGCATCTTGAGTCTAAGCGGGCTCTACGATATTCGACCTTTGTGCGATATTTACATCAACGACTGGCTGCAGTTGCATCCCGAACAAGCCGAGCGCCTTAGCCCGCTCTTTCAATTACCCGATGTGAGCGTGCCTGTTTTGCTGGCCGTGGGAGGCCTGGAAACGGACGGCTTCAAAAACCAGACGTATGCGTACGAGTCGGCCTGTCGTGACAAGGGCATTTCGGTCAAGCGTATTGAAGCCCCACACTGCAATCACTTTAATCTACTATGCGAGCTGTACGACCCGCAGAGCCAGCTTGCGCAGGCCACGTTTGACATGATTCTCAAGGGCCGTTGATGCGCTAAGAGTATCGCGGCTTGCAGCAAGACACGCTGTCCTTTCAAGCCGGCCTAATGGCCAAGCACCTTGGCGAGGAGTCGGCGGGTGCGTTCCCTTGATGGGCGCGCGAAGAACTGGGCCTTGAGCGAGTTTTAGAGGGTTTTTCCGTCGTCCATGAAGCGCAGGCATTCTACCCAACGTAGATGAAATGCCTTACGCCTGTTCCTTTAAAAGCTTTGCCGCCGCTACCGCGAAATACGTCAGGACCCCGTCGCCGCCGGCGCGCTTGAAGGCAATGAGAGATTCCATCATCACCTTGTCGTGATCCAGCCAGCCGTTGGCCGCAGCCGCCTTGATCATGGCGTATTCACCGCTGACCTGATAGGCGTAGGTGGGCATGCCAAACGCGTTTTTCACGTCGCGCAGGATATCCAGATAGGGCATGCCAGGCTTGACCATGACCATATCGGCGCCTTCGCGGATATCGAGCGCGACTTCGCGCAGCGCTTCGTTGCGATTGGCCGGATCCATTTGGTAGGTGAATTTATTCGACTTGCCCAAATTTACGGCGGACCCAACCGCATCACGAAATGGTCCGTAAAAGGCGCTGGCGTATTTGGCCGAGTAGGCCATGATGCGGGTATGGATATGCTTCTGGGCTTCGAGCGCCTGGCGAATGGCGCCGATACGGCCGTCCATCATGTCGCTGGGGGCGACGATATCCACGCCGGCGGCGGCCTGAACCAGCGCCTGGCTGGTCAGGATGCCTACGGTAGGCTCGTTCTGCACGTAGCCGTCGGCGTCAATCACGCCGTCCTGTCCGTGGCTGGTGTAGGGGTCCAGCGCGACATCGGTCAGTATGCCCAGTTCGGGAAAGCGTTCTTTAAGCGCGGCCACGATGCGCGGAATCAATCCATTGGGATTAGTCGCCTCGATACCGTCAGGTGTTTTAAGGCCGGCGTCGATCACCGGAAACAGCGCCAGCACCGGGATGCCCAGAGCGACGCATTCTTCGGCGACTGCAAGCAAAGTGTCGGGCGAGTAACGCACGACGCCCGGCATGGATGGGACGGGCTCGTGCACGCCGTGGCCTTCCATGACAAACACCGGGTAGATGAGGTCGTTGGCGGTCAGCACATTTTCGCGCACCAGGCGCCGCGAAAATTCGTCGCGACGGTTGCGCCGCGGGCGGGCGATGGGGAAATCGGCGGAAATAATAAAAGAAGTCATCAAAGTTCTCGGGAAACGCGGGCATGGGAGCCCGGAGGGGACATCAAGGCACAACCTTGGGAGAAATCCAGTTTTCGATATGGGCGGAGGCTTCTTCCAGCCCAATTCGATGGGTGGCCGAAAATGGCACCGCGTTCAGCGCGCCAATGTCGGCCAATTCTTTTCTAACGGCAAAGACCGCCTTGACACGTTGACCGTAAGGCAGCTTGTCGGCCTTGGTCAGCAGCGCCAGAACGGGGCGCCCGGTGGGTGCGATCCAATGGGTCAGGCGGCGGTCCAGGTCGGTGACGCCGCGGCGGATATCGATCAGCAGCACAATGCCTGCCAGCGAATCACGCTCGCGCAGGTAGCCACCCAGCACGTCGGCCCAGTCTTCGCGGGCATTTCTGGCCACCGATGCGTAGCCATAGCCGGGCAGGTCCACCAGAAATCCCAGCGACGCGTCCGGGTCGATGGGATCGGGGATGCCAAATAAATTGATCAGGCGAGTGCGTCCTGGCGTTTTGCTGGAAAACGCCAGGCGCCGTTGATTTGTCAGGACGTTGATGGCAGACGATTTGCCGGAGTTGGAGCGGCCGACGAAACAGACTTCGGCGGTCGTGGGCGCCGGCAGCTGATCCAGGCGGGCCGCCGAAACAGTGAAACGAGCGCGATGCAAAATGGACACGGATATACCTAGGTCAGTTGAATTCAGCTGCTATTGTATAATCGCAGGTTTGAAACTGTTGTGATTAGGGTCATTAGGGCTTCTTGCGGGCATTACTGATCTAATCACGGTGACCACAGTGGCGTCCATCGCCCGGATCGAATCGCGATCGTAGAGGTTTTCATGAAGCGTGTGTTTTTCCGTATATTGCTTGCCAGCGGCGTGCTGCTTGGCTCGTCCCTCGTTGTCGCTGCGAGCTATGCTGCTGACGTCGTTGGGGTTCCCAAACCAGATGCCGCCAAAGGCGAACAGCTCTACACCAAGGGGGACGCAGCGCGTGGGATTGTGGCCTGTATGTCATGTCATGGCGCGGCGGGCAACAGCACCATTGCGTCCAACCCGAATCTGGCGGCTCAGCCGCACGAATATCTGGCCAAGCAGCTCGCTGATTTTCGGGCTAAAAATGCGAAATCGGCCCCTTTGCGCCGTGGCGCAAACGGCGCGAACACAATCATGACCAGTTTTGCGACGGCGCTGACACCGGCCGATATGCAAAATATCGCCTATTACCTGGCGCAGCAGCCGCTTGACCCCAAAACGGCCGCCACCGCTAGCAAAAAAGACACGATGGCGCTCGGGCAAAGTATATGGCGCGGCGGTTTGCCTGATCGCAACGTGGCGGCATGCGCGGCGTGTCACTCGGCCAACGGCGCCGGCATGCCCGGCGAATTCCCTCGCTTGTCGGGCCAGCATCCTGCCTATATCGAAGAACAGTTAAAGCTGTTTCGCAGTGGCGATCGCGCCAACAACCCCATAATGCATGATATCGCCGATCGTATGTCCGACTCCGATATCGCGGCCGTAGCCGACTACGCCGCAGGATTGCGTTAGGGCCAAGGCCGCGTGCGGATCAATGTCCGCGCAGCCGAGCTAAGGGGGAAGCTGTCGCCGGCGCTTCCCCTTTTTTTATCGAATTGAGATGAACCAAATTTTTTCTCTGCGCCGTTGGCGTTCTGACATTCTCGAATTGCTGGGCTCGATGCGCTTTGCAGTCAGTTTGTTAATGTTTGTTTGCGTCGCAAGTTTGATTGGCACGGTGCTGCAGCAAGACCAGGCCCCCAGCGCCTACATTGATCAGTTCGGGCCGTTCTGGTTCGCGTTGTTCGACAAATTTTCCATCTGGCACATCTACAACAGCTGGTGGTTTTTGTTGATCATGACGTTTCTGGTGGTTTCCACCGGAATTTGCCTGTTCCGCAATTCGCCCAAGATGGTGCGCGATGCGCGTTCGTTTCGTGAATATATACGCGAGAGCAGCCTGCGTTCGTTCCATCATCGGCTGGAGTGCGCGTCCGACGTGGCGCCGGCCGAAAATCAGCGACGCGTGCAGCAATGGTTGTCTGGCCAGGGTTACCGCTATAAAGTGCGGCAAGACGGCGAGAATGTGCTGATCGCTGCTAAAAAAGGGAGCGTCAATCGCCTGGGCTATATTTTTGCCCATGCAGCGATCGTGATTATCTGCATAGGCGGGCTGCTCGACAGCCAACTGCCGATTCGCCTGCAAGTCTGGTTGGGCAAGGTTCCCATCACGCAAAATATGTTGATTTCCCAGGTGCCGGAATCGGGGCGGCTGCCTAGCGGCAACCTCAGTTTTCGCGCCAATATGCTGGTGCCCGAAGGCAGCGAAAGCAATAGTGGCATTGTGAGCGTTGATAACGGCGTGCTGATCCAGCCTTTGCCGTTCATGCTCAAACTTAAAAAATTCATAGTCGATTATTACTCGACCGGGATGCCTAGCAATTTCAAAAGTCTAGTCCAGGTAACCGATCCGGCAACGGGCAAGAAATTTGACCGTACGATTGAAGTCAATGAACCTTTGCGCTACAAAGGGGTTACTGTTTATCAATCCAGTTTCGATGATGGCGGCAGCAAACTGCAGTTAGTGGGTTATCCGTTGGTAGGGCCAAAGAACCAGCCTTTCGATGTGAGTGGCACGGTAGGCAAAGCGACCGAAATCACCATGGGCGGCAACCCGAAGGCCGGGCGGGTCGAGCTGGATCTGTCGGGCTTACGCGCGATTAATGTCGAAAATTTGTCCGAGAACGCCAATCCTCAGCCCAAACCCATGCTGGCCCAGATTGCGGCCGTAACCGGGAGTGCCGCAGGGGCTAAAAACGCCAATCTGCATAATGTGGGGCCCAGCGTGCAATACCGCGTGGTGGGTCGCGATGGGCAATCGCACGAATACAATAATTACATGCTGCCTGTGATGCTTGACGGCAGCGCTGTATTCCTGGCGGGCGTGCGCGACAACCCTAACGGCAACTATCGGTATTTGCGTATTCCGGCCGACGCCAATAATTCGGTGGGCGAATTCATGAGCTTGCGGGCCGCCCTGCATGACCCCGTCATGCGCGCCGAGGCAGCAGGCCGTTTTGCCGCTAAAAACGCCAGCTCCGAAGCGCAACGCCCCTTGTTGCAAAAAGCCGCCGCTGGCGCGCTCGAAACCTTTGCACGGGGCGGGTTTAACGCCATTGTGCAGAAGGTTCCCGAGGTGGATCGCGAGAAAATTCTGGGCTTTGCCGTGCCCATGGTTCAGCTAAGCCTGGTCGAGCTGCGTGATATCGAACGTGAAAACGCTGGGCTTGCCCCTATTGACCATACCGGTCCCGGCGCTGACGCGGCCAACAAATGGATCCAGCTTTCGGTGCTGGCTCTGGCGAATTTGCCCGACTACCCGGCGCCGGTATTCATGGCTCTCAAAGGCTTTGATCAGGTGCAGGCCAGCGTGTTTCAGGTGGCGCGCAGCCCGGGCAAGAATGCGGTGTATCTGGGCTGCATACTTTTGATATTAGGCGTATTCTCGATGTTCTATATTCGAGACCGGCGAATTTGGGTATGGATCAAACCCAAGGGCCAGGGCAGCGAGATGTTGGCCGCCATGACTTCGCAACGCCGCACACTGGATTTTCAACATGAGTTCGACCGCTTTAAAGATGCGGTCGGCCGCTTGTCTACGTAAAGAGGCTTCCAATGACCGATACCATTATCAAACCGGGCTTCCCCATGTGGCAGGAAGGCATGACGTCGAGCGGCGACTCTCGCGGTCATCGCGGCCGGCCCGACTGGTCGGATATTCTTTTCTTTCTGGTGCTGGCGGGCGGCGCGGCCTATGCATTGCTGCATTTCGGCTCCAGCATGGACTACTACGAGAAGGTGATTCTGTGTGGCGCGGTGGTCGCATTCAGCTGGCTGTCGTGGTTGTGGCGGCCGGTGCGCACACTAATCATTGCCAGCGGTTTAAGCGCTCTGTTCGCCATCTGGCTCTATAGCAACGGTGGTGGCTTGGGGCAAGGCGATATTACCCGCGCCCAGCATGTGTTTTTCCTGAAGTACCTGTTTTCGTCACAATCGGCCATTTTGTGGATGTGCACGCTTTTTGTGGTGGCTACGGTTTGTTATTGGATAGGCATTTTCAGCAATACAGCGGCCTGGCTGGGCACGGTGCTGACCTGGGGCGCCGTGTACGCGGGCGTAACGGGTATGCTGGTGCGCTGGCGTGAAGGGCACCTGCTGGGGCCCGGTATCGGCCATATTCCGGTCAGCAATCTGTATGAAGTGTTTGTCCTGTTTTCCTTGATCACGGCGCTGTTTTACCTGTACTACGAGCGGCGTTATGCGACGCGTGCGCTGGGCGGTTTTGTGCTGATGGTGATCAGTTCGGCGGTTATTTTCCTGCTTTGGTATTCGTTTACGCGCGATGCGTTTGCCATTCAGCCGTTGACGCCAGCTCTTAAGAGCTGGTGGATGAAGCTGCACGTGCCGGCCAATTTCATTGGTTATGGCACATTTTCCCTGGCGGCCATGGTGGGCTTCGCGTATCTGGTCAAAGAGCATGGCCAGACCAAGTCGCGTGCAAAGTTGGCCCCCCTGTTTATTCTGGGGGCGGTTCTATGCGCTGAACCGTTTGTATTCGGCGAGAAAGAATTGTCCATGGTCTGGGTTCTGTACTTCGGGCTCGGCGCGATTATTATTGGATCCATATTGGCCTTGCGCAAGCCGATTGCCGACAAGCTGCCGTCGCTGGAAATCCTTGACGACATCATGTATCGCGCGATTGCGGTGGGTTTTGCCTTCTTTACATTAGCGACCATTTTGGGCGCGTTGTGGGCTGCCGATGCCTGGGGCACATATTGGCAGTGGGATCCCAAGGAAACCTGGGCGCTTATCGTCTGGCTTAACTATGCGGCCTGGTTGCACATGCGTCTCATGAAAGGCCTGCGCGGCAGCATGGCGGCGTATTGGGCTCTGGGTGGCCTGCTGATCACCAGCTTCGCCTTCCTGGGCGTCAATATGTTCCTGGCGGGCCTGCATTCGTACGGGCACTTGTAAGGTGTAGCGGCACCCCTCGTGGGTGCCACAACCCTGCCATGCGCTGACACGTGACAGCGCGCAAGTCCATGACATATTGTTATTTTGATATACCCGTTACTTTGGGTCACTCGAAGTATATTAATTAACATCTGTTTGTTATAATTAACACCTCTTTGTTGTCCTTTGATAAGATGATTGGCATTGTGTCGCAAGCTGTCCCTTGAAACTATCTATTTAGAACGCATGGTTGTTGTATTGGCCATTCAGGTAAGAAACGGCGTGGCCATATCTTCTACAAACTTGGTACGAAGGCCTCTTGTTGTGTATGGTTGCCATTCAACAAGTTGCTTTATGCGTGGTGCTCGCCATATGTTGTTTTTTGCTGACGTGGCGTCATGAAAGGCAGCCTGATTACGTTGCTGCTTTGTGCCGCGATGGCATGCCATAGCGCATTGGCAGCGCCACAACCGGATGCCGGGCAAGCGGCTAACGCGCGCATTGTTGCTGCGTCTCCGACTTCACCGGCCCCATCACTATCGAAGCCCGCAGCGGCGGGGGCGCTTACAACCGTCGTTTTGCCCTTTTCAAAACTGGGCGCTTTCCGGCCCATACATCTAAAGGGCATCACTGACAGTAAGTCTATAGGGGTGGGAATAAGACTGGATCGCGTGGTAACCGCCGCACGTTTGCGTTTGACCTATTCGTACTCGCCTGCTTTGCTGTTTTCGATTTCACATATCAGGGTGCTGGTCAATCAGCAGGTTGTCGCGACCGTGCCGTTCACGCCGGCCAATGCCGGCAGCCCGACTACGCGGGAAATTGAGCTGAACCCGCTGTTTTTTACCAACTTCAACCAAATCACTCTGGAGCTCGTGGCCCATTACACTATTGATAAATGCGAGGATCCAGCCAATTCTGCCTTATGGGCCGAAATCAGTCCTTCGAGCGAATTGATTCTGGACGAGCAGGTGGTAGCGCTGCCCAATGATCTGGGCTTGCTGCCCGCCCCGTTTTTTGATCCTGGCGATAGCTCGCGGCTGGTCTTGCCCTTTATGTTGGGATCTGCGTCCGATGACGAATTGCTGCGCAGCGCAGGGATTGTTGCTTCCTGGTTTGGGGTGCTTGCCGATTATCGCGGCGCCCGGTTTCCTGTGGTGCATGCGATCCCTGCTGACAGAAATGTGGTGCTGATAGGCAAGGCGGTCGACTTGCCGCCTTCACTCAAAATCGCGGCGATTGCCGGGCCGACGATTGCCGTTTTAAGCAAACCGAACGCCTCTGACAAAAAGATTTTGCTGATTTCAGGCCGCACTGATCAGGAGGTGCAGACTGCAGCCGAGGCGCTGGTGCTGGGCAAGGCGGTGTTGAGCGGCCCGCGGACAGCGGTAGGCCATGTGGATATCGGCCCTCCTCGCAAACCGTATGATGCGCCCAAGTGGCTGCCTTTGAACGGGCCTGTCCAGTTCAAGAATTTGGTGGCTAACCCAGACATATTGCAAGTGCGGGGCGGGTCGCCCGAGCCAATACGCATTGACATGCGCGTACCCGCCGATTTATTTGGATGGACGGGCCGTGGCGTGCCGCTGGACCTGAAATACCGTTATACCGCGCCATCGGTCGTGAACGACTCCACCCTTACCGTGGATATCAACGATATGCTGGTGAAATCGTATCGGTTGACTCCCCGGCGACCCGAAGCAAACAAGTCCGACTTCGGAGTCCTGCGTGTGCCCTTGCTCAACAACGACACGGCCCAATCCGGCAATGCGTTCAACATCCCGGCATTTCGCGTGGGTAGCGATAATCAATTGCAGCTACAATTTACGCTTGATTCGCAAAAAAGCGGCATGTGTTCGGGGCTTGCGTACAACCCCGCGCGTGCAGGGGTTGACCCGGATTCGACTATTGATTTCAGCGGCTTTGTTCATTATGCCATGATGCCGAATTTGGCATTTTTCGCCAATAGCGGGTTTCCGTTTACTACGCTGGCCGACCTGGCCGGCACTGCGATAGTGGTTCCCGATCATCCCGATTCAAGCGATTTGGAAACCATGCTCACGGTGCTGGGCTATATGGGGAAGTGGACGGGAATTCCGTCTATGCGTGTCCAGGTTTTGCATTCGAGCCAGGCTCGCGCACCGTTGGACAAGGACCTGGTCGTTATTGGCTCAGGCCCATCGGCGGCTCTTCTCAAGGGATGGGACTCCGTATCCGCCTTGCACATAGCGGCGTCGCCGTCGACAGCCGACGAACCCAAGCATTATTCGGTAAGCCTGGTGGACAAGGAGGGCACTGGCTCGAAACTGGGCAGGCAAGACGTGACTCTGAGCGAAAATGGCAAGCTCGGCATACTGATAGGCATGCAATCGCCACTGCACAAGTCGCGCAGCATCGTGGCCCTGACAGGCACCGATCCACAAGGCATGCTTGATGTTGTCAATGCCTTGGGCGATCCCGGCAAGATCAACGTGATGAAGGGCGGCCTGGTCGTGGTGCGCGACGGCAAAATCGAGTCGGTACCAATCGGCGGACAGTACACGGTAGGAAATTTGCCTTGGTATGCCCGGATATGGGTAGTTGCCATCAAGCATCCCGTGTTGTTGGCCCTCTTTGGCATTCTTGCGGGTATTCTGGTGGCGGTGGGCGTGTTTCTGGGTCTGCAAGCGCTATCCTCGCGCAGGCGTGGGGTGTGATGACATGGCGACACGCGCGGGCCAATTCCGACATGCGAAGTTGGCTGGCGCTGTGCTAGCGGGGGTGGCTGTTGCGAGGCTTGTCGGGCGGCTTGCGATGGTACTGATCGCTTGCGCTGTCATGTCTGCGCAGGCGGCGAGCCTGGCGGCAGTGAAACCCGGCATCGCTTCGGTTACATGTTCTGCGTGGCCCCGATGGGTGGCATTCAAGGGTAGATTCATTAGCGCCGACGGCCGTGTCATCGACGTGGGTTCGGCCGATGCCAGAACGGTGTCCGAGGGCCAGGCCTATGGCTTGTTCCTCGCGCTGGTCGCCAATGACAGGCCGCAATTCGAAAAGCTGCTTAATATGACCCAGAATATTCTTGCGCAAGGCGATTTGACCAAACATTTGCCTGCCTGGCTATGGGGCAAGCGCAGCGACGGGACGTGGGGCGTGATAGACAGCAACCCGGCGTCGGACGCCGATCTCTGGCTGGCCTATACCTTATTGCAGGCAGGTCATATTTGGCACGAGCGGCGTTTCACGGCCCTGGGCATTTTGCTGGCCAGGCAAGTATTGAGCCAGGAGACCGCGCGCTTGCCCGGACTGGGCTGGTCTCTGTTGCCGAGCTCCAAGGGTTTTCATCCTTCGCCCGATATCTGGCGACTCAATCCCAGTTATCTGCCATTGCAAGTTCTGCGCGGGCTTGACGCGGCGTTGCCCAAACACGCCAAATGGCGTGCGCTTATAGAGACTACGCAGCGCTTGCTTGTCGAGACGGCGCCCCATGGCTTTTCGCCCGATTGGGCGCAATACCAGTCGGCTAAAGGCAAGTCCGTATTTTTGCCTGACAAGGCGACTCACGCTCTGGGCAGCTATAACGCCATCCGTGTCTATTTGTGGTTAGGCATGCTTGATCCTGCCGATCCCGACGCCGCCCTGTTGCTGAAAACATTCAGGCCTATGGTCGATTATGTACAGAAGCATGGCTTTCCACCTGAAACGATCAACACTGCAACGGGCGAATCGGGGCCTAACGCGGGCAATGCCGGATTTTCGGCGGCGATGGTGCCGTTTCTCCAGGCGTCGGGCGAGCCGCTGTTGGCACAGGCTCAGGCCGTTCGTGTGGCGCAACTGGAGACCCAGACGCCGTCGGGCTACTACAGCCAGGTTCTAAGTCTTTTTGGGCTTGGCTGGCAGGACGGTCGATTTCGTTTTCGGGCTAATGGCGATTTATGGTTGGCGTGGCAGCACGGTTGCGCGGTGGAGCCGCAATGAACAGGGCCGCGACTTTGCGCAGCCCGTCGCTTAAGGTGGCGACTGCCGCGCTATGTTGCCTGATGGAGGCCACAGCGGCGTATGCCGCTACGCCCCCCCACAATGCTGCGGCTCAGTTCGTGCATGCAGCTAAGCCGGTCGATGTTGTGGCGCAACTGATTGCGAGCGCGCGGTTCTGGAGCCAAAAGCAACGCGATGATCTGGCTATCGAACAACTCCAGAAGGCTTTGCGGCTTGCTCCCGGCGATCCGGATGCTCTGGGTGCGTTGGGTTTGATCGACGTCCGCATGAACCGTCTGGTCGAGGCCGCCAGGCTGATGTCACGTTTGAATACGCTTAGTCCGAATTCGGATGCCGCACGCGAACTCTATTACGCATATCGGATGGCGGGCCCTGACAAGCAGGCATTTGCCGTGGTGCGCCGCATGAGCGATACGAACCAGACGGCCGAGGCCGTTCGGCGTCTTAAAGCGCTGTTTTCCAAAGGCCCGCCACAAGGCGACCTGGCCGCAGATTATTTCGACGTGCTGGCCCAAAATCCTCCAGATCGCGCCGAGGCCATTGCGGCGCTGCGGCAAGTGACGGTTCGCCACCCGGAAAATCTCAGCGCGGCGTTAACACTGGCGTCGCTACTTAACAGGACGGCGTCCACCCGAATGGAGGCCGCCACCATCGTCGCCCGGGTTTTTAAAGAATCCGGGGCGGATCGATCTTCCGTTTTGAACGTCTGGCGCCGGATTCTGCGTGCCGCTGGCGACGATCCAGCGTATCTTGAATCGCTGCGGGCGTATATGGCGGCGGTGCCCGACGATGCCGAATTCAAAGACTTATTGACTGCCACTCTTGGCAAGCAGCGCGATCAGCGTGCGCTGGCAGCCAACCCCTATTGGCAGGCGCAGCGAGCGGGGCTGAGCCTGCTGGATCGGGGCCGTGTTGCGCAGGCTGCGCCATTGCTGGAGAAGGCGATGGCAAAGCGCAGCAACGATCCCGAACTGCTTGGCGGCATGGGCATATTGAGAATGCGTCAGGGTCGCCAGGCCGAGGCGCAGGTTTTGTTTGAGCGCGCCGCAAAGATTGATCCCGCCGGACGTGAGAAATGGGAGAGCTTGGCGGCTACTGCCAAATTCTGGAGCACTTTGCGGCTAAGCTCGGATGCGTCTGAGCATGGACATCATGCTCAGGCCGAGCGCTATGCGCGTGCGGCTATTGCGATGCAGCCCGATAACGCCTATGCCAAGAAGGTTTTGCTTGATTCTTTGCTAGCGCAAAAAAAATGGCAACAGGCCGAACCCATGTTGCGTCGGTTGCTTGCGCAACCTGCGGCAGACATTGGCTTGGTGCGCGATATGAGTACCTTGTTGCGAGGGTCGGGCAGGGCCGACGAAATCGCATCCATGATGAGGGCGCTGCGAAGCCGTTTCATGGGAAAAAAACAAGCGGTGTTTGATCAGTTGCGCGCCGATCAGTTGAGTGCCGATGCGGATCAATTACTTCAGCAGGGGAAAACCGGCCAGGCGCTTGAAAAGCTGGAACAGTCGATAAAGGACAACCCGGATGCGGCGTGGACGCGTTATACGCTGGCGCGGACCTATCTGCGTCTTGGATTGCCCCAATTGGGGCAATCGGTCATGAACGAAGGGTTCGCCCGTAGCAAAGCGGCCGACATGAGCTACGCTACTGCGCTGTATCGGAATGGGCAAGACGATGTGCCCGGAGCAATGGCGGCCATCGCGCGAGTAGCTCCGGCGCAGCGCACCGAAGGCATGCGTTCGTTGGTGCAGAATTTGCAGGCGCAGCAATTATTGAAAAGAGCTCGTACCGAGTTTGCAAAGGGGCAGCACGCCGCGAGCGAGAAAAGCCTGAACTCGGCTGCGGCGCTGGCGGTGGCTGACCCGTACATGCTGGCCTCGCTGGGATCCGAGTGGATCGCGCAAGGCCGCCCTGATCACGGCCTCGATCTGCTTGGCCACTGGATACACGCGCATTCCGCCAAACCGGATGTGGATGTGCTCCTGCGCTACGGGGATTTGCTGGCCAGCGCAAAGCGCGAGGCCCAGTTGAAAATCTGGCTGGCCGATATAGCCAAAACTCGGGGGCTGACGTCGGATCAGCAGAAGCGTCTGGAAGACGAAGGCTTGCGGCAGGTCTTGCGGGCGACCGATCTTGCTCTGGCCGATGAGAATTACGAGCAGGCGGAGAAATTATTGAATCAGGCCAGCCCCGCATACCGCGCGGATCCACGATGGTTGCTGGAACTGGTCGATTTGCGCCGCGATCAGGGCCGCTACACCGAGGCGCGCGCCATTCTGGCTTCCCTACTTGCCAAGAGACCTGGCGATCTTGACGCCCAGTTGGCCTTGGCGCGGGTGCTTGAGCAAAGCGGCGAGCGCAGAAAAGCGCTCGCCGTGGTGCGCGAGGTGGTGGGTGAAGCGCCGCCCGACGATGTCGATACTCGCCTGTCGGCGGCGCGGCGGCTGGTGGCGCTCAGGCGCCCGCAGGAAGCCGCTGCACTCACCGACGATCTGCATGCACGGTTCGCGCAACGCCCCGATGTGACGGTCCAGCAGGGGCGTGTATTGGAGGCGACCGGGCAGTACGACTTGGCCAAGGTGCGCTTTCAGGCGGCCTTGGCTCAGGAGTCGCAGGCGGGTGTGCGCCCAGGCCCCGATGGCACCCCGGCCCAGGAAGCCTTGGCGAATCTGGATCTGCGCCGACAGCCGCTGATTGAAACCGCCTTAATGTCGTCCTATGACTCAGGCACCCCGGGCGTGTCGCTATTTCATGGTGTTACGGTGCCCCTGCATGTTCAGGTTCCGCAGGGCTACGATGGCCACTGGTTTTTTCACGCGGATACGGTAAAGCTTGACGCGGGAACATTGGACGATACGGCGGATGGGTACTCCTGGAAGTCTTTTGGCCAGTTTGCGGCTTCTCCGCAACTCGCTCATGGGTCGTTCCATACCCACGCGACAGGCGTGGCGTTGGGCGCCGGATTTGAAGCCGATAACTGGCGTGCCGACGTGGGTACAACGCCACTGGGCTTTCCTGTGCAAAATGTGGTGGGCGGGTTGAAGGTGGATATTCCCAATGATTATGTCAACCTTAGAGTGAACGCATCGCGCCGTGCATTGACGAGCAGCAATTTATCTTATTCCGGCGTCCGCGATCCGGTCAGTGGCGAGGTCTATGGCGGTGTAGTCCGTACAGGAGTCGATGTTCGCGTGTCGCGTGATATTGGCAAAGCAGGTGTGTTTGCGCAACTTGGAGCGGGCGTATTCACGGGCCGCAACGTCGCGTCGAACCAGGCGTATACCCTGCGTACGGGGTTTACGGTTCCCATTCTATCGGGCCGCAATTGGCGTGTGGAAAGCGGTCTGATCGGCAATTATTGGCATTATGAAAAGAACCTGGACTTTTACACATATGGTCAGGGTGGCTATTACAGCCCGCAGCAATATCTTTCGGCGGGGGTGCCACTGATCTGGACGGGCCGTTCAGGCAATGCGTCATGGAGGTTGCAGGCAGAGGTCGGGTTGTCGCAGGCATACACGGCTGATTCAAATTTCTTTCCCACTCGCCCGGACTTGCAGGCCCAGGCCCTGCAAGCTGGCTCTGGTAATGTTCATACTGGCGGCAGCAGTAGCAGCGTGTCGTACTCGGTTCAGGGTATTTTTCAATATAACTTCACGCGGCATGTCATCGTTGGCCTGAGTTTTTCGCTTGATCGCTCAGGGACATACACGCCATCGACGGGCATGATTTATTTCCGCTATTTGTTTAATCCGGATACTGGTCCGGTAAAGTTTCCGCCCCATGGGGCGCAGCTGTATTCGGATTTTTGACTCGCGCCAACCGCGCTTCAAGGAGGTACCCGCCTCATATGGTGGCTTCTTTTTCGGTAGTCTCGACATTGTTTGGGCGTGTGGGCACTCTGCGCCGCAACGCTGCAGCGCGTGGGCGCCGCCGTGGCAGTTCGCGGCTGGCCATCGAGTCCTTGCCTGATGCGTATACAGCGCTTGATAGCGCGGGCCTTTATGCGGTGTATGTGGGTGCATCGCCTGCGCGTGACACATTGTTGTTCGACACGGCGAAAAGTTCACGAGCCAAGAAAGTGACGCTGGTCTTGAACCGCGACCCTTCTGCGGTTGTGGAGATTCTGCGCGAACGTGGCTTTTCGTCGCGGGGTGCGGCTGCGTGGCCGCGCAAGCTTAACGTTCTGGCGTCGCAGTCTTCGGCGGAAGACTTGTCGATGGAGCAGTCCGCTGCTTTTCCCCCACTGGGGCGGCTGATTGGCGCCTTGCGGGCGATCAAGCGATACGGATTGAAGTCGGGCTCGCTTTACCTTGTGGAGGGTGCCAATAGCTGGCTGAGCTGGCACAGCTCGGCTGCTCTCGCACAAGAGGCCGAGTATCTTGCCCAATGGTGCATGGCGCGCCGTTGCCTAATGGTGCTGTTCTTAAGCCGCTACCGCCAGGGCGAGGATCCGCTCGGCCAGAGTATTGAGGGCCAGGATCCGTTTAGCCGTGATTCAACGGGCGGTGTGGATCTGCAGGGATTTCATAACGCTTTTACAGGGGTTGCCTATTTATCGCAGTCGCTGGGCGAGATGGTGTGGATGGCGAAATTCTGGCGCGTTGACGACACCATGGTAACAGCGCAGTCCCAAGCCCTGCGCTATACCCCGGAGGGGGCCTTGGCGATCGCGCTTTCGACGCGTGAGGTGGGCGCATCCATGCTGCTTACGCGTGACGAGTCCCGGGTTTTGGCGACTCGGGCAGCCGTGGCGGGAGAGAGCTGGGTTCCATCCGGATGGGAAATCGTCTCCGATTATGATGCGATGACAGCCGCCTGCCAACAGGTGCGCGGCGTAACGGTTTTACTGGATTATTCCGTGGCAGGCGGCCTGGATGGCCTGTGCCGGACCATTCATGGGCTGCGCAGTCATTGCGGGCGAGCCATCAAGATTGTGGTGCGCGAGCGCGAGTTGTCGATGCGCCATCAAAACGAGTTGTTGGTGCTGAGCCTGGGCGCCAATATGGTGGCCTTGCGCAATTTGTCATTGGCGCAGCTCCAGATTCTGATCGAGTCGGTTCAGGGTCAGCTTAGCACTCGTTCGATCATCAATGACTACCATACTGCCTTGTCTGCCGCACAAGGAGAGCCTGTGTGCGGCTATTTGACTATCGTTGCATTCTGCGATCAGGTTGAACGCGTGATCGAACGTGGGCATATCCTGCATCTGCCGCATGTATTGCTGCGGCTGAAGTTGTATCCCGAAGTCTCACATCTGGAGGTTTTGCGGGCTTGCGCATTGCTGCGCTCAGGCGATATTTGTAGCGCCGATACGGACTTCCTGTACCTATTTCTGTTTGGATGCCCGATTTCGGATACCGATATTGTTTTGGAAAAAATATTCAATAGCAAATTGAGCTGTTACTTTGAGAGCATAGAACGCTACGAAGTCTTTAAAGATAAGGTTGCGCAGATAAGGGCTAAAAACTCCAGGCATCCAGCACCCGACTACACGGATCTGCTTGCGCCGCCGGGGCGGCCATCATGAATCTGCTCGTATATTTTTTCCTGATAGGGCTGGCTGCCGGCGTACCGGTCTGGATCCTGTTACAGTATTTCCGCCCTCGTCTTAGCGGCTTGCCCCTATTGAATCGCAAGGACGTGGTGGCTGTGGAAATCAAGCCGGTCGTGTTGAATGGCCGTTACGTCACTGACATTGCCAGGCGCTCCGAATGAAAATCATCGCAGTGATTTCGGCCTGCGGCGGCGTAGGGAAAACGACGCTGGTGGCGTCGCAAGCGGCGTTGCTGCTGCGCCGTCAAATACCCGTCGTGACGCTTGAGTTGAGTGGGCAAAATGTGCTGGGCTCATTTCTGGGCTTGCCGGATCGATCCTTGTCTGGCATGCTCGCTCATACGCGGGACGGGCAGGTCGCGTGGTCTGGCGCTACGCATCGAAATGAAGAAGGCGTGCAGCTGGTGCCATTTGGTCAGGTCGATCCGGCCCACGCTATCGCTTTTGATTCAATGCTTCTGAGTGATCCGGATTGGCTGGCATCCCAGTTGCAGAAAATTGACCTGGCCGAGAATGGAGTAGTTTTGCTGGATACCGCCAGCCTGCCCGATGTCAAGGCGACGCAGGCGATTCGTTGCGCCGATCTGGTGCTTTGCGTTACGCGCCCGGAGCCGGCCGCCAATGCTTCATTGGCTCAATTTTTCGAGATGCTTCGAGCCGATAGCCGCAAGCTGAAAATAGTGGTTAATGGCATTTCACCGGCCCGCCCCCTGCATTACGACATGCTGACCATGTTGCGCGCGCGCGTTGGAATTGACGCCTTGTTGTCCCTGCGGATTTATCTCGATGATGCGGTGCCGGAGTCGTATGCGCGCGCCGCGCATTGTTTTGATGTGGCGCCTTACTCACAAGCCGCGCACGATCTACAAGGTTTGGCAAATTGGCTGGCGCGTTGGGTCAAGACCGGCGAGGCGCGTTGAGATGTCTGCACCAGTGCTCGCTTCTGATACTCCAGACAATGATTTTGTCACCCGTTGTGCCATGGCGTTGGGAGTGGCGTCGCAAGCCGACTGGCCGATTTGGTTGCTGCGAATGTTCTTTCGCGCACCTGCGGCGGGTAAACCGGACTGGGCTCTTTTATGCGTGACAGGCCTTTATCAACGGGCGTGTGTCAGGCTGGGCATTCCTGCGGACCGGATGTGGTTCGACTGGCCTTTGCGTTTGCTGATACGGGCGCCTGGGCCGGGACGGTCCGACCCTATTCGCAAAGGCTTGCTGGCGGGCATTTTCAAGGCCGCCGATGCGTTGGGAGTGGTCGAGGTGTACAGCTCCCGGGCCTGGATATGGCGCATTTTCATTCAGCCGCCATCCAAAGGTACGTTCGGGCGTGCGTTGGTCGACGGGGTCGAACTGACCTATACCGTTGTGCGCTGGCCGCTGAATTGGGTTTGCGCAAGGCTTGCCGCGATACTCCCGCCTGTGCCCTGGGAGCATTGGGCTCGGGCGACGGAACGCGGCGTAAGCGGCCTGGGCCGCTACAAGCCGGCAATGATCGTACTGGTGGTTTTTGGGCTGGGCATGCTGCTGCTGGTAGGTACCGCGCCTCTGGCGCCGGGATCGCAATTCATTTTCTTTGGCATTACCCTTGGGGCCAGTTTATTTGTCCGGCGTTTTCCGGGACGTTTGGCCATACTTTTGCTGGTTGCCATGTCGGCAACGGCGACATTCCGTTATATCTGGTGGCGTACCTCGCAGACACTGGAATTTCCCAGCGCTACCGAAGCGCTGATAGGCTATGCCCTTTACTTTGCTGAAGCATATACCTGGTTTATTTTAGTGCTGGGCTACGTTCAAACGACCTGGCCGCTTAAACGCCATGTAACGAGATTGCCTGACGACATCGCGCTGTGGCCGTCCGTTGATGTGTTTATCCCAAGCTACAACGAACCGCTGTCAGTCGTGAAGCCCACTATTTATGCGGCCCAGGGGATAGACTGGCCTGCCGACAGGCTGCACATTTATCTGCTCGACGATGGCAAGCGCCCGGAATTTCGCGAGTTTGCGAAGTTGGCGGGGATCAACTACATAACACGCGAGGACAACAAGCACGCCAAAGCGGGAAACATTAATCGCGCGCTGGACAAAACACACGGCGAGTACATCGCCATCTTTGACTGCGACCACATTCCAACGCGTTCATTCCTGCAAGCGACGATGGGAACCATGCTGGCCGACGAAAAATGCGCGCTGGTTCAGACGCCGCATCATTTCTTTTCGCCCGACCCGTTCGAGCGCAATTTGGACACCTTTCGCAAGGTCCCCGGCGAGGGCAGTTTGTTTTATGGCCTGGTGCAAGACGGCAACGACTTGTGGAATGCCGCGTTCTTTTGCGGGTCGTGTGCGGTCATCAGGCGTGCGCCGTTGGAGGAAATCGGCGGCATTGCGGTCGAGACGGTCACCGAAGACGCGCATACCTCGCTTAAATTGCACCGTCTGGGTTATAAGTCGGCCTACCTGTCGACGATTCAGGCGGCTGGGCTGGCCACTGAAACCCTGGCGGGCCATATTAGCCAGCGGATTCGTTGGGCACGCGGCATGGCGCAGATATTCCGGATTGACAATCCGTTTTTCGGCAAAGGCCTGAGCCTGTTCCAGCGTCTTTGCTATAGCAGCGCCATGCTGCATTTTTTTTATGGCATTCCGCGTATCGTTTTTTTGATGATGCCGGCCGCATTCCTGATATTTCAACTGTATTTTATCAACGCTGCGGCGATAGCGCTGGCCGGGTTTGTGCTGCCGCATATAATTCTGGCCAATATTGCGAACTCGCGCGTTCAAGGCAAGTTTCGCCACTCGTACTGGGCCGAGGTGTATGAGTCGGTGCTGGCCTGGTACGTGATTCTGCCAACGACCATCGCGTTTTTCAGCCCCAATCATGGCAAGTTCAATGTCACCAGCAAGGGCGGCCAGGTTGAACATGGCTATCGGGACTGGATCATTTCCATGCCCTATCTGATTCTTGCTGTGATTAATCTGGTGACGTTGGGCTTTGGTGTGATGCGGTTGTACTGGAACATGAACGAAACATCGACAGTCTTGATTAATGTGTTCTGGACGATCTATAACATGATCATGCTGGGCGCGGCGATTTCGGTATCGCGCGAAACGCGTCAGATACGCGTCGCTCACCGCAGCCCCATGCGTATTGCGGCCACTTTGCTGCTGCAAGACGGTCGCGCCATCGCCTGCCATACTTCAGACTACTCGATTGGAGGTTTTGGGCTGGCACTGCCCGAACCCTTGCCGCTCGAGCAAGGGACTCCTTTGGGTGTTTGCCTGGGCTTGGGAGAGCGTCAATTCTATTTCGAGGCGTGTGTGGCCCGCTCCATCGGCAAGCGCATGGGGGTTGAATTCGCTCCGTTGTCGGCGGAAAAAGAGCGTGAGCTGATTCAGTGTACGTTTGGCCGAGCCGACGCGTGGCTTGAGTCCGATGTGGATAATGTGCCCGATCTGCCTTTGCGCAGTCTGATGGAAGTGATCGCGATGGGTTTCGACGGCTATGTAAAACTGGGCGGCGAGCTGCTCGGTTCGATATGGTCTTTGCTGGCGCTGGGCCGCCGTCAGGCATGAAGGCTATTCATTTGAGAGAAAGACATGGCTAGTTGGAATTTATATTTCCTGCTCAAATTATTCCTGTATTTCAAGGGGGATCTGGCTCCGCTTTGGGGGGCGAACATTCTGTTCATTCTGATCCTCATTTTGCCCATCGAGCGCCGCTGGATTCGCGCCGTACGTCTTCTGGTGGCGCTGGCCGTTGCTATTCCCTTGCTCTATTACGAGTCGTTCCTGCCGCCGTTCTCCCATGCGATTGAACAACTGGGCGCCATCATGAAGTTCGATTCGAGCTATATGCGCGAATTGGCCGAGCGTTTTATTCCTGTCCGCCTGCTATGGACGGGAGCGCTGGCCGTAGTGATCTATTACTTGTTGAATCGCTGGATTCGCTTCACTTCTCTGGTGCTCATTGCGTTTATCTCGATACCGCTTTGGCATGTGATTGACGCAAAACTAAGCCTGCGCGCAGGCCCCGCTGCGCCCATCGTGGCCAGTGCGGTAGCGGCCGGCGCGGGCGACGGGACACTGAATGTGGCTGGCGGCAATTACGAGGCGGTGCTTAAGCATTTCCGGGAAACCGAAGCGCCGCGACGGGTTATTTTCAAGCCCGCCGACCCTCGGGCCGATGCGCGGTTCGATATCATCATGATCCATGTATGCTCGTTGTCCTGGGATGACCTCAGGGTCGCCAAAGGAATGAATAACCCGCTTTTGAGCCATTTCGATTATCTATTCACCCACTTTAGCGGCGCGGTCAGCTACAGCGGCCCGGCGGCTATCCGGTTGTTGCGCGCCGATTGCGGACAAACCTCGCATAAAGATATCTATAAGCCTGATTCACCTGAGTGCCATATATTCTCGGTCTTGCACCAAGAAGGGTATACGCCGCAAATTGCGTTGAATCACGATGGCCTGTTTGATGATTTTATCGGCGATGTGACACGCAATATTGGCGTACCCGGCATAAAGAAGATGTCGCTTGAAGGATTGCCTGTAGCGATTAAGGCTTTTGACGGCTCCCCGGTCCGTGATGACCTGGCGGTGCTTGATCGCTGGTGGGCTGCTCGTCAAAAAGTCAAGGGGCCGGTCGCCTTGTACTACAACACGATTACGCTGCATGACGGCGATCATATGGTGGGGTCTGACTCGAAGCTGTCGAGTGTGAAGTCATACCCTATACGCCTGACCAAGCTGATGTCCGACGTTGATAAGTTCATCTCAGTGGTGAAGTCATCGGGACGCAAAGCTGTTTTGGTTTTTGTTCCAGAGCATGGCGCCGCGCTGGAAGGCGAGCCTGGACAGATTGCCGGATTGCGCGATATTCCTACGCCTAGAATCATTAATTTGCCGGTGGGCGTGCGCTTGATCAATTTTACCGGCAAACGCGGACCCACACAGATTATCAGCGCGCCCAGCAGTTATCTGGCGCTGGCGCAGCTATTGGCGAATATGGTTGCCGATAGCCCGTTCAAGCCGGATTCGCCGCCCATGGTTCAATATTCCACGAACCTGCCTCATACAGCAATGGTCGGCGAGAACGAGGGCATCATTACCCTGCCTACTCCGAATGGCTACGCCATGCGCGATGCGGCAGGCAACTGGACGGTTCAGAATGAATCTCGATGACGAGTGGGCAACCAACGACATCGAGCGCTTGCACGTGCATTTGCCGGAAATCGATCCGAGCCGCTATTTCGATCAGCGCGAGCAGAGTGCCTTGCAAAAGGCGCTAATCACCTGGCCCGTACTGGCTCAATTAATGGGCTTGCACCCGCCAGAGAAGCCGTAAGCATTGGCGGGGCTTTTGTAGCGGCACCCCTCGTGGGTGCCACCACAGCATTCGCGGCAACGTTTTATGGCAGCCACAAGGGCTGCCGCTACGGCTGGGCTATTCCATTTCTAAATCAATCGTGCACTTTGTCGGCTTCGCTTGCCGTACAACAGGTACTGTCTGCGCTTCGCCCCCTAGTTCCCAATTGATTTAGAAATGGAATTACCTGGGCAATACCGATTCGCTTTCAAAAAGGCTGGCCAGGGTTTCGCGTGGACGCACCAAGTGGATATGGTCGCCGTCGACCATGACTTCGGCGGCGCGTGGGCGCGTGTTGTATTGGCTGGCCATGGCAAAGGCGTAAGCGCCGGCCGACATGATGGCCAGCAGGTCGCCTTGTTTAATGGCTAGTTGCCGGTCGCGTGCGAGCCAGTCGCCGCTTTCGCAAATCGGTCCGACAATATCGTAGGCCAGGGGGGGGCAGTCCGTGCGCGGCGCGACAGGTTCCACGTCGTGCCATGCCCCGTATAGGGTAGGGCGTATCAGATCGTTCATGGCGGCATCGACCACGGCAAAGTTTTTGGCCTCACTGTGTTTCAGGTATTCGACGCTGGTCAGCAGCACGCCGGCGTTGCCCACCAGGGAACGGCCAGGTTCGAGCACAATTTGCATGTGGCCCAGACCACGCGCCTCCAGGCGCTCGAAGACGGCGTCGAGCAATACCGTGGGCGAAAGCAGGGTTTCATCGGTGTAGCGTATGCCTATGCCGCCACCCAGATCCAGGTGCTGGAGGTTTATGTCGGCCCGCGCCAGGATTTCGATCAGCGCCAGCAGTTTGTCGAGCGCATCCAGATAAGGCGCCACTTCGGTAATCTGTGAACCGATATGGCAATCGACGCCAATCACCTTGATGCCGGGCAACGAGGCCGCCCGCTGGTATACCGCCAAGGCCCGTTCGATGGCGATGCCAAATTTGTTTTCTTTCAGGCCTGTAGAGATATAGGGATGGGTCTTGGCATCGACATCGGGATTGACGCGCAGAGATACGGAGGCGATGGCGCCGGCTTGACTTGCCAGTTGTGCGAGCCTTGTCAGCTCGGCCTCGGATTCCACGTTAAAGCACTTCACGCCAGCTTTGAGGGCCGCTTGCATTTCCCAAGCCTGTTTGCCCACACCGGAAAAAACAATTTTGCCCGGATCGGCGCCGATAGCCAGTGCTCGCGCCAGCTCGCCGCCCGACACAATATCGAAGCCTGCACCCAGATTCTTGAATTCGTTGAGTACGGCCAGATTGGAGTTGGCTTTCATGCCATAGCAGACCAGCACATTGCGCTGCCCTACAGCCTGGCGATACGACCCCCATGCCTGGACCAGCGCTTTGCGTGAGTACACATAGAGCGGCGTGCCGAATTCTTGCGCCAGGCGCGTCAGAGGAATGTTCTCGACATGCAGAACCCCGTTGCGGGGCTGGAATTCAGGCGCGACGGTCATGCTGTTCATTTGATTGGTGTGGCTTGAGCCGGGGCGGGCGTCTTGCTTTGATCGGCCGAGGGCAGGGTAATGACGGGAGGTTTGGTCAGGGATGCCGCGGGCGGTGGTGGAGGGGGCAGGTATAGCGGGCCTTTATAGCCGCAACCGGCCGTCGCCCAGACCAGAGCCAGTCCGACGGCAATGCGGGGCAGGCGCTGGGTCGATATTGCGAAGTGGGATGTCTGCATAAATGCTCCGGGGTCGCAGGCAAACCGATCGTGGCCCTATGGTGGGCCGTTATCGGTTTATATCTTGCAAAATTAAAAGTGTACTTTTTCGGGTTGAGCTGATTGTGGGCTGGTGCTGGCCCCGCCCAGCTGATTGAGCAACTGGCCTATGCCGTCGTTGCCACCGCTGCCTGTGCCTG
>SCRC01000109.1 GCA_004297945.1 Candidimonas sp. | reverse complement strand
GCCCGCCTGGACGAGGCAGACCCGGGCAGTCGGGGCGCGCAGCGCCACGACCGCTGGACGGACCGGACCGGTACCCACCCCTCGCCCTGCGGCGTGTTAATAGAGAGAATGACCCAACCCTAAACGATGACCCCACCCCAAACGGCCCCAAAAAACAGCGACGCGAAACGCATTCAACTCCGTAAACGCTTCAATCGAAATGCCCTAGGCGTTTCGTGGCTGCGTCAATATTTCCAGCGCCTCGCGCAACGCTGACGGCAGGGACACCGGACGGCGTGATTGTCGGTCGACATACACATGCACGATGTGGCCGTGCGCTGCACAAAGCGCTTCGCCCTGTTTAAAAATACCGATTTCGTAGCGGACGCTGGAATTGCCCAGATGGGCAACCTTGAACGCTGCTTCGATATCGTCGGGAAAGGCGATGGAAGAAAAGTAATGGCAGCCGGTTTCCACCACCAGCCCAATGACTGCACCGGATTCGATATTCAGAACGTTTGCATTGATTAAATAACGGTTGACGATGCTGTCGAAATAGGACTGGTAGGTGACGTTGTTCACGTGCCCATACACATCGTTGTCGGACCAGCGAGTGGTGATGGGCTGGAAGTGCGGAAATTCGTGGCGATGGCGGGGAGTAGGTCTATTCATGGATGGTAAGGTCAGCAGTCGCCGTGTGATGATGGCACGTCCCTGCGATCAGAGCAGGGTTCGAGATTTTCAATAATAATATCCCCAATCGTTTGGTGAGGGTAGCAATGAAATTTGACGCGGTAATTTTTGATTGCGACGGCATTTTGGTCGACAGCGAACCCATTACGTTGGGGGTGTTAAGAGACATGTTGAGCGAGTTGGGATGGGGTTTAAGTTCGCAAGAGTGTCATGCTTTATTCGTGGGCAAGGCGTTTCAGGACGAGATGGAACTGATTGAGAAAAACACAGGCCAAAGGTTGGGGCCGGATTGGATCGACACGTTCCGGGCCCGCCGAAACGCGGCACTTAGCTCGGGGCTGGAAGCGGTGCCAGGTATCCACGACGCATTGGCTGCTGTTTCCGGGCATTGGCAAACGAATATGGCCTGCGCCTCGGGGGCAGATCGTAAAAAAATCGAACTGCAGCTCGATAAAATCCGGATTCGCCATTACTTTGAAGACAGAATTTTCAGCGGCCATGAGGTCGCCAGGAACAAGCCGTTTCCGGATATCTACCAGGCCGCCGCAACGGCATTGGGCGTTGGGACAAAACGGTGCGCCGTCGTCGAAGACAGCGTCACCGGGATTGCTGCGGGCGTAGCCGCCGGCGCTACTGTTTTCGCCTATTCGCCATTGGGTCTGGACGAGCCTTTATATAAGGCAGGCGCCTCGAAAACATTTGCCAGCATGGCCCGGTTGCCTGAGTTGTTGATGTGATTAAGCCTATGCGCAGTGGGGCTTAGGCTCGCTTTTGAGTTTTGCAAGACTATGATGGCAGAAGGCCACAAATTTTTATGGCGCAACCCGGTTCAGGAGAAAAATTATGGAACACTCGATGTATCCCTCTATGACGAAAGAACTCGCCAAACAACGGTCCGACGCAACACCTGAGATACAGGCGGCCTTCAAAGCCTTTAGCGCCAAGGTCTTCGCCGAGGGGGCCTTGCCCAAGAAGACCAAGCAGCTGATAGCCGTGGCCGTGGCTCACGTGACCCAATGTCCCTATTGCATTCGCGGCCACACCGAGTTGGCAATGCGCGAAGGCGCGACCGAACAGGAAATCATGGAGGCAGTGTGGGTAGCGGCCGAAATGCGCGCGGGCGGCGCCTATGCGCACTCCAGCCTTGCTCTCGATACGGTCAATCAAGTCAAGAGCCGGTCTGGCGCGTAATTTTTCGTGTTTTGGGGAGCATGTGGCGTTGCAGTTCTTCTCGCAGCGCGTGCAGGGCGGCGGAGGCGTCATCCGTACGCCATATCAGTGGTGTCACCACCTTGGCGTGGATTTTAGGCAGAGGGTGTTTGGCGACCTGCTTGTGGTGTAGCGTAGCGAGCACCGATTCGGGCATCAGCGCGATACCGGCCCCGGCTGCGACGCACGCCACGATCGCATGATAGGAACTGAACTCGAGCACGCGAACGGCAGAGAATCTTTTGGCGCCAACCCAACGTTCCAGTATTCGACGGTAGGCGCATCCGTTTGGGAACGCGATCAGGGAGTCTCCCTCTACGTCTTGAGGGCGTGTCACGCGAGGATGATCGGCAGACGAGATGATTACCAGGTGTTCCGAAAACAAGGCTTGCGACGACAAGGCCTTGTTGCTGGGCGTTTCGACCACAAAGGCGGCATCCAGGCGCCTGTCGACAACGGCTGCGGTCAGCGCATCGTTGGTTCCGCTTGTAAGATCAATCCGCACCTCGGGATAGGCGCGATGATAGCTGGCGAGTATCTCCGGCAAGCGGCTGGCCGTAGTGCTCTCCAGAGCGCCTAGTTTGAGCAGCCCGTGAGGCGACGACCCCGACATGGCGCTACGTGCCTCCTCTGACAGGCGGAGCAGCTTATCCGCATAGGCGATGAGCAGCTCGCCACTTGGCGTAATGAAAAGCCGCTGCTTGTCGCGATAGAAAAGCTGGGCTCCTATGGATATTTCAAGCTGCTTGATGCGCGAGCTCACGCTCGATTGGACTCGGTGCAGCTTGCGTGCCGCCTTGACGATTCCTCCTTCATCAACCACGGTTTTGAAGATTTGCAAATCGGCCAGTTCCATAGGGACCCCGCGGCATTTATACGAATTAGGCAGCAAGCCATATTGCTTATGTTCTTGTTTAAAGAAGAATATATTCTGAATATTTCATTATACGAGAATCGACAAAGCGATTAGCATAGATAAAATGAAAACACTACAACGATTACCTACGCCGATAATCGCAACATTGCTGGCGGCTCTGGGGCTCGCCTCCGCAATGGGCATCGGGCGTTTTGCCTTTACGCCCTTGCTTCCTCTGATGCAGCAAAGCTTTGGTTTGACGCTGCGCCAGGGGGCGTGGCTGGCAACGTCCAATTACGCTGGCTATTTTGTGGGTGCGCTGATTAGCTTTATCTTCAATCCCGCTGCGAACAAAGCCGCCCGGTATAGCCTTTTATGGATAGCGGTGCTCACACTTGTCACGGGCTTGACTCAGATGTATGCGGCCTGGGTGGTGTTGCGGTTTCTCACGGGCGTGGCGAGCGCCTATGCGTTGATAGGCATTTCTTCATGGGTATTGACGGTGCTGGCGCCGCAGCGTCGGCCAGGGCTGTATGGCTGGGTATTCGCGGGTGTTGGGTTTGGCATGATTTTGGCGGGACTGACCGGTTTGGCGGCCGGAGTCATGCATGCATCGCCCAACCACGCCTGGTTGGCGCTGGGGGTTTGCGCGGCAGCGGTCTTTGTTTTTTCCTGGCGTCCATTAGGTTGGAGTCCCATTGAATCCAAACGCCTAGCGGTTTCCGTGCCGCAGCGGATAACTGCCCAAGGCTGGACCTTAGTGTTTTGCTACGGCGTGTTTGGTTTTGGCTACATTATTCCCGCCACATTTTTGCCGGCGTTCGCGCGTGAATTGATCAGCGATCCAGCGGTTTTTGGGTGGGTCTGGCCGGTATTCGGAGTGGCGGCGGCGCTATCCACGGTCATAACCGCCTATCTGTTTGGGCGTGTGTTGCCAAGAAAGGTGTGGGCATACAGCAATATAGTGATGGCGGTCGGTGTTTTGGCTCCGGCTTTGTTTTTTAGCCCAGCCACTATTGTGATCAGCACTGTTTGTGTCGGTGGGACATTTATGGTGATGACCATGACGGGTATGCAGACCGCACGCCTGGCGACAGGCGGCGATGCGTCCAGATTAATTGCAGCCATGACCGCCAGTTTTGCGATGGGTCAATTGCTGGGGCCGCTGGCGATCCCCGGCGGCGCACTGAGAGAATCGATCGTGTTGCCGGGCATTGGCGCGGCCTGTCTATTGTTCGCCGGTGCAATCATCTTGTTTAGTCTTCGCACTGTGACCCATTCAAGGAAGGAGATTTCCAATGACTACCGCCCGGATTCGCACTGAATAGTTTTGCCGGCGCTATGGGCTTGGTGTACCCATATTGATGGCACCGATGGCTGGGTCATGCCCGCCTTCTCTGGCGATTGCCGTGGCTAATGCGGGCGGCCTGGGCGCCTGTGGGCTATTGCATATGCAGGCGGCGGACGTCGCCGCCTGGGTGGCGCAGTTTCGCCAGCAGTCCGAAGGTGTGTTTCAGCTTAACTTGTGGGTTCCTGATCCGAGCCCCGTTCGCGATGCGCAGCATGAAGCCCTGGTTCGCGACTTCCTCTCCAACTGGGGGCCCGCCGTGCCTTCCGGGGCGGGAAACGTCACACCACTGGATTTTGCTGCGCAATGCGAGGCCATGCTTGCTGTCAGTCCCCCCATTGTTTCGTCGATCATGGGTTTGTATCATCCGGACTTTGTCAAGCAGCTCAAGGCTCGTGGTATTGCATGGTTTGCCACGGTGACAACGGTCGCAGAGGCGAAAGCAGCTCAGGCTGCGGGGGCCGACGTCCTGGTTGTGCAGGGGATGGAGGCGGGCGGCCATCGCGGCTGTTTTGAGGCCGATCTGGCACAGGCCCAGCAGGTGGGCCTGTTTTCCTTATTGCCGGCTGTCGTCGACGCTGTGAAAATACCCGTCGTGGCTACCGGAGGCATTGCCGATGCGCGCGGCGTCGCGGCGGCATTGACGCTGGGGGCGAGCGCAGTACAGGTCGGGACAGGTTTTCTGCGCAGCCCCGAAGCGCAGATTCATCCGGCCTGGGCCAGCGCGTTGGCAAAGGCGGCTCCGGAAGATACGGTCGTGACCCGAGCTTTCAGCGGCCGGGCAGGGCGCAGCATTGCCACGGATTATGTGCGTGCTGCCGAGGCGGCACCCGCCCCGGCTCCCTACCCGGTGCAGCGCGGCTTGACGTCCGAGATGCGCAAGGCCGCTCAACAAAGCGGCGATATTCAGAGGATGCAGTTATGGGCGGGGCAGTCGGCGGCCCTGGCTTCGAGCGAACTGGCCGCCGATATCGTTCGGTCACTTTGGGGCGGTGCGCAACCGTTCCTGCCCTGATGCGGCGTGTCCTACCGAGGTATCGATCCCTTGGTTCGCGCCGCGCGCATAAAGTCGAAGTCCACGCCTTTGTCGGCCTGGGTTACGGTGTCCAGAAATAGCTTTTGGTAGCCTCTTTCTGCTGTGGGCGATGCGACCGGATTTTCCAGGGCTCTTTTTTTCAGATCTGCGTTGGACACGAGCAGGGAAATTTCCCGGCTCTTTACACTGAGCCGGATTCGATCGCCATTTCTGACATGTGCCAGAGGGCCGCCGATGGCCGATTCCGGCGTGACGTGCAACACGATAGTGCCGAATGCCGTGCCACTCATGCGGCCATCGGAGATCCGTACAATATCTTTAATCCCTTGAATGGCAAGCTTCCTGGGAATGGGAATATAGCCGGCCTCGGGCATGCCGGGCGCGCCTTTGGGGCCGATGTTCTTCAGTATCAGGACATCGTCTTTGTTTACGTCCAGATCGTCGGTATCGATGCGGGCGGCCAGATCGGCGGCGTTCTCGAACACCACGGCCCGGCCTTCGTGCTCCATTAGATCAGGGTGAGCCGCGGATTGTTTGATGATGGCGCCTGCGGGAGCCAGGTTGCCGTAGAGAACGGCTATCCCACCTTGCGGGTAAATGGGGCTATCGATGGGTTTAACAACTTCTTGCTCGAACCCAGGGCCTGCACGTTCGATTTCTTCGCCCAGCGTCCGGCCCGTGACTGTCAGCGCATTCAATTTCAGCAGAGGCTTTAGCTGGCGCAGCAAAGTTGCCATGCCGCCCGCCTTGTGGAAGTCTTCCATATAGTGCTGGCCCGAGGGTTTGAGGTCCAGCAGAACCGGGGTTTCGCGGCCCATGCGATCAAGCCCCTTCAAATCGATATCCAGCCCTACGCGGCCCGCAATCGCGGCCAGGTGCACGATGCCGTTGGTCGAGCCGCCTATGGCGAGCAGCACCCTCATTGCATTTTCAAACGCATCGGCTGTCAGTATTTTGTCTATTGTTAAATGTGTTTTGGCCATCTGGACAGCCTGGGCGCCTGTCAGTTCGGCTATGCGCATGCGGTCGGCCGTGACGGCTGGCGGCGTGGCCCCCCCTGGAATGGTCATGCCCAGTGCTTCGGCAATGCAGGCCATGGTGCTGGCCGTGCCCATCACCGAGCAGGTGCCCACGCTGGCGACCAGTTGCTGGTTCACATCGGAAATCTCTTGGTCGTCGATTTCATCGGCGCGGTATTTCCCCCAGTAGCGTCGGCAATCGGTGCAGGCGCCGACGCGCTCGGAGCGATGCGAGCCGGTAAGCATAGACCCGGTGATCAGTTCAATTGCAGGTATGCCGGCCGATGCCGCGCCCATCAATTGAGCCGGCACGGTCTTGTCGCAGCCGCCAATCAGCACCACGGCATCCATGGGCTGGGCCCGGATCATTTCCTCGGTGTCCATCGCCATCAGATTGCGCAGATACATGCTGGTGGGAAAGGTGAAGCTTTCGTGTATGGATATGGTGGGGAAGTCCATGGGCAGACCGCCTGCCAGCATAACGCCGCGTTTTACCGCTTCCATGAGTTGCGCCATATTGCCGTGACACGGGTTGTAGGCGCTGCCGGTATTGGCGATGCCGATGACAGGCCGGTCCAGCGCCGTATCGGTATAGCCCGCCCCCTTGATGAAGGCTTTTCTCAGGAATAGCGAGAATTCGTTATCGCCGTAACTGGTCAGGTTTTTTTTCAGGCCTGCAGGGTCGGAAGGGGGTGTTGCTGGCTTCTTGGGCATGGTCTATTTCCATACTACGTTTATTTCATATTGGCCGATTGTAAAGCGGCCACTTTCTCCACAAATCAGGCACGTTCCCGGAAAAAACGCAGCAGCCGCTCGTTGAATGCTCTGGGATTCGCCAGATTCATGCCGTGCGAAGCCAGGGGAATCGTAGTCCGTTCGACATGCGCAAAAATGGATTCAAGAATATCCAGGCGCTGACCATACCGCGCTGGACTATTGGCGCCACCCAGCAAAAGAACGGGGCAATTTAATCGCTCTACGCGAGCCAGATCGAATTCGAGTGCGGTTTCATGTATCTGGGATAGCACGGTGTAGGCATTGTCCTTAACCATGGTTTTGAACCAGCCCACCATTTGATGCCAGGTGCCTGCCCCATTTACAGCATCCACGAAATCGCGCATAGCGTCGTCTATGGCGCCCGCCTTGATTTTTTGTACTACATCACATTGGAAAGAGGGCTGCGCCGTCTCGCCCTTGATCCGAAACCCCGGGTCGGCCAGGGTCAGACTACGGGCCAGATCTGGAGCCGTGCAGGCTACTTCCAGCGCGACGTGGGCGCCGCGCGAATGTCCGACGATATGCACGGCCTCGTCTGGACTTTGTCGCCGCAGAAAGGCGATCAGGTCTTGCGTGTGCTGGGCGACGTTATAGGTAGGGTTGTCGTCGCTGAAGGCTGTCGGCCAGCAGCCGCGCAAACTGGGCGCGAACACGTGGAATTGTTCGCTCAGTATCGGTATCTGCCAGCGCCAATAGCGATAATCGCACAAGGATCCGTGAATGAGCAGCACGCCGCGCCCTTGTCCGGCGGCCGTATAGGCCAGTGGGTAATCCAGTCCGGGCGAAATGGCTTGAGGTAGTGGTTTATTGATAGGCATGGTTAGATATGCAGCAGGTCGTCGACCAGTACGTAAGGCAGACCCTGGCTACAGGCTTCGACGCGCGCTCTTATTGAGAAAGCCCGGGCCAGGTTTTCGGGTGTGATCACTTCGCGTGGCGCGCCGCTGGCAACGAGCGTGCCCTGTTTCAAAAGCAGAGCATAGTCGGCGTAGCGTAGCGCCATGTTCAAATCGTGCAGCACAATTACTATCAGCAGGCCGCGTTCGTGTGCCAGCGATTGCAGCAACTGCATGACGTGATGCTGGTAGTTCAGGTCGAGCGAGGCGAGCGGTTCGTCTAGCAGCAGTACGGCGGGCTGATGGACCAGCGCTTGGGCCAGGCCCACCAATTGCTTTTGTCCGCCCGAAAGTTCGTCCAGGTAGCGCGAGCCCAACTGCGCTACGTCCAGTTCCTTCAGAACGGCTTCAACCCGTTCTGTGGCGCGATCGGGTGGCGAGGCCGTCGTTGTGGTGCGCTGACGCGCGTGCAGGGCCACCAGCACCGCTTCCACGACGGTTAGATGGACATCGTCGGGTAGTGATTGCGGCAGATAGCGTATATGGGTAGCGCGTTGTGCGGCCCCCCATGCAGTTAAATCGTCGGCACCCAATTTGAGGGTTGCCGCATGGGCTGGCATCAATCCGGCCACGCTTTTGAGCAGAGTCGACTTTCCGCTGCCGTTTGGGCCGAGCAGCGCCACAAGCGATCCGCCGATCAGGTCCGGCACATTGAGCTGCGAGAGTATGGCTTGCGAGCCAAGAGTGACTGAGATCGCGCGGATTTGCAGCGTGCTGGAAAGGGGTTCGTTAGACATGACTATTGCAGGACTTGGCGGCGCAGCAGGGCAAGCAGAAAGAAGGGGATGCCGACCAGAGTGGTAACGATGCCTACCGGCAGCACACCATCGGCGATAATCAGTTTGGACACGATTGATGCCGAAATCAAAATGACTCCGCCCGTCAGCGCGCTGGCGGGCAGATACCAGCGATGGTCTTCGCCCCAGATGCGGCGCGCGATATGTGGCGCGATCAGGCCGATAAAGCCGATCACGCCCACCAGCGCAACCGCCAGCGCCGCCAGGATGCTGATCCGGAACAAGGCGGCTCGGCGCACTTTGCGAGTGTCCATGCCGAAGCTGGTGGCGCGTTCATCACCGAAACGCAAAGCGGTAAGTTGCCAGGCTTGTTTAAGCGAAAACAGCAAAACGGCAAGTAGCGCCAGGCTCATGATGCCGACTCGAGGCCAGTCGGTGCGAGCCAGGCTTCCCATCATCCAGAAAATCAGATCCTGTAGCGCCGTTGCGCTGGCGGTAAATTGAACCAGGGACAACAGCGCGTTAAAGATAAATACCAAAGCAATGCCGAACAGGACGATTCCGGCGGCGCCAATGTGCGCTTTGCGTGCCACCACATCAAGCAGCCAGGCGCACAGCAGGGCAAAGAAAAATGCGTTGATCATCAGCATATATTGGCTGGGAACCAGAGGAAGGCTGATATGCAGGATCAGGGCGAGCGAGGCTCCGAGGGCCGCGGCTGAGGAAATGCCCAGCGTAAAAGGACTCGCCAGGGGATTGTTGAGCACCGTCTGCATTTCGGCACCGGCCAGCCCCAGCGAAGCGCCGACGGCGAGGGCCATCAACGCCTGCGGCAGGCGTATTTGCCAAACGATAGCGGCCAGTGCGGGATCGGATGATTCGGGGCGCAGCAGCACGTGCAGTACCGCCATGACGCCCATGTGCGCCGGGCCTATCAGCACATCCGTGCACAGCAGGCCCGCCATAATGCATACTAGCAGGGCCAGGTAGTTTTTTTTGCGTTGCCAGGCGTGTTGATGAGCCCCGGCGGTCGCATACGCGGGGTCGCCTGACATTACTGCAGGAGTTTAAGGCGGCTTTTTGCGGTTTCGGCGGCGGGGGTCTGTGGGTAGCTTTTCACTATTTTTTGCAGGCTGCTTTTGCCTGCCGCCATATTGTTCAATTCGATTTGGCTGGCCGCCACGACGAGCAGGGCGTCAGCAGCGCGTGGGTCTTGGGGGTTGGCGTGCACCAGGCCTTGCAGTTCCTGGATGGCGCCCTTGAAATTCTTGCTGGCGTAGAAACTGCTGCCTTGATAGAACTGGGCTTCGGCAGCTAGCTGACTGTTAGGGTAGTTTTTTAGAAACACGCCAAAACCGGCGGCCGCTTCTTTGTATTTGCCGCTGTGAAATAACCCCATGGGCTGATCGAAGGCCGATTGTTCTTGGGGATTATCCACTTTGGGGCGATTGGCGCCCGATTGGTCTTGAGTGGCGCGTTTGTCCATATCTTGTTGCCAGCGCAGCTTTTCCACCTCGCCGCGTATGGTGGTGACTTCGTGCTGCATGGCCTCCATCTGGTCGGCCAATTGCAAACGCGCTTGCTGGCTTTGTTCGGTAATTTGCTTGATTTGTGCCCGCAGATCAAGAATGGCGCGACGTGCATCGTCGTCGGCGAACGCATTGGCGGAAGTGGCAACAGACAATAGCGAGACTGTGGCGGCCAAGATGACGGTACGGCGCAGGGACAAGGAATAAAAGCTCATTTTGGTATCCATTCAAATACCAACGCCGCAGCGGATTGCCGCCACGGCGTTGGTATGACTTACCGCGGTCGGATATTAACGTTGATAGACGATATCGGCACGGCGGTTTTCAGCGTAGTCGGCTTCGGTCGTGCCCAAGGCTTTAGGCTTTTCCTTACCAAAGCTGATGGCTTCAATCTGGTTGCTGTTGACGCCCAGTAGCGTCATCATGCGCGCTACCGCATCGGAGCGACGCTGGCCCAACGCCAGATTATATTCAGAGCTTCCGCGGGCGTCGGCGTTGCCTTCGATGCGGATTTTCTGCTGGTTATGGGCGGTTAAATACTTGGCGTGCATTTCAACCAGGCTACGGTACTGATCCGCCACGGTATAGCTGTTGAAATCAAAGTAGACCGAACGCTGTTGGGCGAGGGGGCTTTGCGGGTTGAAGGGGTCCATGATTTGCCCCGTATTTGCCGCACCGGACCCAGAACCATTATTGGCGTTCTTGTCGAGAGGTACGGAGCTGCATGCTGCCAGCGAGGCAGCCAATACAGCAATAGTGAGGCTTTTGGCAATGCGCGAGCTCATTTAAGTTCCTTTGAAAAAGAGTCACACTGAAAATTAATTGGTAAATGGTCCCCAGGTAGGTTCGCGGACTTTTCCGTTGAGGGCGGATAATGTTTGACGTACACGGCCATCGACGGATACAACTGCTAAAACGCTACGACCACCTTGGATAGAACTATAAAGGATTTGCATGCCGTTCGGTGCAAAACTTGGTGACTGATCATCGGGTCCGGCGGTTAGTAACTGCTCGGATCCGCTGGATACATTTTGCATCGCGATGCGGAATGCACCGCCTCTGCGTGCAACGTACACCAGGTTGCTCGCATCGGGTGAAATGCGCGGCGAGACGTTGTAACTGCCATTGAAGGTGATTCGCTGCGCGTCGCCCCCCCCGACCGGCACTTTGTAGATTTGCGGGTTGCCGCCTCGGTCGCTGGTAAAGAGCAGGGATTTGCCGTCAGGCGTGTAGAAAGGTTCGGTGTCTATGAGCGGCGAACGCATCACTCGCCGCAAGCCCGAGCCGTCCAGATTCATGGTGTAGATTTGGGAGATGCTGTCGCGTGAAAGCACGATGGCAAGCTGCTGTCCATTGGGCGACCAGGCCGGTGCGCTATTGTTTCCCTTGAAATTCGCAATCGGGGTGCGCGCGCCGGTGGCCAGGGTCTGGACGTACACGACCGGCTTGCCGGATTCGAAGCTGACGTAGGCCAGACGTTTGCCATCGGGCGACCAGGCGGGAGAAATAATAGATTGTTTCGAGCGCAACATTATTTGCGGATTTTGCCCGTCGGCATCTGCAATTTGTAACTCATACGTGTTGCCTGTTTGCAACACGTAGGCAATGCGGGTGGAGAACACGCCGCGCACACCTGTGATTTTTTCGTAGATCCGGTCCGCTATTTGATGCGAGACACGGCGCAATTCTTTTTCGGTGCCGGTGAAGGCAACGCCATCGATCTGGGTTTTGCGGACCGAGTCGACCAAGCGATAGCTAACGCTGTATTGGCCGCCTGACTGGGTAATGGAACCGTAGGCCAGGTAATCGGCGCCGCGGTTGCGCCATTGATCGTAGGAAATGGTGCTTTCGGCGGTCAGGTTGGCGCCTGCGGCGTTTATCAGCTGAAATTGCCCCGAACGACTCAGGTCGGCCCGGATGACGTCGGCGATGGCCTGCCCGTGCGGGTCGCCGGAATAGTCGGCAATGGCAATGGGATACTGGGTAGCCCCGACGCCCGAAATGTCAACACGCAGTTGCGCATGGGCAGGCTGGCAGGCAATAAAACTAGTTATGAGCATAAAAAGCCCGCAAATCCAAAGCCAGCTCGCCCGGGTCGCGGCGGTTTTGCTTAATGTAGCTGTAGCGGCTGTCATATCTGCTATCTCCTGTCATTCATCATACATGCGGTAGGCGCCGGTGACATACGAAGGGTATCGACCGGAAGGGGGTTTGGGAAATGGCGAACAATTCTGGATTCCCGTCGCGACGGCGCGGTCAAATCCCTGGATGCCTGAAGAACGCTGTACTTCAACATGGGTCACGTGACCCTGCGCATCAAGATTCGCCCTATATTGTACAGTCGGGTTGGCCCCGGCACGCGCGGGCACCGGATAGGCAACGTGCGGACGCACACAGGCCGCAACTTTGGCTGCATAGCCATTGTCGTTGCCACCGCCGCCCGATTGATTTCGGTCCGCCGTGCCGCCCGGTATGCCTGCTGCACCAAGAGCAGCGCTGCGCATGGCTTTCTTGATCGCATCGCGCTTGGCGGCGGCCGCTTTCTCGGCGGCGGCTTTTTTAGCGGCTTCAGCCTTGGCGGCCTTATCGGCGGCGGCCTTTTCTTGCGCTGCTTTTTCTTCAGCGGCTTTTTCGTCTGCGGCTTTTTGGGCCGCTTCGGCCTTGGCTTTCTTGTCGGCGGCGGCTTTGCTGGCTGCGGCTTTGGCGGCTGCGGCTTTCTCTTGGGCCGCCTTTTCGGCTGCTTTCTCGGCGGCCGCCGCTTTTTGCGCAGCCGCTTTCTCTTGCGCGGCTTTTTCCGCCGCGGCCTTTTCTGCCGCTACCTTTTCTGCCGCTACCTTTTCCGCCGCCGCCTCTTTGGCCGCCTCAGCCTTGGCCTGCTTGGCCGCTAGATCGATGGCCGCTTTTTGTGCCGCGGCTTTTTCGGCGGCCTGTTGCGCGGCTTGCTTCCGCTCTTCTTTTTGCCGTTCTTTGCGTGCCTTTTCGAGCGCAATATCGGGATCTACTTCGGGCTTGGGCGGCGCGACTACCGGCGGGGGTGGCGTCGGTGTTGGCACGGGAGGTGTCGGTGTGGGAGGCGTGGGTGCAGGCGGCGTAGGCGTGGGAGGCGGAGTTTGCTTGGGTGGAACAACAGGCTTGGTCGGCGGCGTAGGCGTGTCGGGCGTATTGGGTTCGGTGGCGGGTTCAGTAGCCGTGGGGGTAGTGCCGTTCGCCCAGAGTTCGATTTGCACCGGATTCGGGTTTTTCGGCGAGGCCCAGAAACCAAACAGCATAAGCAGAATCAGCAGCGCATGAAACGTTGCCGCATACCCCAGTCCACGACGCTCGTCCTGTTGTTCAGGCGTCCTGGGCTTGGCGGTATGGTTAGAATTGGTTGGCTTCATGGCTTAGGGTGTGTGTCGCTTCGCGCAACGCGTGCAGCTACAGGCTATTTTTTAAGCACTTCGGTGCCAGACTTCTGGTCGACGAGCAGGCCCAGACGCGTGACTCCGTTGCTGCGCAACTGATCCATGACTTTCATGACAGAGTCATAAGGAACCTTGCCGTCGGCGGCGATCACGACCGGCGTGTCGGCCGTCAGGCGCGACTGCACCTCGCTTATCAGGTTCTGGCTGTCGATTTTCTCGAATTGTGCACCGGCTTCTCGACGCCGAACGGCAAGCGAGCCATCTGCGGAAATTTGCACTTCAATAGGCGTAGCCGGGACTTCGGCGGCTTGCCCGACCGAGGGCAGGTTGATCAGCCCGGGTGTGATCATCGGCGCGGTGACCATGAAAATCACCAACAGCACCAGCATGACGTCAATGTACGGAACGACATTGATTTCGTTTTTCAGGCGACGGCCGCTTCGGCCATTGCTGCTACGGTTTGAAGGCATTACCGCACCTGCCGCTGCAAGATATTGAGGAATTCATCAATGAAGCTGTCAAAACGGATGGAAAGACGATCAATCTGGTTGGTGTATCGGTTGTAGGCGAGTAGCGCCGGTATGGCCGCGAAAAGCCCGAATGCCGTGGCGATCAGTGCTTCGGCGATGCCGGGCGCCACCGCAGATAGCGTTGCTTGTTGCATGGACGAAAGGCCGATGAAGGCGTGCATGATTCCCCATACGGTGCCTAGCAAGCCGATATACGGACTGACCGACGCGGCCGATGCCAGAAATGTCAGGTGCGATTCAAGGCTGTCCATTTCGCGCTGATAGGTAGCGCGCATGGCGCGGCGCGGGCCATCCAGTGTGGCCTCGCCGCCATTGCTGCTGCGGCGAGCTTTGATGAATTCGCTCATGCCGGCATCGAAAATACGAGCCAGCGAACCATGCTCGGCACGTCGGCTGACGATAGCCTGCTGCAACACCGACAGGTCGCCGCCTGCCCAGAAATCGTCTTCAAAGCGGCTTGTTTGATCGTTGGCGCGTTTAATCGTGCTTCGTTTGCTGAAGATATATGTCCACGATAAGACCGAAATGGCCAGCAAAACAAGCATGACCAGCTGCACGGGAATGCTGGCGTTGATCAATAAGGTAAGCAACGACATGTCGCTAGAGGCTTGCATAATTATTTCTGAACCTTTTCCAATAGAGTTCTAAGTTCGCGAGGCAATGCGGCAGGGCGAAGTGTGTTCGTATTCACGCTGCAAACTTTGATTGTGCTTTCGCACAGCAGTTCCCCACCGCATAGTGCAGATTGCTGAAAATCGATAAAGGCATGACCGAGGCGAGTAATTTTACTGTGCACCATCAACAGGTCGTCGAGCCGGGCTGGCTTGCGGTATTGTATTTCAACTGTTTTGACGACGAACATTCGTTGCTCGCGCGCAGCCAATTCCGACTGGTTGACTCCCAGACGGCGTAGCCATTCAGTGCGGCCTCTTTCAAAAAATTTTAGGTAGTTACCGTAAAACACCACGCCTCCAGCGTCGGTGTCTTCGTAATATACGCGAATCGAAAGAGACGAGGGCGATTCCTGTGTCAAAGCGATTCCAAACGTTTAACGATAGCGGCCAGAGCCTCGGCCACGGGCACTTTAGCCACGGTTTCGTCGCTGCGTGCCTGTAATTCGAGCACGCCTTCCTTAAGCCCGCGATCTCCCACGGTAATCCGCACAGGTACGCCAATCAGTTCCCATTCGGCAAACATCACGCCGGGGCGGATATCCCGATCGTCAAGCATGACCTCAACGCCTGCCTCCTCTAGTGCGTGGTAAAGGGTCTCGGCCGCGTTGCGAACTGTTTCACTTTTATTCCATCCCATGGGACAGATGACGACTTCATAAGGCGCAATGGCTTTGGGCCAAATGATGCCGCGGGCATCGTGGCGCTGCTCGGTGGCGGCTGCGGCAATACGGCTGACGCCGATCCCGTAGCAACCCATTTGCAGCAGCGCCGGCTTGCCGTCCTTATCCAGAAAGGTGGCGCCCAGGGCGTTCGAATACTTGTCGCCCAGGAAAAACACGTGACCTACTTCGATGCCGCGTTGAATAGCCAGATGGCCGCCTTGTGGATCCGGATCGCCCGCGATGACGTTGCGCAAGTCGGCGACCTGTGGTTCGGGCAAATCGCGGCCCCAATTGACGCCCGTGTAGTGGAAGCCTTCGCGATTGGCTCCGCAAATGAAATTGTTCATGTTCGCGACAGTCTGGTCGGCAATGACGACCACGGGCTTACGAGGATTGACCGGGCCCAGGTATCCGGGCACACAGCCGAAAACGTCGAGAATTTCATCTTCCGAAGCAAAACGGTGGCCGTTTTCGAATCCAGCCAGCTTGCTGGCTTTGATCTCGTTAAGCGAATGGTCGCCCCGTATCAGCAACAGCCATATTTTTGGGGCGGCTTTGCCGTCTGCGGCCTCAGTAGCCAGAACGATGGCCTTCACGGTGTCGGTGAGCGGGCGCTTTAACTGATCGGCCACGATCTCGCATTTGGGTGCATCTGGGGTCGGCTCTTCGATAAGGGCTTCACTGGCTGCGCCACGCTCGGCGATCAGGGACGGCGCAGCGGCCAACTCGATATTGGCGGCATAGTCCGAATCGGGGTTATACACGATCAGATCTTCGCCGGTGTCGGCAATGACCTGGAATTCATGGCTGCGCGAGCCGCCGATTGATCCGGTGTCGGCGGCAACCGCCCGGAATTCCAGTCCCAGCCGCGTGAATATCTTGATATAGGCCTGGTACATAAGGTCGTAGCTGGTTTGCGCGGAGGCAGCGTCGCGGTCGAAGGAATAGGCGTCTTTCATGGTGAATTCACGCCCACGCATCAAGCCGAACCGAGGGCGGCGCTCGTCGCGGAACTTGGTCTGGATATGGTAGAAATTAAGAGGCAACTGGCGCCAGCTGTGGATTTCATTGCGGGCAATATCGGTGATGACCTCTTCAGAGGTCGGCTGTAAGACAAAGTCGCGCTGGTGCCGATCCTTGATGCGCAGGAGCTCCCCCCCGTATTGCTCCCAGCGCCCCGATTCAACCCAAAGCTCTGCCGGCTGCACGACCGGCATGAGCAGTTCAATGGCGCCCGCGCGGTTCATTTCTTCACGCACAATGTTTTCGATCTTGCGCAATACCCGCAGACCCAGAGGCATGTAGGTGTATATGCCTCCAGCTACCTTTCGGATCATGCCGGCCCGGGTCATGAGCTGGTGGCTCGCGACGTCGGCTTCGGCGGGGGCTTCTTTTAGTGTGTTGATGTGGTAGCAGGATGCGCGCATAGTGGTGAGGTTCTCGACAGGTACGTATAATCAGGCGTAATTGTATTGAATTTGCTTTTGAGGTGGCCCATGCTGGATCGTGAAGGCTACCGTCCTAATGTCGGCATTATCCTCGTAAACCAAAAAAACGAGGTTTTCTGGGGCAAACGTATTCGTGAACATGCATGGCAATTTCCACAAGGCGGCATCAATTATGGCGAGACTCCGGTCCAGGCCATGTATCGAGAGCTCCACGAGGAAGTGGGCCTGCGACCCGAGCATGTTCGGATATTAGGGCGTACGCGAGATTGGCTGCGTTACAACGTGCCGAGCAATTTTGTCCGGCGTGATTCGCGCGGCCACTATAAGGGGCAAAAACAGATCTGGTTTTTGCTGAGAATGGTCGGGCGCGACAACGATGTGTGTTTGCGTGCGACCCGCCACCCCGAGTTCGACGCCTGGCGCTGGAGTCAGTTCTGGGTGCCGCTGGAAGCGGTTATCGAGTTCAAGCGCGAGGTCTATGCGCAGGCATTGCAAGAGCTGGCCTTGATTCTATTCAGGCACGGTCAGGAAACCCGCTACTTGCGTCAACGCGCCCAAGGCCAGCGTCAACGGGATCGTGCCGATCACCATGCGCATACTTCTGGTTGAGGACGAGCGTGAAATGGCCGCATGGATCGAGCGGGCGCTTGCGCAAAGCGGCTTTGTGCCCGATCACGCCGGCGACGCTGCTACGGCGCAAGAGATGCTTGAGCGGGCCGATTATGACGCCGTTGTAATGGATTTGCGCCTGCCTGATAAACACGGGCTGGTGCTGTTGCGCGAGATACGTGCACGCGGCGATGTCACGCCGGTGCTGATCCTGACGGCGCAGGGGGCTTTGCAAGATCGGGTACGTGGCCTTAATCTGGGGGCCGACGATTTTTTGACCAAGCCCTTTGCCCCGGAAGAGCTTGAGGCGAGGCTGACTGCCTTGGTGCGTCGCCGCTGCGGCCACCCCGCAACGCGGCTGCGTTGCGGGGTGCTCGAATACGATAACGAGAGCCGCTCTTTTTCGCTCAATGGCGTCCTTATTCATTTGACTCCGCGCGAGCATGCGGCACTGGGCGTCTTGTTGTCGCGCACGGGTGTACCGGTTGAAAAAGGTCAGTTGTTTTCCAAGGTGTTCGAGCATGATAGCGATTCAAGCCCCGATGCCATAGAAGTGGTGTTGCATCGCTTGCGCAAAAAGCTGGCGGGCAGCGATGTGCATATCGTTACGGTGTGGGGCTTAGGCTACATGCTTGAGAGCATATCCGGTGGCTTGTAGATCATGGCGTGGATGAAACGCGCGGCCTTGGGCGGGATTCGTTTCTGGTTGCTGGCGTTTTTAATGCCTGGCGCTGTGACACTCGAATTTGGTCAACCGGTATACAGCACGGGATTTTTGGTATTTGGTGGGACGTTTGGGTATGTGGCTGGATGTTTGGGTATGTG
>SCRC01000002.1 GCA_004297945.1 Candidimonas sp. | reverse complement strand
GCACCCCTCGTCGTCATCGAACCCTTCGTCTTCGAACCCCTGATCCATGACCGCCCCTCGTCCATTCGTCGTGAGGCCGAGCATAGCACAATTATTTATATTATGTTAGCGCTTATGCCCTTGTGGGTGCCATCGATGCTCAACAGAGCGATCAGACAAAACGCGCAATTCACCGCCTGATGATATCACCATGGCACTGCCCCAAACCTCGCCCGGTTATACACTAGTGGGCGGAATTTACCCCATCGATCCAAGGCGCATCACTTCACGGCGCCGGACCGGACCGTTCCTGAACGACTATCGAATTGCCATTTCCCCCTGGAGCCTATCGTATGACCGACCGTCAACTTATTATCGTTGCCGCCCTCACCTTACTGGTAGGCGTAGCGGCTGGCGCCTTTGGTGCACATGCCCTCAAACGCGTCGTGACGCCCGATATGCTGTCGGTTTGGCACACTGCAGTGCTGTACCAGCTTGTTCACGGACTGGGCCTCTTGATAATTGCGTCCCTGGGAGCCCGGTTTGGCTCACCATTGCTCGGCAACGCCGGAGGGCTTATGTTTGCCGGCATTGTGCTGTTTAGCGGCAGCCTGTACCTGCTGGTGCTCACCGGCACAAAATGGCTCGGCGCAATTACTCCCATAGGCGGGCTAGCCTTTATCGCCGCCTGGGCCATGGTCGCCCTCGCCGCCTATCGGGCCAAACCGTAAAGAGGCGAATTCGCTGCATAATTGAAGGGTATGGCAGCCACAAGGGCTGCCACTGCATCGGCGCCAGCGGCGCTCTTATACTGACGCCCATGTTACTGACGCCCATGTTTTTGTAGCGGCACCCCTCGTGGGTGCCAGCAGTCTATCGTAGCGGCACCCCTCGTGGGTGCCAGCAACTTATCGCAGCAAGCAGATCGCACCAACAAATTACCTCACTAATGTAATTAAACTACATCAAAATAACAACCCGATAAAATACCTGCGATCCCACTAATAAAAATCTGGAATTCCAATAGCATGAACTGATAATTTCCTTATAAATAGATAGCGCGTCATTCATTGATATTCATATGTAGCTAAATTACAATAATCCATCTTTCCCGGACACGCCCATTAATCTGTCACTGCTATCTATCGACCCAGACCACTCTTTATGAACGCACTTGAACTACTTAAACAAAGCCCGGTCATGCCCGTTATCGTTATCAAAAATCTTGATATAGCGGTTGGGCTGGCCCGTGCGCTGGTTGCAGGCGGGGTACGCAGCCTGGAAATTACACTGCGCTCCAACGTCGCGCTGGAAGCCATACGGCTAATCGCCGATGCAGTTCCCGATGCCGTGGTGGGGGTGGGTACGATACGTGATGCCAAGCAATTTGAGGCAGCCGTCCGCGCAGGTGCAAAATTTGCCGTCAGCCCGGGCCTGACGCCAGGCATCGCCTGCGCGGCACAAGAAGCCGGCATCCCGTTCTTGCCCGGCGTTGCAACGGCGTCAGAATCCATGGCAGCCGCCGATTATGGATTTACGGTGCAGAAGCTGTTCCCGGCCCAGGCTGTAGACGGAATCGCCTTGCTCAAAGCACTTTACGGGCCTTTGCCCGATATCCGGTTCTGTCCTACCGGCGGCATCAACGCCCAAAACGCCAGAGAGTATCTGGCTCTGCCCAACGTTGAATGTGTCGGCGGATCGTGGCTGACGCCCGAATCGGCTGTCGTCAAACAGGACTGGGATGCCATCACGAAACTGGCGAAAAAAGCCTGCTTGCTTGGGCAACGGCGCTAATGATATTTTTTATGGCAGCCACAAGGGCTGCCATCGGCTGAAGCCATTTTCACGCCGCGTTTACAACCCTGCTTGCACTAATTCTGCGCGCGTGGGCAGGCCTTCGGTGTCGCCTAAAACCTGGACGGCTCTTGCTCCTATCCATGCGCCGCGCCTGACGGCCGCCCGGATGTCGCACCCTTCCAGCAAGGCGCTAATCACACCGACCGCAAAGCCATCTCCTGCACCCACGGTATCGAGAATCTTGGCAACAGGAAAACCGGGGACATAACCCTGCGCGTCGTCGCCGCTGAAATAAGCGCCGTCCCGACCCAACTTCACTACGACACGCTCGACTCCCTGGTCTCGATAAAAACGCGCAATCGCTTCCGGTGTATTGCCACCCGTCAGTAAACGGCCTTCTTCAATACCCGGAAATACCCAATGCGCGCCAAATGCCAGTCGATTGATGGACTGGCGCATATGTTCGGTGGACGACCACAACATGGGTCGAAGATTGGGATCAAAAGACACCGTACGGCCAGCCTCGCGCATCATGGCCATCGATTTGCGATTAACCTCGAAGCAGTTGTCCGAAATGGCTGCAAACACACCCGTAGAATGCAAGTGCCGCGCGCCGCACAACCACACCTGGTCAATATCGCCCGGCTGCATCTGGCTTGCGGCCGAGCCTTTGCGGTGGTACTCGAATGGCGGGTCGCTGCCATCGACCACCCGGCCCTTGAACTGCAAGGCGGTGCGCTGCTGAGGGTCGCTGACCACATGCGAGCAGTCGATGCCCTCGCGCTGCATCTCGGACAGCAAATAACGGCCCACGGAGTCCGATCCCAAACGACTGGCCCAGCCTACCTTCAGTCCTAGGCGCGACAAGCCAATAGCCACATTGGTTTCAGCCCCCGCAGTGCGCTTGTAAAAGACCTGCGCATTTTCAAGTGGACCCGGCTGATCGGCAATCAGCATCATCATGGCTTCGCCGAACGTGACTACATCGAGGGTTTCGCTCATTGCAGACGGCCTGCGAGATTGCGCAAGCCGTCTATGGCCACGCGCGTCACGCCCAGCAGATCCTCTCCGAACAAGGGATACTCGATAGCGCGCGGCACATCTGCGGGCATGGCTTCGAATACGGTGCGCCAGGGCGCGAGCGAATCGGCCAAGGGCACGGCTACCCACTGGTGGGCCTGGCGCTGCACACCTTTGCAGTGCACGTATTGAACCCGCGGGGCAAACAGCTGAGCGGCACGCAAAGAGCTCTCGCCCACCCAATGCCAGTTGCCCATATCGAAGGTCATGCCCAGAATAAGGCCGGCGTTTTCAATGGCTTCGAAAAAATATTGCAAGGCTCGAACTGTGCCGGCCGACGCAGTCTGATCGTTTTCAATCAGCAACCTGACACAGCTTTGCGCCAGCTGTTGTTTCAGCTCAGCCAACGAGGTAAGTGAATCCTTGCGAAAGCCGCCGATGGACATCTTCACCACAGGTGCGTTCAACGCCGAAGCCGCCCCCATGGCGCCTTTGAGCGCGACAATATCCAGAATCCCCTCCTGATCCCAAAGCCCGTCGGGACTGGAATAGATGCTTTCAAGCCCTGTGCGGCGAAGCACCTCGCCAAGCTGCGGCAATTCTGTGGTTGCATCGACCAACAGCTCGCCACGCACTTCAACGCCATCGGCGCCGGCAGCATGGCACAGTTCCGCAAACCAACGCTGCCCGTGGCGCCGCACTTCGGCCGCGCCGAAGGACGATAAGGAAACAATCACTCGATTGGACAAACTCATGGTAAAACTGACTCCAACGTGAGAAGCGCGCATCGATGTGGCACCCACAAGGGGTGCCGCTACATAAAATCGGCATCGATGTGGCACCCACAAGGGGTGTCGCTACATAAAATCGGCATCGATGTGGTACCCACAAGGGGTACCTCTACATGAACGACGGGCACGTTTTGTAGCGGCACCCCTTGTGGGTGCCATCGTTGCAGACATCTCAAACCCACCGCCGCGCATTCAATATCAATGCTGCGAACTCAATATCTGCCCAAGAAAGCTGCGGGTTTTTTCATGTTCAGGATGACTGAAGAACGTGGCTGGGGGCGCCTGTTCAATGATCTTTCCGTCCGCCATAAAAATAACGCGGTCCGCCACACTGCGCGCAAACCCCATTTCGTGAGTTACACACAGCATCGTCATCCCATCGTCGGCCAGACCAATCATTGTGTCGAGCACCTCCTTGACCATTTCCGGATCCAGCGCCGAAGTGGGCTCGTCGAACAACATAATCTTGGGTGTCATGCACAAAGCGCGGGCAATCGCCACCCGTTGCTGTTGACCGCCCGACAATTGGCTGGGATATTTCAGCGCCTGATCCGCAATACGCACACGCGTCAGATACTTCATGGCCAGCGCCTCGGCCGCCTGTTTATCCACGCGGCGCGAACGCATGGGTGCAAGCATGCAATTTCGCAGCACCGTCATATGCGGAAACAGATTGAACTGCTGAAACACCATGCCAACCTCCTGGCGCACAGCTTCGACATTATGAGCGCTGGCGGTCAGGTCGATACCATCGACCACGATGCGGCCATTCTGCACTTTTTCCAAGCCATTGATGCAGCGGATCATGGTTGATTTACCTGAACCCGAAGGACCGCAAATCACAATACGCTCACCAGCATCAACCTTGAGGTCTACATCGGTGAGCGCCTGAAAACTGCCATACCATTTGTTGACGCCAACGACCTCGATAATCGTCTCGCCGCGAGCGGTGCAACGATCCGCGGGATTGGCCACATCACCATCCTGGCTGTCAGTCATGATGCAATCGCCCTTATGATGCTTTCAACGCAGGCAGATCGGTACCCAGCCATTTTTTGTACAGCTTGCTAAGCTCACCATTGGCGATGTTTTTCGCCACAAACGCGTTGACAGCCGCAAGCGTTTTGGGTTCACCCTGACGCATCGCCACCGCCATCTCCTGTTGTAGCAGCACAAATTTGTTTTCATATTTGTTTGGCTCGCGTTTGGAGATTTGCGCGGCGACCGTGGTGGAACACCCTATGGCATCGACCTGACCGGATAACAAGGCCTGCATCGCCGAGGCGTCGTCGTCAAAGCGACGGATATTCGCGCTTTTTGGGGCGATCTTGCTAACGGCAATGTCCTGTGTGCTCGCGCGCGCCACACCAATGCGCAGGCCGGCCAGATCGGCCGCTCCTTTGATTGTCTTGTCCTTGCCGCCATACACTACAATCTGCGCCGCCGAATAGGGGCTGGAAAACTGCACTTGCTTGGCGCGCGCGGGTGTAATGGCTAACGACGCCACCAACAAATCCACCTTATTGGTCAAGAGAAACGGGATACGATTGGGCCCTGTGACGGGTACGATTTTTATTTTCACGCCCAAATCCTTGGCCAGCAATTTCGCTACGTCGGCGTCATAGCCATCAGGCTGATTCTGGGCATTCAGGATGCCATAGGGGGGGAAATCCACCAACATGCCCACGGTCAATACCCCTTTTTGCTTGACCTGGTCTATTGTTTCCGCGCTGGCCGTCGAGGCGCCAAACGCCAGAACACCCAGGCTTGCCAACATCGTCGCGCCCATAAATGTGCGAATTTTTTTGCTTAAATACATACCCAGCCTCCAAGAATTGAATAGTCACATCAGTTAAACATTGATCACGGGCCCAGCCTTTCTAGCGCACCAACGACGCGGCAAGACGCCGCTCCATATGAGCCGCCAGCAAAGACAGGGGCCAGCACAACAAAAAATAAATCACCGCAACCACCGAGAACACCAGCATGGGTTCGAACGTCGCGTTATTGATAATCTGACCGGCTCGGGTCAATTCGGTAAAACCGATAATGGCTGCCAGCGATGTGCCTTTAACTATCTGCACCAGATAACCGACCGTGGGGGGAATCGCGATTTTCAAGGCCTGCGGCAAAACAACGTCGCGCATTTTCCAGCGATACGACAAGCCCAGAGCATCGGCGGCTTCCCATTGACCGCCCGGTATGGCTTCGATGCAGCCGCGCCAGATTTCCCCCAGAAACGCTCCGCTGTTAAGCGTCAAGGCGATCCCGGCCGCCAGCCACGGGTTAACGTCGAGCCCTATGACCGGAGCGCCGAAGAAGATCAGAAACAACTGCAGCAGCAAAGGCGTGCCGCGAAACAACTGGATGAAGCCAATAGACCAGCCGCGCAGCATCTTGCTTCCAGAAGTACGCGACAAAGCCAGCATCAGGCCCACAATGCCGCCACCCACAAAAGCCATCAAGGACAAGCCTATCGTCCATCGGGCTGCTTCAAGTATGTATAAAAATTCCGAATAACCGAAAGTGCGCATGATCAACGATCCGGATAATTCAAGCCCCACCGGAATAGCAGGCGAAACATGGCCGAGAACAGCAGCGTCAGCGCCAGATAGATGGCGGTAATGACAATGTAAATTTCAAAACTGCGAAACGTTTCCGATTGCAGATTGGCGGCCACCGATGTCAAGTCGTCGGCGGAAATCACCGACACCACGCTGGAAGCCAGCATCAGCAAAATGAACTGACTGGTCAGCGCCGGGTAAATGGCGCGCAGCGCCGGTTTAAGCACTACAAAGCGAAAAATTTCGTAGCGCGATAAATTCAGCGCCAGCCCCGCCTCGATCTGGGCTCTGGGAATGGCTTCAATTCCGGCACGCACGATTTCTGTCGCATAAGCACCCAGATTCACCACCATGGCAACCAACGCCGCCGTGTGCGCCGACCAGCGCACTCCGGTGGCCGGCAACGCGAAATAGAAAAAAAACAGTTGCACCAGAAACGGCGTGTTGCGGATCAGCTCGATGTAGGCGTTGATCACCCAGCGCACCAGCTTGGGTCCAGACGTCTTGCCCCAGGCACACAAGATCGCCACACCCAGCCCAAACAGCATCGCCAGAAAAGACAGCTGGATCGTCATCCAGGTGCCTCTTAGCAGTAAAGGCCATGCATCGAACACAGGGCCAAATTGAAATGAATAATGCATTATAGATACTCGGACAAGTCACTTACACCCTCGACAGGCTCCGTAGACTAGCACTGAAACCGGTTTCATAATGCTTGAATTTTAATAAATGCTGAAAGGAAGTCGAATAAGTATTTACCCTAGTGTATTTTCGGTTGACGTGTTTACGGGACTGAACGCGTTTCTGGCGCTATTTTTTGGGGCCGTTTGGGGTTGGGTAATCGTTTAGGGTTGGGTCATTCTCTCTGTTAACACGCCGCAGGGCGAGGGGTGGGTACCGGTCCGGTCCGTCCAGCGGTCGTGGCGCGTCGCGCCCCGACTGCCCGGGTCTGCCTCGTCCAGGCGGGCGTCGGGCGAACTCACTACGC
>SCRC01000108.1 GCA_004297945.1 Candidimonas sp. | reverse complement strand
GCTGTGCAGGTCAATACGCCTGATCGATCGCTTAATCTGCTTGCCAATGGTTGGCTGGTCTATCAAATTCTGGCTTGCCGTCTGTGGGGACGCACAGCGTTTTATCAGGCCAGTGGCGCATTCGGCTTTCGCGATCAGCTGCAAGATGTGATGGCGCTGGTTCACGCGGCGCCCGCGCAGGTGCGCGAGCATCTGCTGCTTAGCGCCTCGCGCCAGTTTCCAGAAGGCGATGTGCAGCACTGGTGGCATCCGCCTGCGGGTCAGGGCATACGCACTCACTGCTCAGACGACTATCTCTGGCTGCCGCTGGTGGCTTGTCGCTACGTGCAGGTCACCGGCGACATCAAGGTGTTGGACGAGCCTGTTTATTTTCTGGACGGCAGCCCCCTCAAGGCCGATCAGGAGTCTTGTTACGAGCTTCCCAAACAGTCGGATCAGCAGGCCAGCCTGTATGAGCATTGCGTGCGAGCCATCAAACATGGCTTGCGCTTTGGAAGCCATGGCTTGCCCTTGATGGGCGCGGGCGACTGGAATGATGGCATGAATCTGGTGGGGGCCAAGGGCAAAGGCGAGAGCGTATGGCTGGGCTTTTTCCTGTATTCGGTTCTGACTCAATTCAGCACGGTCGCGAAAAGCCATAAAGACTCCGAGTTCGCCCGGCGGTGCCTTGCCGAGGCGGCGCGCTTGCGCACGGCAATCGAGGCGTGCAGTTGGGATGGGCAATGGTATCGTCGTGCCTGGTTTGACGATGGCTCGGTGCTGGGTTCGCGCGAAAATGCCGAATGCCGCATCGATTCCATTGCGCAAAGCTGGTCGGTGCTCTCGGGCGCTGCAGATCCGGCGCGTGCGCGCCAGGCTATGGACGCCGTCGACCAGCAATTGGTGCGCCGCGATGCAGCCGTGGTTCAACTGCTCGATCCTCCGTTCGATCAGTTTGAACCCAATCCGGGCTATATCAAAGGGTATTTGCGCGGGGTGCGTGAAAATGGCGGCCAATACACGCATGCCGCTGTCTGGTCCGCCATGGCATTTGCCGCGCTGGGCGATGCCGACCGGGCCTGGCAGCTGTTCACGATGATCAATCCGGTCAACCACGCCGCCTCGGCGGCGGCCATTGCAACCTACAAGACCGAACCCTATGTGCTGGCCTCCGACGTGTATTCGCTGGCGCCTCATGTGGGGCGCGGCGGCTGGACGTGGTACACCGGGTCGGCCGGCTGGATGTACCGATTCATCACGGAGTCGCTTCTGGGTTTGAGGGTCGAGGCAGACCAACTGCATTTCGCGCCCTGTGTGCCCGGCGAATGGGATTCTTTCGAAGTGGTTTACCGCTACCGCCAAACAAGTTATCGCATCACCGTGTTGATGCACTCGAAAGAGGGTGAGGCGATGATAACCCTGGACGGTATCGCACAGTCCGGCTCCGTCATCAGGCTGGTCGACGACCAGCAAACGCATCGCGTTGAAGTTCGCATATAGCGGGAACTCGCACTGCGAGGTTTCATTGGAAAAAGGAGTTTCAGAATGCAGATCGGTATGATTGGATTGGGGCGCATGGGCGCCAATATGGTGCAACGCCTGTCAAAAAATGGCCATGAGTGCGTGGTGTACGACCTGAAGGCCGAAGCCGTCAAGGCAGCCATCAAACCCGGCGTGACCGGCGCGTCGTCGCTTGAAGACTTTGTTTCCAAGCTAAGCAAGCCGCGTGCAGTGTGGCTTATGGTGCCGGCGGCGGTGGTCGATGCCGACCTGGCCAAGCTCGCGCCCTTGCTCGATGCCGGCGACATCATCATTGATGGCGGAAATTCATATTACCGCGACGATATCCGCCGCGGCGCTGAACTGGGTGCGCAAAAGATTCATTACCTGGACGTCGGCACAAGCGGCGGCGTGGCTGGCCTTGAACGTGGCTATTGCCTGATGATCGGCGGGGAAAAGGAAGTTGTTGCCCATCTGTCGCCCATCTTTGCGGCGCTCGCCCCGGGTATCGGCGCAGCGCCCGCGATGGCCGGACGAAACAAGCCGGGAAGTACGGCCGAGCAGGGTTATCTGCATTGCGGACCGCAAGGCGCCGGCCATTTTGTGAAGATGGTACACAATGGCATCGAATACGGTCTGATGGGCGCCTACGCTGAAGGTTTGAATGTGCTTCGAAACGCCAACGTGGGCAAGCAGAAGCACGAGACCGATGCGGAAACAACCCCCTTGCGCGACCCGCAATGCTATCAATATGACCTTGATCTGGCGGAGATTACCGAAGTCTGGCGGCGAGGCAGCGTTATTACTTCGTGGCTGCTTGACCTGACGGCACAAGAATTGCTGACCGACCCGCAGCTGGAAAATTTTGCGGGCCGTGTCTCCGATTCGGGAGAAGGCCGCTGGACGATCAAAGCGGCCATCGACGAAGGCGTGCCTGTGCCCGTCTTGAGCGCGGCGCTCTATCAGCGCTTCAGTTCTCGCGGCAATGCCGATTTTGGCGACAAGGTATTGTCGGCCATGCGGCACGGGTTTGGTGGCCATGTTGAAAAGGCGGCATCTTCAAAAAAGGATGACTAATGACAACAAGCCTTCATTCCGACGCTTTCGTTTTCTTTGGTGCAACCGGAGATCTCGCCTACAAGCAGGTATTTCCAGCTTTGCAGGCCATGATCAAGCGCGGCCATTTCGATATGCCCGTCATTGGCGTGGCCAGATCGAAATGGACTGACGACCAACTGAGGGATCGCGCACGAGACAGCCTGGAGAAACACGGCGGCGTGGATGCAGATGCCTTCAAGAAGTTGTCGGCCCGCTTGCAGTACATCAGTGGGGATTACCAGGACGACGCAACCTATCAGCAACTGCATAACGCATTGGGGCAGGCCCGGCGACCTTTACACTACCTGGCCATTCCGCCGAGCATGTTCAAGGCGGTCACAAAAGGGCTGGCCAAATCGGGCTGCGCCAAGGATGCCCGCGTGGTGGTCGAGAAGCCGTTTGGCCGCGACCTGGCGTCGGCGCAATCGCTTAACCAGACCTTGCACGAATCGTTTTCCGAAGAAGCGATTTTTCGCATCGACCATTACCTGGGCAAAGAGGCGGTCGAAAATCTGCTGTATTTCCGCTTTGCCAATACATTTCTGGAACCCGTCTGGTGCCAGCAGCACGTGGCCAGCGTGCAGATCACCATGGCCGAGCAATTCGGCGTGCAGGGGCGAGGTGCTTTTTATGAAGAAGTAGGCGCAATACGCGATGTCGTGCAAAACCACATGCTGCAAGTGATGGCGCTGCTTACCATGGAAGCGCCCAAGAACAATGACCCTGGTTCCATACCCGCTGCCAAGCTGCAGGTTTTAAATGCGATGCGCCCGCTCATCCCCACTGAAGTCGCGCGCGGCCAGTTTCACGGATACCGGGATGAGGGCGGTGTGGCGCATGACTCCCAGGTTGAAACCTTTGCCGCGTTGCGGCTGCATATCGACAACGCACGCTGGAAGGGAGTCCCCATCTACATTCGCGCTGGCAAAAAGCTGCCGGTCACCTGCACTGAAGTATTGGTTGAATTGAAACCCCCGGCGCCCGCGGTATTCGATGCTGACGACGGCGCGCCATCGAACTACTTTCGATTCCGGCTCAGCCCTGATGTATTGATCACCGTAGGTGCTCGCGTCAAAACGCCGGGAGAGGCCATGATCGGAACAGACACCGAGCTCATTGCGCATCATCACCCCGACGACGAGATGACGCCCTATGAGCGTCTGCTGGGCGATGCGCTCGCCGGCAACGCCTCGTTGTTTACGCGTGGAGATACGGTTGAAGCCGCCTGGCGGGTGGTGGATCCGATACTCGACAATGTCGTGCCTGTCATTGAATACCCTTCGGGCACCTGGGGCCCGGCCAAGGCTGCGCAGATCATGGAGGGCACCGATCATTGGCACGACCCCACATCAGAGGCGGTGTCATCATGAAGCCTGTCGACGATATCGTTTTCCTGCTCGACTGCGATAACACCTTGCTGGACAACGACCACGTCCACAATGACCTCCAAGCGCATCTTGACCGCGAATTCGGCGCTGCAAGCAGCCGCCGCTATTGGGAAATATTTGAGCAGCTGCGCACCGAGCTGGGTTACGCTGATTATCTGGGTGCCTTGCAACTCTACAGGGCCGATAAGATGAGCGACCCGCACCTGCTGCAAATGTCTGCATTTCTAATCGATTACCCTTTTGCAGACCGGCTTTATCCTCGCGCAATCGAGGTCATCAGACATCTGAGCGGCTGGGGGCCCACAGTAGTTCTATCGGATGGCGATGTGGTCTTTCAGCCCCGAAAAATACAGCGCTCCGGGCTGTGGCAAGCGGTGGAGGGTCGGGTGTTGATCTATATCCATAAGGAAAAAATGCTCGACGATGTCCAGCAGCGCTACCCAGCGGAACATTATGTGATGGTTGATGACAAGGTACGCATTTTGGCCAACATGAAAGCCATCATGCAAAATCGCTTGACCACTGTCTTTCCACGCCAGGGGCATTACGCGTTGGACGCCAAAAGCAACGTTGCGTATCCGGCGGCCGATTTGACCGTGGAGCATATCGGCGATCTACTTAACTACCGCTTGCCGGCGTTGTTGAACGCAGCCCGTGCAGGCACGATCGAAAGGAACATATTATGAACGGCACCGCAGATCTGCATAAACTTGGCCAAAGCCTGTGGCTGGACAACATTACCCGTGGATTGCTCGATAGCGGCACATTGGCGCAGTACCTGCGCGACCTCTGTGTCACGGGGCTTACATCGAACCCCACGATTTTCGATCAAGCCATAGGAAAGGCCAATTTTTACGACGAAGCCATAGTAGGGATGGCGGCGCAAGGCAAGTCGGGCGAGGCCTTGTTCTTCGATCTGGCGCTCGAAGACCTGACCCGGGCTGCCGACCTCTTCCAGCCCATACACAAGGCTACAGCGGGTGTGGATGGATGGGTCTCGCTCGAGGTGTCGCCCTTGCTCGCCAACGATGCGGCGGGCACGGCGCGCGAAGCACTGCGGCTTCACGGCCGCGCCAAACGCAATAATCTGTTCATCAAGATACCTGGAACGCCCGCGGGCATAACGGCCATTGAAGAATCGATTTTTGCAGGCGTACCAATCAATGTCACCTTGTTGTTCTCACGCCAGCAATATTTGGCTGCTTCCGAAGCGTACCTGCGCGGCATCGAGCGGCGTATCGCTGCGGGGCTCGACCCCAAAGTGGGTTCGGTGGCCTCGATCTTCGTCAGCCGCTGGGACGTGGCAGTCAAGGATAAAGTTCCGCAAGCGCTGCATAACCGGCTGGGCATCGCCATCGCGCAGCGCTGCTATGAGGCCTATCTGGGACAGCTGGCATCGCCGCGATGGCGCAAGCTGGCTGGCGCAGGCGCCATGGAGCAGCGTCTGTTATGGGCCAGCACGGGCACCAAAGATCCGGCTGCATCAGATACCCTCTACCTCGAGGCGCTCGCCGCGCCCAACACCATCAACACCATCCCCGAAAAAACGCTGAATGCGTTTGCCGATCATGGTGTAGTGCGTGGAGCCATGGCGGCTGACGCGGCCGACGCGGAAAAGGTGCTGGTCGAGTTTGCCCAGGCTGGCGTGGATGCTGCCGCGTTGGCCATGCAGTTGCAGCGCGAAGGTGCCGCCGCTTTCAGCAAATCCTGGGCCGACCTGATGGCGGTCATTGCCAGCAAAAGCGCAAGCTTGGCCCATAGCGGCGCAAACAAGAAGGGTTGATTATGGCTAATGGCACTTCCGGCGCCACGTTAAGGCTTATCGACCAGCCGGCCTGGCTGGCTTTGAAAGCCCACGCACTACCAATGCGCGATATGCATTTGCGACAAATCTTTGCCGATGATCCAAAGCGTGGCGAGCGCCTGACTGTCCAGGCGGCAGACCTCTATCTTGATTACTCCAAGAACCGGATCACCAATGAGACGCTGAAATTGCTGGCGCAGTTAGCCGATGAATGCGGCCTGGCTGCCCATATCGACGCGATGTTCAGCGGCAAGAAAATCAACACCAGCGAACAGCGAGCTGTGCTGGAGTCCGCCTTGCGCGCCCCGGAGGGTGATCGAATCGAGCTCGATGGCGTCAACGTGGTACGTGAAGTGCACGAAGTTCTGGACCATATGGCTGCTTTTAGCGACAACGTGCGCAGCGGTCGCTGGAAAGGGTTTACTGGCCGCGTCATCCGCAATGTGATCAATATCGGCATAGGCGGTTCCGACTTGGGGCCGGTCATGGCCTATGAGGCGTTGCGTCATTACAGCCAGCGCGATATGACGTTTCGTTTTATTTCTAACGTGGATGGCACCGATTTTATCGAAGCCACTCGCGATCTCGACCCTGAAGAGACGCTGTTCATCATCTGCTCCAAGACATTTACCACACTCGAAACGCTGACTAATGCCCATTCAGCTCGTGATTGGTGTTTGCAAAAACTTAAAGACGAAAAGGCGGTGCAGCGGCATTTTGTGGCGGTTTCGACCAATGCCGAAGGCGTGTCAAAGTTCGGTATAGATGCGGCCAACATGTTTGGTTTCTGGGACTGGGTGGGCGGGCGCTACTCCATGGATTCAGCCGTGGGTCTGTCCACGATGCTGGCCATCGGGCCCGATCATTTCCGAGAGATGCTTGGCGGGTTTCATGCCATGGACAACCATTTTCGCAGCGCGCCGTTCGCTCAAAATATGCCGGCGCTGATGGGCATGCTGGCGGTTTGGAATAACAATTTTCTTGGCGCGGAAACGGTCGCCGTGCTGCCTTATGAACATTATCTGAAGCGCTTTCCGGCCTATCTGCAGCAACTGACCATGGAAAGCAACGGCAAGCACGTTACGCTCGAAGGCTCCGCCGTGGACGTATCGACCGGGCCGATTTATTGGGGCGAGCCGGGCACCAATGGCCAGCATTCCTTCTATCAGATGATCCATCAAGGAACACGCATTGTTCCTTGTGATTTCATCGGCTTTGGCCAGCCCTTGAATCCGCTGGGGCGTCACCACGATTTATTGCTGGCCAATCTGATTGCGCAGACCGAAGCATTGGCCTTCGGCAAAACAAAAGAGCAGGTTCTGGCCGAAGGAACGCCAGCCTGGCTTGCGCCGCATCGAATTTGCGCGGGCAATCGTCCCACCAACACGATCCTGGCCCAGCGACTGACGCCCCAGACGCTTGGCCAGCTGGTCGCGTTGTACGAACACAGCGTCTTTACCCAAGGGGTCATCTGGAATATCGACTCCTTCGATCAATGGGGTGTCGAGTTGGGCAAGGTTCTGGCGCAGCGCGTCATTCCCGAGCTCGAAAGCGTCGATGAACCGGCGCTTGCCCACGACAGTTCCACCAATGCCTTGATTCGGCGCTATCGTCAACTAAGAAAGGGATAATCATGAGCCTGGGCTATACCACTCCACTGTACTTGTTGCCCTTTGACCATCGAAGCTCTTATCTGAGCAAGATGTTTCATTTCGATCCGCCGCTGACGCCAGGTCAGCAACAAGCAGTGGGGGATAGCAAACGCGTCATTTATGACGGATTTCTACAGGCAATGGGCCCTGTCGTTCCTATCGCGGCAGCGGGGATTCTGGTGGACGAAGAATTTGGCGCCAGCATACTTCGCGATGCACGCCAAGACGGCTACGTCACGGCGGTGTCGGTCGAAAAAAGTGGCTCGGATGAATTCGAATTCGAGTATGGCGATACGTTTGCCTCGCATATCGAAGCGGTCAAGCCCACATTTGCCAAAGTGCTGGTGCGCTACAACCCTGAGGACGACACGGCGCTTAACCGACGCCAGGCCGCGCGCTTGAAAAAACTTTCCGATTATTGTCGGGCCGCCGATCAGTCGTTCATGTTCGAATTGCTGGTGCCTGCCAGTCAATCGCAAATGGAGCGTGTCGGCGGCGACAAGAATGCCTACGATCTGGAACTTCGCCCCACGTTGATGCGCACGGCGGTCCGGGCCTTGCAAGATGCCGGGATCGAACCGGACATATGGAAGATCGAAGGGCTCGATTCGCGCGCGGACTGCGAACAAATGGTGCAGGCTGTGCGGCGAGATGGGCGCCACGATGTCAGCTGCATCGTCCTGGGTCGGGGAGCCGATGAAAAAAAAGTGGTGCAGTGGCTTCAGACTGCGGCGCAGGTGCCGGGATTTATCGGCTTTGCGGTGGGGCGCAGCACCTTTTGGGATGCCATCGCCGACTTTGAATCGAAGAAAATATCCAGGCAAGATGCCGTGACCCGTATTGCGCAGCGCTACAGCGAGTGGGTAAGTGTTTTCAAAACCGCAACAGGAGCCGCGTCATGAATATCAGCCCTTTGGCCGGGAAGCCCGCGCCCGCGACGATACTGGTGAATGTGCCCAAACTGGTCACGGCTTATTACTCTGAAACACCTGACCCTTCCGTGCCCGCGCAGCGTGTTGCCTTTGGCACATCGGGTCATCGCGGCACGGCCTTCGAAGTCAGCTTTAACGAATGGCATGTACTGGCGATCAGCCAGGCCATTTGCGACTATCGCAGCAAACATAAAACCAACGGTCCCTTGTTTCTGGGGATAGACACGCACGCCTTGTCGATACCGGCCTATGTCAGCGCACTGGAGGTACTGGCGGCCAATGGTGTCGATGTCATGCTGGCCCAGCACGATGAATACACCCCGACACCCGCTGTTTCCTTGGCCATCCTGATGCATAACCGTGGTCGCACGGCAGGATTCGCCGACGGCATTGTGGTCACGCCTTCCCACAATCCGCCCGATAATGGCGGCTTCAAGTACAACCCGCCCAACGGCGGGCCAGCCGACACCAATGTAACCGGCTGGATTGAAAAGAAGGCCAATCTGTATCTGAAAGCGGGCCTCAAGGGCGTTAAAAGAATGTCGTCCGATGCCGCCTTGCGCGCGACCACGACGCACCGCTACGATTTTCTTAACACCTATGTAAGCGAACTTGACCAGATGATCGATATGGCGGCGATACGTGGCGCCAATATTCATATGGGTGTCGATCCGTTGGGCGGCGCCGGTGTGCACTATTGGGGCGTCATCGCCGAAAAATATCGTCTTAACCTGACGGTGGTCAGCAATGAGGTTGATCCGGCCTTTCGGTTCATGACCGTAGACTGGGATGGCCAGATTCGCATGGACCCTTCCTCGCCTTACGCCATGCAACGCCTAATAGGACTCAAAGACCAGTACGATATTGCCTTTGCCTGCGACACTGACCATGACCGGCATGGCATCGTTACCCACCAGAACGGTTTGCTGCCGCCCAATCATTATCTGTCTGTGCTGGTCGACTATCTGTTTCGCAATCGGCCCAAATGGTCCAAGGCTGCGGGCGTTGGCAAAACAGTCGTGAGCACACAGATGATAGATCGCGTGTGCAAGCGGCTGGGGCGCAAGCTCTATGAGGTGCCGGTGGGTTTCAAATGGTTTGTAGAGGGCTTGTACGGCGGGTTGCTGGGATTTGGTGGTGAAGAGAGCGCCGGGGCATCGTTTTTACGGCTCGACGGCTCGGTCTGGACGACCGACAAGGATGGCCTCGTGCCGGCCTTGCTGGCGGCCGAAATCACGGCGTGCACCGGGCGCGATCCCGGAGAAACCTACACACAGCTCACGCGCGACCTGGGTGAACCATCAGCCGACCGGGTTCAGGCGGCCGCTACGCCGGCGCAAAAAAAGAAATTGTTGGCGCTTTCGCCAAAGCAAGTGACCTGCACCGAACTGGCCGGCGAAAAGATCAAGCAAATTCTCACCAAGGCGCCGGGCAACGATGCCCCCATCGGGGGCTTGAGGGTAACCACCGACAGCGGCTGGTTTGCGGCGCGTCCATCGGGCACCGAAGATATCTACAAGATTTATGCGGAGAGCTTTCGCGGCGAAGATCATTTGCGGCTTATCGTCAAAGAGGCGCAAGCCATGGTGGATGCGGCTTTGGCGGGGAAACAGTGAGGCCAAAAACATTCAGCATCGATGCGGAGCTCAGGCTGCTGCAGCACGAGTCCTTCACGTATTTCATGTACGAGACCAATCTGAAGAACGGCCTGGTGATAGACAAAACCGCGCCGGGGTGGCCCGCGAGCATTGCCGCAACGGGCTTGGCACTTGCCGCCTACCCGGTCGCCGTTGAGCGTGGCTTCATTTCGCGCGCAATGGCCGTCAAACGCGTTCTGACTACCTTGCGTTTTTTCTGGAATAGTCCGCATGGCCCGCAAGCCGACGCAACAGGCTATCAAGGTTTTTTCTATCATTTTCTGGACATGGATACCGGTCGTCGCGCCTGGGAATGCGAGCTATCGACGATAGACAGCGCATTTTTGTTCGCCGGCGCATTGACCGCCGCGCAGTACTTCAGCGCGGCCTCTCCCAATGAACGTGAAATTCGCCGTCTGGCCGATGCCTTGTATCAACGCGCCGATTGGCCCTGGGCGCAAGACGGGGGTGACGCTGTGTCGTTGGGATGGACGCCGGAGACAGGGTTTCTACCCTATCGCTGGAAGGGCTACGATGAGGCCTTGCTGCTGTATATCCTGGGGTTGGGTTCACCTTCGCATCCGCTGACCGATGGCAGCTACCAAGGATGGGCGTCCGATTATCGCTGGGAAAACAGCTACGGTTATGAATACCTGTATGCGGGTTCGCTATTTACCCATCAGCTGTCGCACATCTGGGTAGACTTTCGCGGCATACAAGACCCCATCATGCGTGTCAAGGGGCTGGATTACTTCGAAAACAGCCGTCGCGCGACGCTGGTGCAGCAGCAATACGCCATTGATAACCCTCTTGGGTTTGCCGGCTATGGCGAATGTTGTTGGGGCATCACCGCTAGCGATGGCCCTGGCCCCGCGACCCTGGAAGTTAACGGCCGCAAGCGTGAATTTTTCGACTATGTGGCGCGCGGCGTGCCGCATGGGCCCGATGATGGCACCATCGCGCCCTGGGTGGTGGTGGCTTCGCTGCCGTTTGCGCCTGAAGTCGTATTGCCAGCCATTGATTACTTCGTGCACGAGATCGACTTGAAGACGGACAACCCGTATGGTTTCAAGGCGTCATTCAATCCAACGTATCCTGTCAATTCCCATAACCCCTACGGCTGGGTATCGCCCTGGCATTTCGGTCTTAACCAGGGGCCGATCATACTCATGATCGAAAACTATCGCAGCAAAATGCTGTGGCAGCTGATGCGAGGCTGCCCCTATATTGTTCAGGGCTTGCGACGGGCGGGTTTCAGCGGCGGTTGGTTATGAGTGCAGCAACGCAGCCGCCTTTTGACACACATTTTCAACGGTAAAACCATATTCGCGCAGCATTACGTCGCCGGGCGCCGAGGCGCCGAAACGATCGATCGCAAGGATATCTCCGTGGTCGCCGACGTAACGGCGCCAGCCTTGCGACACCCCGGTTTCAATCGCCAGCCGCGACCTTATTGCGGGAACAAGCACCTTATCGCGATACTCTTGCGGCTGCTCGTCGAACAGCTCCCAGCTGGGCATGGAGACCACACGCGCCTGAATTTTATTTTTTTCCAGCAGTTGCGCCTGTGCCGCCATAGCCAGCGACACCTCCGAGCCGGTTGCGATAAGGATCAGATCGGGTTTTCCGCTAGCGGCTTCGGCCAGAATGTAGGCACCACGCCGCAATCCGTCGGCTGCCGCATACTTGGTGCGATCCAGAGTAGGGAGACTCTGGCGCGATAGAATCAGAGCCACAGGCCGATCGGCACTTTCGACGGCAACGCGCCAGGCGACGGCGGTTTCGTTGGCATCGCCTGGGCGTATGACGATCAGGCGCGGAATCGCGCGCAAACTGGCCAACTGCTCTATCGGTTGATGCGTGGAGCCGTCTTCGCCCAAGGCGATGCTGTCGTGCGTGAATACGTACGCTACATGCAGACCCATTAGCGCCGCCAGGCGAATGGCAGGGCGCATGTAATCGGAGAACACCATAAAGGTGGCGCCAAAGGGGAAGGCGCCTCCATGCACCGCCATGCCGTTCATGATGGCGCCCATGGCGTGTTCGCGCACGCCAAAATGCAGATTACGGCCGGCAAAACTCCAGCCTCCACCATCGGAGCCTTGGCGGTCGTGGGCGTTCACGCCGGCTGGTTCAAAATCGCCCAAGCCTTTTAACGCGGTATACGTGGACGGGTCCAAATCGGCCGAACCACCTATTAGCGTGGGCAAGTGCGCCGAGATGGCGGCCATGACTTTGCCCGATGCGGCGCGTGTGGCCAGGCCTTTGGCATCGGTCGGAAAGGGCACAATGTCGGCATCCCAGCCGGCAGGCAATTCGCCGCGTATGCATTGCTGCAGTTCGAGCGCGAGTTGTGGGTACTGCTTTTCATACGCCGCATACAGATCGTGCCATTGCATTTGTGCCTGCTTGCCGCGAGCGTGAGTTTGCAGATAATGATCGCGTGCCGCGTCGGGTACATAAAAAGTTTTGTCCTCGGGCCAATCCAGGTTGCGTTTGGTCAGTCGCACTTCCTCCACGCCCAAAGGCGAGCCATGCGCCTCGTAGGTGTCCTGCTTGTTGGGCGAGCCAAAGCCCAGATGGGTGCGAACCAGAATCAGCGAAGGGCGTTTGGTTTCGGCGCGCGCCGCGTCTATGGCGGCGTCAATGGCCGCCAGGTCGTTGCCGTCTTCTACGTATTGCGTATGCCAGCCGTAGGCGTCAAAACGCAGCGCGCGGTCTTCGGTAAAGGTAATGTCTGTGCCGGCCGAAAGGGTCACCTGGTTGTCGTCGTACAGATAAATCAGTTTGCCCAATTTCAAATGGCCCGCCAGCGATGCTGCTTCGGACGCAATTCCTTCCATCAAGTCGCCATCGCTGACGATGCCGTACGTAAAATGATCGATAACGGGCAGGCCGTCGCGGTTATAGCGCGCTGCCAGATTGGCTTCGGCCATGGCCATACCCACGCCGTTGGCAAAACCCTGGCCCAGAGGCCCGGTAGTGACCTCCACGCCTGGCGTCAGGCCATGTTCGGGGTGGCCTGGCGTGATGCTGCCCCATTGGCGAAAATGCTGGAGCTGGGCCAGCGGCAAGTCGTAGCCCGTCAGGTGCAGCAGGCTGTAGAGCAGCGCGGATCCGTGCCCCGCCGAGAGCACGAAGCGATCACGATCGAACCAATGCGGGTCGGCTGGATGATGCTTCAGGAAACGTGTCCACAATACATAAGCCATAGGCGCGGCGCCCAGCGGTAGGCCGGGATGCCCACTATTGGCCTGCTGTACGGTATCAATTGACAGGCAGCGCAATGTATTGACGCAAAGGGCGTCCATCGCAGAGGTGGAAAGTGTTGAGTTCATAAGGCTGCTTTTTGGTTTTGTTAGGCTGCTTTTATCGTAGTGCCTGCTTGAACGTTGGTCAATGCATGCATGGTAAGCAGGTGAAATTGTTTCATCATTTAACGCGCATCGGCACAACAAAAACCTATACTGACCGTTCTGAATCCATCAGGGGCGCGAGATGCGTATTTATATCTATGTTTGTGTTGCGGTACTTACCGCCATGGTTTCAGGATGCATTGTGGGGCCTGATGGCGGTTATCGTCGCGGCGGCTATTCCAATGACGATTATCGTGGCGGC
>SCRC01000107.1 GCA_004297945.1 Candidimonas sp. | reverse complement strand
CCCAGCGAAACACGCAATGGCAGGTTGTCGTCCAGCAGTTCGCGTTGCGTTACTTGCCTGAACATCGCCAGGGTCAGCGCGTGTTCCTGTTCAATGCGGCCGAACACATGCTCGCGCAATGATTTGTCTGGCACCAGTTTTGAATAACGTTTGGCGATGGCCAGATCGGTTTTGGCCAGAACCATCTCCGTATTGGACAGCAGGGTATAAAAAAACGGCCAGTCTCGCGCCATGCTGCGCAATTGATCCAGGCGCTCGTTGTGTCGGGCAGGACAGCCAGGCCCGCCGTGTTCCAGGTAAGACTGCATGGCTGTGCCCAGGCCGAACCAGCCGGTCAGCATAAGCCGGCACTGCGCCCACGAAAACCCCCATGGTATGGCGCGCAGGTCTTCGATGCGCTGGCTAGCCTTGCGTGCGGCGGGTCGTGAGCCGATATTGAGGCCGGCAATTTCCAGTATCGGCGTCGAGGCAAAGAAGTAGTCGGCGAAACCGGGAGTCTGATACACCAGTTCCCGGTAGGTATTTTGTGCGGTGGCCGACATCAGATTCAGCACAGTGCCGTAGCGCGCCATGTTTTCATCTTCAGTTTGAGACGCGCTCTGGTGTGGGGTCAGGCTGGCTTCGAGCGTAGCGGCCGTCAGCAGTTCCAGATGCCAGCGTCCGACTTCGGTGTCCTTGTATTTGCTTTGTATGACTTCACCTTGCTCGGTCAGGCGGATCTGCCCGTTGACGGTTCCCGGCGGCTGCGCGAGTATGGCGTCGAAGCTCGAGCCGCCTCCGCGTCCCACCGAACCTCCACGGCCGTGAAACAGGCGCAGGCGCGTTTTGCGTTTTTTAAACACCTCGACCAATTGGCGCTCGGCGTGATAGAGCGTCCAGTTTGACGTCAGGAAGCCTCCATCCTTATTACTGTCGGAGTAACCCAGCATGACTTCCTGGATTCCGCCGTGGGTGCGGCGTATGCGTGCGGCGACCTCAGGCAGGTCTAGCCAGGCGGCCATAATTTCAGGCCCGAGTTCCAGATCGGGGATGGTCTCAAACAATGGCACCACCATCAAACCCTGGTCGGTCTGGTCAGTGGCATGACTCGAAGCCGGGGTTATCAGCCCTGTCTCTTGCTGCAGCACGAGCACCTCAAGCAAATCGCTCAAGGTTTCGGTGTGGGACACAATGGCTTGTTGTATGGCCTGCTGGCCATAGCGTCGACGCCCTGCTGCTGCTGCCCGAAGTATCGCAAGTTCCTTTTCGGTTTCGGCGGAATAGTTGATCCACGGCGACACGAGCGGCCGGGTCTCCTGGATTTCGCGGCGCAGCAGCGCGACGCGATCTTCTTCTGAAAGCGTTGTGTAGTCCACTGCCTGGCCGTTTACGCTTGCGCCGGCTGCTTGGAACAACTCGGCCAGCACGCGCTCGTGTACGTCGGAACTTTGGCGCAAATCGATAGTGGCCAGATGAAAGCCGAATACGCTGACGGCCTGGATCAGGCCATTAAGATGCAGCAAGCCGACCAGACTGCTGTGATGGCCGGCGAGTGAGTCGGCGATGGTTTGCAGGTCGGCCTGGAACTCGGCCGCCAGGCGGTAGGCGGGTGCCGGGTAAGTGGGACGCAAGGCTAACGGACGGTCCGTCAAAGCCTGGGCCGTGGCGGCAAGCCGCGCGTACAGGTGAATGCAGGCGCGGCGATAGGGCTCGTCGGCACGGTGGGGTGAAGGGTCCTGGCTGGCGGCGGCAAGAGCCAGCATCTCTGGGCTGACGGTGCCCAGTGTTTGGGAAATTGAAAGTTCCGTGCCCAGATCTTTGACTTCGTGCAGATAGTGTTGCAGCACGGCACCCGCCTGGCGCAATAACGCTTGTTCCAGCGTAGCTGCATTGACATTAGGGTTGCCATCGCGGTCCCCGCCTATCCAGCTGCCCATGCGCAGAAAGGGCGGCAAGGGTGCTGTCCTGACCTGGAAGATTGAGTGTCCGGGGCGTTGCAGCCATTGGGCAAGATCCTGATACAGTCGCGGAATGGCTCTGAAAAACGTGCTTTGATAAAAACCCAGCGCATTATCGATTTCGTCGTGCACGGTCAACTTCTGCCGGCGTAATAGCCGGGTTTGCCAAAGTGTTTCGACCAGGCCGGTAAGCCGCTGCTGCAGCCATTCTTCCTCGGCCTTTGTGAGCGTGGCATCGCGATGGCTTAATTGAGTGGCAATTTCACGATGCACGTCCAGCGTGCTTTTGCGCTGCACTTCGGTGGGGTGCGCGGTTAAAACCGCCACAATGCAGGCGTCTTCGAGATAACGCTGGATTTTCCGGCTCCCGACGCCGTTCTCTTTCAAGAGCTCGATGGCGTGTTGAAGGCTGCCGCGCCGGGGCTTTGTTTCGGTCAGTGCGTAGCGCCTCTGGCGGCGGTTCTGGTCGCGGTCTTCAGCAATATTGGACAGATGCAAAAAATAGGTAAACGCACGAATGACCGAGGTGGCTTCCTGATCATTCAGATTCTTGATCTGCTTTTCGAGCAGTTCGCTGTCTTTCAACTTGCCCTCGCGCCTGAAGGCCACCGCCGCTCGGCGCAGTTTTTCAATCGTGTTGTATATCGCTTTGCCTTCGCATTCCCTGATGACTTCGCCCAGTGTTTTTCCCAGCAGGCGGATATCGTTGCGCAAATGGGAGGATAGTTCTGCGGGACGGGAGGCGGGCACGTTCACGGGGGTTCCTTGGCGAAAATAGACACAACGCTCACTATACGATACCAGTACGTTTTCGTACCGGCGCCCTTGCTGCCTTTGCTGCGGCGGCACTCTTTCTTTTGTAGTGGCACCCCTTGTGGGTGCCAAATCGATTAACCGTCAAGACGGCATCTACCAAACTTATGGATACGTTTACGGGATGCCAAGGGCGTTAGCACAGCCTCGTCAATGTAGTACCTAAAAAGGTATAATTTATATACTATGATCCAGTTTGAATTCGATGAATCCAAGAGTCGATCAAACCTTGGTAAGCACGGGATTGATTTTGTAGACGCCCAAAGGCTATGGGATGATCCGAGATTGCTAGAGATTCCGGCAAAAGTGCTGGACGAGCCCCGGTTTCTGGTGCTTGGAAGGGTCTCTCGAAAACACTGGTCTGCCGTGGTCACTTATCGGCAGGGCAACATCCGCCTTATTTCTGTCAGGCGGTCGCGAACAGAGGAGGTCGCATTATATGAAAGCGAAGACATTTGATCAGAAGTTTGATCGCGGCGATAACGTCTCGGGCGCTTTGGATCTTACAAAGGCCAAAAGGTCGTCACAAGAACAGAGGCGTGTCAACGTTGATTTTCCCACTTGGTTGATCGAGTCGCTTGACCGGGAAGCAACTCGGCTGGGGGTAACCCGGCAGTCGATTATCAAGATTTGGCTGGCGGAACGGCTTGAACAAGTAGCATCCCGCAAATCGTTGCCTCCGACTCGCGATGCGCACGGCTAATTAAGGCCGGCAAACCATTCGGCAGTAAACTGCAAAGCGACACACACCCGAATAAAATACCGTGCATAAGCCTGAATTCATATAGAGAGGACAGTAATGAGTACAAGTAAACGCCTGCGTTCGGCAAACATCACGCAGGGCAAGGCGCGGGCGCCGAACCGTTCCATGTATTACGCCTTGGGTTACAAGGAAGAAGATTTCAACAAGCCCATGGTGGGCATTGCTAACGGCCAAAGCACTATTACACCTTGCAATAGCGGCTTGCAGCCACTGGCTGACGCGGCTGCGGTGGCCATTAAAGAGGCTGGCGGCAACGCACAAATGTTTGGCACCCCGACGATCTCCGACGGCATGGCCATGGGCACCGAGGGCATGAAGTATTCGCTGATCTCTCGCGAAGTCATTGCCGACTGCGTGGAAACCTGCGTGCAGGGCCAGTGGATGGACGGCGTGCTGGTTATTGGCGGTTGCGACAAGAACATGCCCGGCGGCATGATGGGCATGCTGCGCGCCAACGTGCCATCTATTTATGTCTATGGGGGAACGATTCTGGCAGGCCGCTACAACAACCAGGACCTGAATATCGTCAGCGTATTTGAGGCGGTGGGTGAAAATTCGGCCGGCCGCATGTCCGACCACGATCTGAAGCAAATCGAATTGCACGCTATCCCATGCAGCGGCTCGTGCGGCGGCATGTACACGGCCAACACCATGAGCTCGGCTTTTGAAGCCCTGGGCATGAGCCTGCCGTATTCGTCCACCATGGCAAATGTGCATCAAGAAAAGCTGGATTCCGCCGCCGAGTCGGCGCGTGTTCTGGTACGTGCGATCGAGCAGGACATCAAGCCGCGCGACGTGGTGACCCGTGCTTCCATCGAAAACGCGGTCAGTGTCGTGATGGCCACCGGTGGCTCGACCAATGCCGTGCTGCATATCCTGGCCATCGCCCATGCGGCCGATGTGGAATGGACGATTGACGATTTCGAGCGTGTGCGCCAGCGCGTTCCCGTTATCTGCGATTTGAAGCCTAGCGGCCAGTATCTGGTGGTTGACTTTCACCAGGCCGGTGGTGTGCCTCAGGTCATGAAGCTGCTGCTCAATGCCGGCCTGCTCAATGGCGATTGCATCACGATCACGGGCAAGACCATTGCAGAAACATTGAAAGATATTCCCGATGTGCCGCCAGCTGACCAGGACGTCATACACACCATAGACCGCGCGCTTTATCCGCAGGGGCACTTGGCGATACTCAAAGGCAATCTTGCGCCTGAGGGGGCAGTGGCCAAGATCACCGGCCTGAAGAACCCCGTCATGACTGGGCCTGCCAAGGTCTTTGACGATGAGCAGTCCGGCCTTAAAGCCATACTGGACGGCAAGATCAAGGCCGGCGATGTAATGGTGTTGCGCTATTTGGGACCCAAAGGCGGCCCGGGCATGCCGGAAATGCTGGCGCCGACCGGTGCTCTAGTAGGTGCGGGCCTGGGCGACTCGGTAGGCTTGATCACCGATGGCCGATTTTCCGGGGGCACCTGGGGCATGGTCGTGGGCCACGTGTCGCCTGAAGCTGCGGTAGGTGGCTGTATTGCTTTGGTGCAGGAAGGCGACTCCATCACCATCGACTCGCGTCATCATTTGCTGCAACTGAATGTGCCTGATGAAGAGCTCGCCCGTCGCCGCGCTGCCTGGCAAGCGCCCGCCCCGCGCTATACCCGTGGTGTGCAGGCCAAGTTTGCGTTCAATTGTTCAAACGCCAGTACGGGAGCAGTGCTGGATAATTTTTAAGGTGTACTCCTCCGTTTTGCTGTGGACCAACGCTTCGATGCGTGCATGCGCATCGAAGCTTAGCCTTCCCCCGGGCCTAACTTGTACTCAATGTTGCGAACGAGATTAAGCAGGCGCGGTCCGAAATTCTTTTCGAGTTGTTTACGGTCAGCGGAATAACTGGGAACAGTCAGGTTGAATGCCAACGGCATGCCATTGACCTCGCCTTTCATCGGAACCGCAACAGCGGCTAATGTCGGTCTCCAGTCGCCCGCCACCACACAGAATCCCATCGAGTCTATTTCGGCGAAAGCCACCTCCAGGCCTTGGCCGAATTTTTCCCATTCCTCGGGGTGGGTGCGCTGTAAATATTTGATGATTGTTGTCCGTTCCTGAGCTTCCAGGGTGTGCAGCAGTGCACGTCCGATTGCTGTGCGCAGAAACGGACGTGTCGACCCTATCCCCGGTTTTGTGTCATTCGATTCCTGACCCTGCACGGTTTCGACGTAGACCACCTGCTGCCGGTCACGCGTGCCTACTGACACTGGACCGTGCGCGTAGCGCGCCAGCTCAAGCATGGCCGGGGCTGCTATCTGGCGGATGGTCAGTTGCGATAGCAATGGATAGCCCAGTGACAAGACTGCGGGTCCAAGCGAGTATTTCCCAGTTTGCCGATCACGTCGCAAGTAACCTAAAGCCACCAATGTAAATGTCAATCGGGAAATCGTGGGGCGTGACATGGACAGCTGTTCGGCGATGTCCTTGTTTCCCAGCGTTGGCGCTCCACTGGCGAAGCAGCCAAGAACGGCCAGGCCGTTGGCCAGGGTGGAGGCAAATTGCGGGTGGGCTTGCATCGCCGCGTTATTGAAAAACTCAGGCTGGCTTTTTCCGTGTTCCGACATCGGGACTCCCAATTTAATTCTTGACATCTTATCGGACTACTACAATAATGCAATTCCATTATATTGATTTAGATTCAATATAATGGAATTTAATTCCATAAATAGCCACGAGAATTATGACCTTCGCCACTTCGCCAGCCCCAAACGGACCACATCTTTTTTCTTTTGTAGTCGTTGCCGATACTCATATCAATGAGGGCGATGGCGTTTCCAGTTCGCCCTACCACACCAATCGTTTGGCAAATGCGCGTGCGCGCCATGTTTTTCTGGATATCGCCGCAATGGATCCACCGCCCAAGTTCGTGGTGCATTTAGGGGATATTGTGCATCCGGTGCCATCGCTGCCGACGTTCGAGGAAGCGGTAGCCTGCTTCAAGGAAATTGCCAGCCCCGTCACGGTGCCTGTTCATCTTGTACCTGGTAACCACGATGTCGGTGATAAGCGCGTGGACTGGATGCCGGCGGATCAGGTTTGCGAACCCTTTCTGGAGACTTATCGGGCCGCTTTCGGCTCTGATTATTTTGCGTTTGATGAAGGCAATCTGCGATTTGTCATTATTAATTCGTTGTTGCTCAATTCCGGCTTGCCCGACGAGGCGCGCCAGAGGCAGTGGTTAGAGAGTCAGCTTTTGCAGGCGCAGGGTAAGCGCGTATTTCTCTTCATGCATTACCCACCGTATATCTATCGCACCGATGAGCGGGGAAATTACGACAATGTCGATGAACCGGGCCGTAGTTGGTTGCTTGGGTTAATTAACAAGCCTGAAGTGGAGGCCGTTTTTGCTGGCCACGTGCACAACTTCTGGTACGACCGGGTAGGCGATGCTGAGCTCTACATGCTTCCTTCCACGGCTTTCCTGCGTCACGATTTCACTGAGTTTTACCGTACCGCCCCGAGCGTGGAGTTCGGTCGTGGGGACGTCGAGAAGTTCGGGTATTTTGTAGTCGATGTATTCGCTGACGGCCACGTTGCCTACCCTATTCGGACCATGGGCGCACAATCGGCGGTTGGCACCAAATCGGTTGCGCCTCCTGTACGTCAATTGGCGCATCCAAAAACGTCGACTTTCGACAATATTGGTGTCGAATTGCGGCATCCGTGGGCGGAGAGCATGCAGATCAGCGCAACGGGCGGAGTGCAGGAGTTCGGCCGGAAGTGGGCACGTAATGATTATCCTCTGCTTGCTTTGTGGGAGATGGGGGCGCGCCTGTCGAAGGTGCCTGATTTGGATCTGGCCGAGCCCGAGTCGCGTGAGCGCATGCGGCTTCTGGCCCGGCTTGGCCATCGTTATATCGTTACGTCACTTGGCGTTCCCAAGCCTGCTTTGTTAGCGCTTGATATGGCGTCATGCGGCGTAGTCGGATTCGAGGTCAATGCAACTCTGGAAGGCTTTGGGCGGCAAGGTAGTTCGCTACGTGAGATCCGCAGGACGAAAGGCGTACATATCTACTATTCCAAGATACTCACCGCCGATCCTTCTCATTACGATGGCAAACACTTCAGCCATTTCGTCAAAGCAGGTTTCACGCTCGATGAGCTGGAAGCCCACGGCGAGCTCATTGCTGCTGCGATTAGCGCGGGCGATATTGATGGCGTAACGGTGCGCATCGAGGCTGATCAGGCCTTGATTCCGGCAGCCTTGCAACTTATGAAGTTCAGCCAGGCAACGCCTTGCCTGATTCTTGCCTCTCTCAAGCTCAGCGGGCCAAACCTATCAATTGAACGGGCGGATGATCGAGCAAATGTAGCTAGCGTGGCGCAGGCTATGGTTCTTTCAAAGGTATCGTCAGGAATTTTCTACATCTACGATACATTTATGGATGTCGACCGCGGATATTTTCCGCGGCATGCATTTATAGACCGGCATTTCAATCCTCGCCTGATGGCCAAGGCCTATACAACGCTGACAGCGCTGCTCTCGAATTCTTCCACTATCGTTTTGGAAGGAAGGGGCGCGAGCGCGGCCGGCTCGCTCGAATTCCGGAGTTGCCATGATCGCTATCTGTTGGTCTACGACAGTACGGTCAATGCAGTTAAGAGCTTGAGACAACTGCCTTCGGCTTGCGTGGCTTACGACTTGTCATTGGGCTGCAAGCAAACGCTTGGAACTCAGATGAGGGCTATCGAAGATACGATGGCTGCCGCACCCGAGGAATTGCAAATCGTGTTGGTGTTGCTCAGGTGAATACAAACTACTTATTCTCAATTTAATTTAATTGGAGCAAGTTCATGTCTTTTCGTTCTGCATCTTTTGCTTTCCTGTTTATGGCGTTGACGGTTACGTCGACTGCCCATGCCGCCTATCCGGACAGGCCCGTGAAATTGCTGGTTGGCTATGCGCCGGGCGGATCCACTGACATTGTGGCTCGACTTCTTGCCAAGGAGTTGGGCTCAAAATGGCGGCAGACAGTTGTGGTTGAAAACAAGCCCGGTGCCAGCGGCATGATTGCCGCCGAGCAAGTCGTCCGTTCCGCGCCCGACGGCTATACCTTGCTGCTGGGGTACACACCGGAAGTCTCGATCAACAAGCTAGTATTCAAGAATATGCACTATGACCCGATCAAGGATTTATCGGCTCTTGATTTGGTGGCCTCTGCGCCTTTGGTACTGGTCAGTGGGCCTAAATTGGGGATTAAGAACCTGGCCGAGTTGCTTGCGCATAAGGGATCGAAAGAACCCATTACATATGGGTCGCCAGGCGTTGGAGGCCAGCAGCACATGGCGGGGGCGATGCTGGCGCGTTTGACGGACATACCCATGACGCATGTCCCGTACCGAGGAACATCCCTTGCAGTAAGCGACTTGCTGGGAGGGCAGATAGATTTGTTTTTTGCAACGACACCGCCGCTTCTTCAGCATATTCGCGCGGGCAAATTGCATGCGATTCTAGTGGCCAGCTCCAAGCGCGAAAAATTATTGCCGGACGTGCCAACGGCTGTTGAGCTGGGCTTGCCGCGCCTACAACTTACAAATTGGTTTGGAGTATTCGGCCCCAGGAATCTGCCTGTTGCCGTGGCCGACAAGATCAGCGCCGATGTGATAGCGGTGCTTGGCAATCAGGGTTTCATCAAGTCGCTGGAGGTTCAGGGCCTTAATCCTACGCCCTTGCAGGGCAGAGCCTTTACGGATTTCATCAGTTCGGAAATGAAAAAATACGAGCAAATCGTTACAGAAACAGGGATATCTGCGAAATAGTATTATGCGCCGCTGATGGATTCAACGGTTGGCTGTGTTTCAGGTCGTGAGGCCTTTTGGCAGCCGCAAGGGTTGCCACTATATGAGTATTAGCGTCTGGTACATTTTGTACTGGCATCCCTTGCGGCTGCCACCGATTCTCGCAGGCGTGTTTATCGCAACCCGTTTGCTCGCTAAACCAATTCCCCTTCCTTGTATTCAAATTTGCTTTTCAGCATTTCGTATATATACAAGGTCAAGGGGCTGACCGTGTCCTGGCGGGTCCATAGGTAGTAGGTCACCGAGGGCAGCGGCGGCAGGCCTTCCGCTTCACCCAATACACGCATATCCGGGCCTAATAACTCCACACTGCGGGCCGTCATGCCCAGGCCTGCTCGAATGGCGGCCTTGATGCCCACCAACGTTGGCGCCAGATAGTTGATGCGCCACTCCAGCTTCGTCTGTTCTAACGCGGTTAGGGCGATTTTGCGGAATATACTGGGCTCATCGGCCAGAATCAGCGGCAATGGAACCCGTTTGTTATGGACATAATCGGCGGCGCATATCCAGGCGGTAGGCGAGGTGCGTAAAACGATTCCATTAAGGTCTTTTTTATGCCGGGTTGAAATCGTCAGGTCGATGTCGCCCGACTCCAGCGCTTCCATTAAAAAAGGGCTTCTGTCTACGCGGATTTCCAGTCGCACTTTTGGCGCATAGCGTGCGATGTGAGTCAGCACCGGTGGCAAAATCGTATCGGCGACATCCAAGGGCGCGCCCAGTCGGATGTCGCCTTCCATGGGTTGTTGGCCAATAGTGCGGATCGCCTCATCGTTGATGGCGAGCAAGCGGCGGCCGTACACGGCAAGTTTGCTGCCTTGCGTAGTCAATACCCGGCGGCGGCCCTTTTTTTCGAAGAGGGCAAGCCCAAGCAGCGACTCAAGCCGTTGCATCTGCTGTGTGATCGCCGACTGGGTTTTGAACAGCTCATTGGCGGCGCCGGAAAATGTATTAGTTTTTTCTATAGTTACAAGAGTTCGGAGCAAGTCCAAATCCAGATTTCGCATAGGTGAAATCCCTAGTTAACCTACGAGATAGAAACTGTATCTCATAGATAACTAATTAGCAATGCTTATGTATTTTTGCTAATTATTAATTTGTCTGGCGGCCTTTCAGCGCCTATATTTCGATCAATACAGGAGATTGACATGAACCAAGCTGTTGAGAAATCCACTGCTATTTCACACTTTATCGATACTGCCAAACAAGCCGACGCCGGTGGGATGACGCGTCAGAAGCTGGACGTTGTCTTAAAGGCGCTAATTGATTTGGCGGCGCACAAAGATTGGTGGTCGAACGACGACTACCCGGAGCCCGTTGATGGTGACCTGCAGTCGCGTTATATGGTTCACGAAGAACCCGACAATACGTATGCCCTGTATTTGAATGTGATGCGTCCGGGCAAGGCGATTGTTCCACACAACCACACGACCTGGGCCTGTATAGCCGCAGTCCGGGGCACTGAAACGAATTATGTGTATGACCGCCTCGACGACAAATCAAAGCCCGGTGTCGCCAGGCTCGCTCTGGTAAAAGAACAGCCAGTGTCGCCAGGCGGGGGCATTGCCTTGATGGCCGACGATATTCATGCAGTCAGGATCGAAGACGAATCCGGTATTCGCCATCTTCACATGTATGGCGTTTCGCTTGAAATGTTGACGGAACGCGTGGCCTTCGATACTGAAAACAACACCTGCAAATTAATGTCGATAGGGGTCAAGACAAAACGGAGCGCTGCCTGAATGTCCAAGCGTTCTGGCGCTACGGCATTGGCCCGGATTGGCAGGCCCGAAGCAGGATGGGCCAATACGCCTATCGTTAAAGGCAGCACCTACTTATTCGAGAGTCTGGGGCATTGGCGCGAGACACGTGTAAAACGTGAGCACGAACGCATGCTGTCTTACGGGGCGCGCGGCAATGAAACGACGTTCGCGCTGGAAGATGCGGTATCGGCCCTGGAGGGCGGGTACCGATCCAAGCTGTTTCCGACCGGCCTGGCGGCCATTGCCGTTACGTTGATGGCGTACCTGAAGGCGGGCGATCACGTGCTGATTGCCGATGCTGCTTACGGGCCGGTGAAACAGTTCTGTGTAAGCCAATTGGCGAATTACGGCATTGAATTCAGCTACTTCAGTACGTCAGCGGATGATTGGGCGGCGGGGATAAAGCCCAATACTCGTATGTTGTACGTGGAGTCTCCGGGTTCGCTGCTCTACGACATGCAAGACTTGCCAGCCATGGCGGCGGTATGTAAACAACGCAACGTCATCTTGTGCGCCGACAATACCTGGGGTTCGTGCCTGAGCTGCCAGCCGTTGAAATTGGGCGCCGATGTGTCGATTGTGGCTGCCACCAAATATCTGGGCGGCCATTCCGATGTGATGATGGGGGTTGTAACGACGCAAGAGGCCGCCTTTTCGCCGCTTGAAACCGCCAGCGTCAATTTTGGACAGATAGTGTCCGCCGAAGATGCATTTTTGGTTTTGCGAGGTTTGCGCACGCTTGATTTGCGCCTGCAGCGCCATGCGCAAAGCGCATTGAGTCTGGCCGGCTGGCTCGTTCAACAAGCGGCGGTGCGCACCGTTTTTCATCCGGCCTTGCCTGGAGACTCGGGCCATGCCCTGTGGTTGCGAGATTGCACAGGCAGCAATGGTCTGTTGTCGGTAGAGTTTGCGCCCGGCATATCGACCGCCCGTATTGAGGCGGCCATTGACCGGCTTGAGCTCTTTGGTATCGGTTCCTCGTGGGGTGGCTTTGAAAGCCTGGTGTTGCCCATAGACGTGAGCAAAACGCGTCTGAGCCAGGCCGAAAATGAAACCGGCTATTTATTGCGGCTGCATATAGGCCTGGAAGATGCCGAAGAGTTGAGAGCCGACTTGACCACGCTACTCTCATCACTTGAAACGCGCTAATACCACTACCTTACGCGACACCATGACTGCATCATCTCTGCAACTTATCGACGCCCCCCAACTAAAAGAATGGATACACGACAAGAACGAACTGGCCTTGTTCGATATTCGTGAGCATGGGCAATATGGTGAGGGACATCTTTTCTTTGCCGTGCCTCTGCCCTACAGTACTCTGGAACTGAATATCTATCGCCTGGTGCCCAATACGGCCACTCGCGTGGTGATCTATGCCGACGAACGTAGCCACGATGTGGTGCCGGCGGCAGCCCAGGCGCTTGCACGGCTGGGTTATACCTGCGTTTTTGGTTTGAAAGGAGGTATTTCAGGCTGGAAAGCTAATGGCTATGCCACGTTTGCCGGAGTCAATTTACCTAGCAAAACCTTTGGCGAGCTTGCCGAGCATGCCTACGGCACGCCAAGCATATCGGCCGCCAGACTGCATGAAATGCTGCACGACAAGCAGGCCGATGTCATCGTTCTGGACGGCCGGCCGGTCGAGGAATATAGAAAAATGAATATTCCCGGGTCGATCTGCTGTCCCAATGGAGAGCTGGCGCTGCGGGCTCATGCGCTTGCTCCTGATCCCGAAACGACAATAGTGATTAATTGCGCCGGCCGTACCCGCAGCATTATCGGCGCGCAGACCTTGATCAATCTGAAGGTGCCCAATAAGGTCTATGCCCTGGAAAATGGCACGCAAGGCTGGTTCCTGGCCGACTTTCCGCTTGAGCATAAGTCTGATCGGCTATATCCGGAGGCCGTACAAGAGGCCGACAAGCCTGTATTGCGTGCTCGCGCGGCCAGGCTGACGGAAAAGTTCGAACTGCCAACCATCAATGCGGCGATGGCGAAGGCCTGGTTGCGTGAAGAGGGTCGCAATACTTTTTTGTGCGATGTGCGCACCCAGGAAGAATATGCGCGTGATACGCCGGCGTACGTACAGCACACGCCGGGCGGCCAGCTGATACAGGCGACAGACCAGTATATTGGCGTTCGTAAATCCCGGGTGGTCATTTGCGATTTCGATGGGATTCGTGCACCCGTGGTGGCCAGTTGGCTCAAGCAATTGGGTTGGGATGTTTATTTGTTGAGCGACCCGGCCAATTTGGCGGGCTTGCCAAGACCACTTCAATTTAAACCCACGCTGGAACATACGGTCGTGCTGGAACCATCCGGGCTGGGTCGATTTATTCGCGAGCACGCATCGGCGGCTGTTTTTGACATGCGTTCGAGCATGGAATATCGCAAAAGCCATTTGCGAGGCGCGGTCTGGGCCATGCGTTCAACGCTGTTGTCAAGGGTTCCGCAAGACCTTGCGGCAATGGTCCTGCTGCTGGGGCCGTCTATCGAAACGTTGCAACTGCTGGCGCAGGACCTTGAATCGCAGGGGTATAGCCAGGTCACCCTTTGTGTCATTAGCGCCCGACTGCTGAGGCAAGCTGGCCTGCCTTTAGAGCAAACCGACACGACCCCGCCTGACGAGGACTGCATCGATTACCTGTTTTTTGTGCATGACCGTCACGATGGCAATAAGGCGGCCGCCAGGAAATACCTGGAGTGGGAAACCCATCTGGTTTCGCAGATCGACGAGCAGGAACGAAACACATTCTTAATTCACCCTCACCATTAAGCGATTTATTTCGGAGACACTATGCACAATTTCAACAAACCGGCCGTAATCCTGGGTCTGGCCGCAGCGGCAATATTCGCGTCAAGTTCGGTGCTGGCCAATAAGCTGGCTGACATCAAGGCCCGTGGAAGTATTATCTGCGGCACCCAAAATGCCAGCTCTCCTTATGGGTTTCAAGATCCCAAGACGAGGGAGTACGTAGGTTATGACGTGGATATATGCAACGCCATTGCCAAGCAAATGGGCGTGAAGCTGGTGCACAAAGGCTTGTCCACCGAGGCTCGGATCCCCGAACTGAAAATGGGGCGAGTAGACATGGTGGCCGGCGCCATGGCTTACTTGCCTAGCCGTGCGAAAGAAGTCGATTACAGCCTTCAATATCTCGAAGGCAATATTCGAGTACTGGTCAAGAAGAATTCCGGCATTAAGACGCTGGCCGATCTGGCAGGAAAAAAGTATGTGCGTCATCAGGTTCGAGCTCGGCGGCGATTGCATCCAAAGTGCTGACCAAGTCCAATGTACTGACCTTCCAGAATATCTCGCAATGTTATCTGGGCTTGCAAAGCGATAAGGTGGCGGCCATGACGGCTGGCGAGCTGGTGTTGATCCGTTTTGAAACCGATTCGGAAAAAACGGCTACCCCGACCATGTTGCTTTCCGAGCCGACCTACACTGAACATATCGGTGTGGTGGTCAATAAGGGTGAGCCGGATCTGAAGAACGCGATCAATGCCGCAATTAAAAAAATCGACGAATCGGGCCAATTGACGCAGATTTACGATAAGTGGATGGGCAAAGATTCCATATACAAGCTGACGCGCACCTTCAAGGTGGAGCCAGTAAACGGCGCACACTAAGCAATGGGATGGGGGGTGCCTGCGGCAACCCCGTCAGACACATGAATTTTTCTTTTTCTCTGCTTGAAAATCCCGAAGCGGTGCACATGCTGATAGCAGGTGTGCTACTTACGTTGCGCCTGTTTGCAGGGGCTCTGGTTTGCGGATTTGCGATCGCTTTGCTGCTATCGTGCCTGTATCTGGTTCCGTTTCGAGTGTCGCGTGGCCTGATTACCTTGTACGTGGAATACCACCGGAATGTGCCCACGGTCGTGCAAATCATGGTGTGGTATTTTGGCATGCCCGAAGTGCTACCCGAACCGATCCGCTTGTGGATCAATCAGGGCAATACCGAATTTTCCTTTGCGCTGATTGCCCTGTCCTTGAATGTAAGTGCCTACTATTATGAAGATATACGCTCGGGCATCAAGGCGATTGCGGCCACTCAAGTAGAAGCGGCGCGCTCCATTGGTCTGGGGGCCATGCAGGCGCTGACCTATGTGGTTTTGCCGCAGGCAGTGCGGATCAGTATTCCACCGATCCTCAATCGCTCCCTTATTCTGTTCAAGGATACGAGCCTGGCTATGGTGATCGGGGTTACCGAGCTCACGTATCAGGTCAAGAAAATTGAAAACACCACATTTCAGACGTTTCAGATCTTTCTTATCTCGACCTTGATCTATCTTGTCATTTCGCTGTTGATTGCGGTGCTGGGAGCCCAGATGTCCCGGAAGTACCCCGCCAATTTCAAAGGCTAGCCATGACCCATTTCTTAAGCACTTATGGCTTGATGTTCTTGGTGGGTTCCTGGCCCCATGGCCCGATTGGCGGTTTTGCAGGAACACTGATACTGGCGAGTCTGGGGTTGCTGGGTGCCTTTCCGATTGCCTTGTGTGTCGGCGTAGCCCGCACCAGCGATCTCAGGCTGGTAAAGATAGCCTCTATGGTTTGGGTATATACGTTCCGATCCATTCCGCTCATCATGATTATTTTCTGGGCGTACTTTCTGCTGCCAGTGCTGGTCGGCACGGAAGTACCGGCATTTTCCACCGCTTTGTGCGCCATTATTGCGTATGAATCCGCCTTCCTGGCCGAGATCATTCGTGCGGGCCTCCAGGCATTGCCGCCGGGGCAAGTCGAAGCGTCGCGGGCATTGGGCCTGGGGTATTTCAAGACCTTGTTCAATATCCAGTTGCCGCAGGCGTTGGCGAATATGATCCCGTCGCTGTTGAATCAGTTTGTGTCGACCATAAAAGCGACGTCTATTGCCTATATCATTGGTGTTCAGGAAGCTACCTTTTCGGCGCAGCAGATCAATAGCATCGAGCTTACGGGCACCTTGCGCACCTACCTGATACTGGCCCTGTTTTATTTCCTCTTGTGTGCCTTGCTTTCAAAGTCGGCCAAGGTGCTGGAGGCTCATCTGAACAACAAACGGCTGGGCATTGCCTGATTTCCATTCCGGGAGACTCCATTGATTCAATTCGAAAATGTCAACAAATGGTATAAAAAATATCACGCGCTTAATAATATTTGCGGCGAGATAAAGACTGGCGAAGTGCTAGTAGTATGTGGTCCGTCTGGCTCGGGCAAGTCGACCATGATCCGCACCATCAACAAGCTGGAAGAAATTCAAAAAGGCACTATCCGGGTCGAAGGACTGGATATAACCGACAAGACGCTGAACATTAATCATTTGCGGGCAAAAATCGGTTTTGTGTTTCAGCAATTCAATCTGTTCCCGCATTTGTCCGTCAAGGACAATATCGCACTTTCGCCGGTCAAGGTGGGCGGTTGCTCAAGGGCGCAAGCGTATGAATTAGCTGAAGAATTGCTTGCCAAGGTGGGTTTGAGCGCAAAAATCAATGAAATGCCGGCCAACTTATCAGGCGGGCAACAGCAGCGTGTGGCCATCGCAAGAGCTCTGGCGCAAAAGCCCACCGTTATATTATTTGACGAACCCACCAGCGCACTCGACCCCGAGATGGTGGGTGAGGTCTTGGCGGTAATGAAGGCGCTGGCGGCCGATGGCATGACCATGGTGTGCGTTACTCATGAAATGAATTTTGCCAAGGAAGTAGCCGATCGCATTTGGTTCATGGACGAGGGTCAGATCCTCGAGGATTCCAGGCCGGCCGATTTTTTCTCCGCGCCGCGCCACGACCGGGCCCGCAAGTTTCTGTCCGATATTATTCATTGACGTACCCGCCAATCATGTAGCGGCACCCCTTGTGGGTGCCATCGTCCCCGATGCGCAGAACCGCCCCGCACCCGCATCTTTGCAATCCTACCTCTCCAGTAAATCCGCCAAGGCGCGATCAAATATCTGCCTTGTCCTGACCCAAACCAACTCCCGCCAGTCGCGATCGGTGGGGAAGAAGAATTCCAGCAGCTTGTCTTTGGTTTTCTCGAATTCCTCGCCTTGCAGATTGCCGCAAAGATGCAGGAAATGGTCATTTAAAAGCGCATCGTGGCCGACCTTTTCGCCGTCGTAGGTGCCGCACTCTACAACTAGCTGGCAGAAGCGCTTTCCGACCATAAGGTCGACCATTGCCTGCGAGGTATAGCCAGTGGCTGCGGCGGAAATCCCGGTGTCGGTGGTGTGGCTGGCGCCAGTTAAAACAGTATATAGCCATGCGCCATAGATCCGTTGCGCATCGTGTATGCCCGGGTATTCGCGTTCGGCGATGGCCATGAGCATGGGGTGACCATATGCGCCCGCCCCTGTGTGCAAGTCCAGACAAATGGCGTCGGTGCAGTCGGCCAGAAATTCACCCATGATGGCGCGCAGGGTCGTGTTGGACCATGAGGGTTTGAAGCCGCCAAAATACAGACCGTCCTGATGCAGATACTGGCCTGCGCCCAGGTGGTTCATCAATACTGTATGGCCGATTTCTCTGGTTTTTTCCGCCCATTGCTCATTGGATTTCTGGCGGGCGGGGCCGTTTGCCGCTTCTTTTACAAACAGATTGTGCAGGGTTTCGTAGTAGGCGTTTTGCGGCAGCGGCTGGTTGAAATCCAGATAGTTCCGGTTCAAATCGATATTGTCTTCATTGACCCGGCGTTTCCAGGATGTGCCCCATGGGTTGATAAGATGGATGAGCACGACGCCGACTTTGCCCTCTTGTGCGAGCGCAGCCACGTTTTCTATATATTCAGTTTGGCACATGGAGCCATAGTAGCCTTCGACGCCATGCGTACCGGAGATGACGGCCAGCCATTTTTTGGTTTCCGGCTTTGCCCATACCGCGACATCTGTATACAGATCTTCGCCGTCCATTCCTTTTAGGGGATGTTTAAAGTGCCGAAGCTGCGCGTTATGTTTTTGTGCACTCTTCAGGAACCCAGCTCGTAGCTTGCTGTAAGTGGGTTTGGCATCCATCAGATATGAGTTCATCGATCTGTTCCTGGTTCGGGTTATAAAAGACAGCTTGACGAGGTTTAGTAAGCCGTCGTCTTGATCATACTAGGGATAGTCCTACTTGTATATACATAGTTTTAAATTATCATGCGTTTTAATTACCCGCAATCTTTCGGAGACAACATGAACAAGACACTATTTGCAGCACTATTTGCCGCTTGTGCGTTTGCCGCGCAGGCTCAGGCGAGCAGCACGATTCGATTTGGCGTGGATCCGACCTTTGCACCCTACGAATCGGTCAATGCCAAAGGCGATCTGATTGGAATTGACATTGACATGGGCAATGCGATTTGCAAGCAACTTAATGCCAAGTGTGAATGGGTAAAAATCAATTTTGACGGGGCCATTCCCGCATTGAATGCACAGAAAATCGACGGCATTCTGTCGGGCATGAGCATCACCAAGCAAAGGGAAAAGCAGGTTCTCTTCACGATCCCTTTTTATTCAAGCGCGTCGCTCATGATGGTGCCTAAAAAGGTAACGCTGGATACGACGGTTGCTTCGCTCAAGGGAAAGACCATCGGCATTGTGCAGGGAACGACGCAGGCCGCGTATGCCAACAAGCATTGGAAAGGCAAAGGTATAAAGCTGGTTTCCTACCAGAATGACAATCTGGCCAAGCAAGATCTGGCGTTGGGGCGGGTAGATGGCACCTTGCAAGATAGTGCGTCAGCGCAGTCTTTCTTTGCCACGCCCGAGGGCAAGGGGTTTCATCTGACGGGCACGCCCGTCAATGATGCCGAAGTGTTCGGCAATGGCACAGGCATAGGTTTGAGGCTTGCCGATCACGCGTTGAAAAATAAAATTGATGGCGCTGTCAAGAGCATGAGAAAAGATGGCGAATTCCAGAAAATTCTTGCCCGTTATTCTGCATATGGCCTGATAGGCCCCACAGGGCAATAAGGCATAAGGCATCGTCTACCACTTTTAAACTTTCGCCTGGGAATGCACATGCTGTACGGGTATGGGCCATTGATTCTTCAAGGTACGCTGATGACGCTGGCGCTGACCGTGTTGTCTGTAGTTTGTTCGACCCTGCTGGGTGTCGCAGGGGCCTTATGCAAGACATCCAGGAGCCGCATGCTAAGGCTCCTGGCGACCATATACACGACATTGATTCGTAGTGTGCCCGATCTGGTGATCATGCTGCTGGTGTTCTACAACGTGCAAATGTTGGTTAACTGGATATGCGCTTTGCTGGGTATTGGCCTGATTGAAATCAACGCTTTTGGGGCCGGGGTCATTACCCTGGCCTTTATTTATGGCGCCTATATGGCAGAGACTTTCCGAGGAGCGCTGGAGTCGGTGCCGCGCGGTCAGGTCGAGGCGGCCTTGTCGGCTGGAATGGGCGACGGGCTTATTTTCCGGAAAATCACCTTTCCGCAAATGGTTCGTTTTGCGTTGCCGGGGTTTGGCAACAATATTCAAGTCATTATTAAATCGACGGCGTTGGTATCGATCATCGGCTTGGTAGATATCATTAGCATTAGCCAGCAGGCAGGCCAGGCTAGCCAGCATTTGTTTTTCTTCAATATCGTGGCGGCCCTGATCTACCTGGCGTTTACTTGTGTCACGCTGTTTGCGCTTTCCTATGCAGGAAAACGGTTTAATGTGGGTGTCAAAGAGGCCATGTTTTGATAGATATTTTCAGGCAATACTGGCCCCAATATGTAGGACTGGAAGGCGGGGATTTTTCGGGCACCGCCATGACACTCTGGATTCTGGTATTGACATGGGTCATTAGTTTCGCGGCGTCGATACCGCTAGCCATATTAAGGGTGTCGTCGAACAAATACCTGAGCCGGCCGGTTCAGCTATATACCTTTCTGATCACGGGTACCCCGCTGTATGTGCAACTGCTGATTGTCTACACCGGCTTTTTCGGCTTGGACTTTGTACGGCATACGCCGACCTTGTCCGAGTTTTTTCGCAGCGGTTTCAACTGCGTGATTCTGGCGTTCAGTGTCAATTGCTGCGCCTATATCACCGAGGTTCTGGCAGGCTCCATCCGGTCTCTTCCCTCGGGTGAAATTGAAGCGGCGCGCGCCTTTGGGTTTTCCCGGGTTAGAACCTACACCAAGATTATTTTGCCCTCGGCCATCAAGCGCGCGTTGCCGTATTACAGCAATGAGGTGATCCTGGTCTTGCACAGCACCTCCATCGCCTTTACGGCCACGGTTCCCGAGTTGCTGAAAGTGGCGCGCGATGTAAATAGCGCCACGTTCGCGTCATTCTCGGCCTTTGGCATTGCGGCGGTTTTCTACGCTGCCGTAGCGCTCGTTCTGGTGGCGACATTTCGCATGCTGGAAAAGCGCTGTCTGGTTTTTTTAAAGCCGCTTCCAACCCATTAGAGTCGACAGGTTTATGGAACAATTAAGGGTTGAAAATATTTATAAAAGCTACGGCGCCCAGGAGGTGCTAAAAGGGGTATCGCTCGCGGCAAATCGTGGCGATGTCATCAGTATTGTTGGCTCAAGCGGGTCGGGGAAAAGCACTTTTTTGCGCTGCATAAACTTCCTGGAGTCGCCCAATTCGGGCCAGATTTTCATTCTTAATGAAGAACTCAAAACGGTGCGCGACAAGCACAATCAACTTGCCGTGGCCGACAAGGTGCAACTGCAACGCTTGCGCACCAAGGTCTCCATGGTTTTCCAGCATTTTAATTTGTGGTCGCACATGACGGCCATGGAAAACATTACGGCGGCGCCGATTAATGTGCTGGGTCTGGATAAAAAGACTGCGATTGCGAAGGCCGAGCTTTATTTGCGCAAGGTCGGCTTGTCGCTGGACGTGGCCAACAAGTATCCGGTGCATTTGTCGGGCGGCCAGCAGCAGCGCGTGGCGATCGCGCGAGCCCTGGCGCTGGAACCCGAAGTGATGCTGTTTGACGAGCCTACGTCGGCCCTCGACCCGGAGCTGGTGGGCGAGGTTCTGAAGGTCATGCAGGCCTTGGCCGAAGAGGGCCGGACCATGATAGTCGTGACCCACGAAATGGGCTTTGCGCGCAATGTGTCGAATCATGTCATGTTCCTCCATCAGGGCGTCGTCGAAGAACAAGGGGACCCGGCCCAGGTGCTAAGCTCCCCGAAAAGCAGCCGCCTGGCCCAGTTTCTGTCGGGCAATTTAAAGTAGTTGCCCAGAAGCTGAGCCCGAGAATTTGTCGCTACAGGCCTGTAGCGACAGGCCTTGTGCCTGTCATCCATGCAGGACACTGTTTTGGGCTGCCGAGGTTTTGGCACCCACAAGGGGTGCCGCTACAGATTTTGGCACCCACAAGTGGTGCCGCTACAGACTAAGGGTGCCGCTACACACAAGAGGTGCCGCTACACACAAGAGGTGCCGCCACAGACTATTTCTTGACATTGGCCGCCGTATAGCCTAATTTCATTCCCGATAACCGACCCTCTGCAAAAAAGGTGGGCGTGAAGTATTACAAAAAATGGCTGGAGACAAATATGCGGACGGTGCAAGCCGAAATGGGTGCTCAAATATCACCGTCGTATCAGGTGCGTCTGGATGCGCGTGCGGGAAAACTGACGACCTCCACGGCAAACCTCGCGCCCGGGCATGTGCAGGCCAACCTGGCGATCCTGCCCCGCGCGCTGGCTGCCGATTTTCTGCTGTTTTGTCAGCGCAATCCCAAGCCATGTCCCTTGCTGGCCATGTCCAATGCGGCTGACCCATCCCTGGCCGCGCTGGGCCACGATATCGATATACGTTCAGACATTCCTCGCTATCGGGTGTGGCGCGAAGGTGTTCTGGTCGACGAACCCATCGACGTGAAATCCGTCTGGCGTGACGATCTGGTGTCTTTTCTGATCGGTTGCTCGTTCTCGTTCGAAGAGGCCATGCTGGACAACGGCTTGCCGGTGCGCCACATCGAACAAGGTTGCAATGTGCCTATGTATCGCACCACCGTGGCTACTGCGGCGGCAGGGGTGTTTTCCGGGCCTCTGGTGGTGTCGATGCGCCCTATGAAGGCCGCCCAGGCCATACGTGCCATTCAGGTCACCTCACGGTTTCCGTCGGTGCACGGAGCTCCGGTTCATTTTGGCGACCCGGCGCTGATAGGCATCGCCGACATTGGCCGCCCCGATTATGGCGATCCGGTCGAGATCCGCGCTGATGAAGTGCCTGTTTTCTGGGCTTGCGGCGTAACGCCTCAGTCCGTTGTTGCGGCCGTCAGGCCTGAATTTTGCATTACACATGCGCCGGGGCATATGTTGGTGACCGATCTGTTTAATAGCCAGCTGGCCTCGTTTTAAGTATGCATGGCGCGTCGACTCCCTGCGGGTGCTTGTAAGTCCAAGCCATCACGCGTGGTTTTCGTATTTGGATTTTTGAGGAGCAGATAAAATGAAGATGAAGCTGATTGCCGGCATCGCTGCCTGCGTTGCCCTGGGGTTTGGGCAGCCCGTCGTAGCGCAAACAAAGACCATACGCATCGGGGCCATTTATCCCTTAAGTGGCGCGCTGGCGTCGACAGGCGCCGAGATCAAGGCCGCAATTGAACTGGCGGTGGATATCGTCAATAATCCGCATCCTGAACTCAAGGGCGTCCCGCTGGCGGCGGGCTCCGGCCTGCCCAATCTGGGCGGCGCCAAGATCGAGGTGGTGTTTGCCGATTCCCAAGGCAAGCCCGAGGTAGGTCTGGCCGCCGCGCAGCGCCTGTTGGGTCAGGAAAAGGTGGTGGCCCTGACCGGCGCATATCAGTCGGCGGTCACCAAAACGGCCAGCCGCGTCGCGGAACAGATGGGCATTCCGTATCTTAACGGCGAGTCCAGCAGCCCCGACCTGACCGAGCGCGGCTACAAATGGTTCTTTCGCACCACGCCTAATGATGACACCTTTGTCGACAACATGATGCAGTTTCTGGACGGCGTGAAAAAGGTGCCGACCAAGACTATTGGCGTGGTGTACGAAAACACCGATTTCGGCGTGAATACGTACAAGGCGGTCGAGAAATTTGCCAAAAAGTACCACCGTACTATCGTCGCCAATATCGCTTATGCAGCGGGTTCGGCATCGGTGTCGGCCGAGGTGCAAAAGCTCGCGGCCGCCAAACCCGACGTAGCCATCTTCGCCAGCTATACGTCCGACGCCATGCTGTTTGTGCGAACCATGCGCGAAATGAAATATGCGCCACCGATTTTCCTGGCCAATGATGCAGGCTTTATCGATTCGCGTTTTGTCAAGGAAGTGGGTCCGCAGGTGCAAGGCGTGCTGACGCGCGACGTCTGGGGCAATGACCTGATCAAGGCCAAGCCCATCATCAAGACCATTAACGATATGTACAAGGCCAAGACCGGCAAGGACATGAACGGCAACAATGCGCGCTCGATGCAAGGCGTGCTGGTGCTGGCCGACGCCATTAACCGTGCAGGCTCGACCAATCCCGAGGCTATCCGCAAGGCGCTGATCGCCACCAATATGAACGATGCACAGCTGATCATGCCCTGGGCGGGCGTCAAATTTGATGCAAAGGGTCAGAACGACAGCGGTTCAGGCTTGATTCTTCAACTCAAGGGAAGCGAGTACCACACGGTCTGGCCCGTAAAATACAAGCTGGACAGCTCCATGCCCACTTTGCCCTTTAGCTGGAAGTAAAACCGATAGCGCAGGGCGGGCCGGCAGGCTCGCCCATTGGAGCACTGCATGTTTGAAGCGCTTTCAGCCGGTCTTTTCAATGGCCTGATTTATGCCGCCGTAGCCGTTGGCCTGGCACTGATATGGGGGATCACCGATGTCCTGAACTTCGCCCATGGCGAATTCCTGATGCTGGGCATGTATGCCGCGTACTGGCTCTTTACGCTGGGCCACGTTGATCCCACCTTGTCTGCGCCGTTGGTGGCTTGCTTGTTGGGGTTCGTCGGTTTCATGACCTATTCGCTGGTGATACGCCGTTTGCAGAAAGGGCCGCCGATGGCCATTATTCTGGCAACCTTCGGGCTTGCTGTAGTGCTGCAGCAATTAGCCTTTATATTTTTTACGCCCGACTACCGCAGTCTGCCTGATACCTTCATCTCTGGCAGCGTCAGCCTGGGTAGCGTCTCCATCGGACGCCCGCAGGTCGTTACGGGGGTCGTGGCGCTGGTGGTGATCGTAGCCTTGTTTTTCCTGGTCTATCGCACCCGCTGGGGCCATGCATTGCAAGCGGTGGCCGAAGATCGCCAGGTTGCTGCGTTGGTGGGCATCTCGCCTGATCGCGTCAACGCTCAGGTGTGGGTGCTGGGCAGCGCCGTGGTGGGCCTGGCCGGTGCGCTGCTCACCACCTTTTTCTATGTGTTTCCGTCTGTAGGTACCGTGTTTGGCCTGATGGCGTTTGTTGCCGTTTGCATGGGGGGCTTCGGTTCGCTGCCAGGGGCTTTCATCGCGGGTATATTGATCGGCCTGATCGAGGCCATGACTGGCTATTTCGTCGAGCCCGCACTGAAAACCGTCAGCGTCTACATTGTGTTTGTACTGGTGCTTTGGTATCGGCCGCATGGCCTGTTCGGGCGGTGGTGACATGAGCAAATCATCGGTTTCGCGGCTGCCCTTGCTGGCCGCAGTCATCGTGGCGGTGCTTTTGGCGCTGGTGCCGTTGGCAGTCAAGGATACATTCACGATCCAGGTGCTGCTGCTGGTAATCATGTTTGGCGCGCTTGGCGCCGCGTGGAACCTCGTCGGCGGCTTTCTGGGCCGCGTGTCGTTCGGACACTGCGTATTCATTGGCATAGGCGGCTACACCACGCTGCTGTTGCTGCATCATTTGAAGCTGACGCCATTGATCGGGATTCCCGTCGGAGGCGTGATCGCCGGTGCCATTGCCTATCTGGTCGGGCGGCCCACCTTGCGGCTGTCCGGTCACTATTTCGCCATGGCCACCATAGGCTTGCTGCAGATTGGCCTGATTCTGGTCACCAACTGGTCGTGGGCCGGTGGTGCTGTAGGCCTGGAGGCGCCTATTGCCAGCGCGCCCTGGATGCTGCTGTTTCGCACCAAGGTCCCCTATTATTGGATGGCCGTCCTGTTGGGCCTGCTAACCTTTTTAAGCACTTATTTTCTGGTGCATTCCAAAATCGGCTACTACTGGCGCGCCATCAATGGCGACGAGGGCGCGGCGCGCAGCCTGGGCGTACCGGCCGAGCGCTACAAAATGCTGGCTTTCGTCTGGTCTGGGGTCATTACGGGCGTATGGGGCGGCTTTTTCGCCATGTATGTGGGCTTCATCGATCCCGACTCCATGTTCAACCTGACGCTCTCCGTGCAGATCGTACTGGTGGCGACTTTGGGCGGCATCGGCTCGCTGTTCGGCCCATGGCTGGGTGCGGCGCTGCTGATCCCTTTGTCGGAAGGCACTCGCGTGTTGTGGGGCAGTTCGGGTCTGGGTCTGGGTTTGCTGGTCTTCGGCCTGACCATTTTGCTGGTAACGCTGTTTTTGCCGGGTGGTCTGGTAACACTAAGGAGGCGGCGTGGCGCTACTGGACGTTAAGGAACTGACCAAGCGCTTTGGCGGCCTAGTGGCCAACAAGGACATCAGCCTGGCGGTCGAGGCAGGTGAAATCCTGGCCATCATAGGTCCCAATGGCGCGGGGAAAAGCACGCTGTTCAATGGCCTGGTGGGGCACCATGCACCTAGCTCTGGTTCCATTACGTTCAACGGGAAATCCACGGTTGGATTGGTGCCCGAACAGATCGCGGCAATGGGTTTGGTGCATACCTACCAGATACCGCGCAGCTTCGGCCAGATGACGGTGCTGGAAAACACTATGGTGGGTGCATTGTTGCGCCACCCTAAACTGGGCGATGCTCGCGATGCGTCCGAACGCGTGTTGGAGTTGGTCGGCTTGCCTGACCGAATGGACGTGCGTGCGTCGGAATTGAATGTGGCTGGTCAGAAGCGGGTGGAACTGGCCCGTGCCCTGGCCACCGAGCCGCGGATGCTGTTGCTTGACGAGGTGGCGGGTGGCTTGAATCCCAATGAGGTGATCGCCTTGACCGAAATCCTGCGCGGCATTCACGCCGCCGGGGTCACGCTGATCATTGTCGAGCATGTGCTCGAGGTCGTGATGCGTCTGGCGCATCGTGTGCTGGTGCTCAATTTCGGGCAGATGATTGCCGAGGGCCCGCCACAGGAGATCGTGCGCAATCCGGCCGTGATCGAAGCCTATTTGGGAAGGAAGTACCGTGTCTGATGTGATGCTGACGGTAGAGAATCTGAATGTGGCCTACGGCGGCGTGCAGGCGGTGCGCGGCATATCGCTGGAAGTGCGCGCCAGCGAAATAACGGCTTTGCTGGGTGCCAACGGCGCGGGTAAATCCAGCACTCTGCTGGCTATTGTGGGGTCGGTCAAGCCTGAGAGCGGGCGGGTGACGTTTGAGGGGCAGGATATTACCGCGCAACCTCCCGACGTCCTGATCAAGAAAGGCATAGCGATGATCCCGGAGGGCGCCCGCGTGTTTGCACGCCAGTCCGTAGAGCAAAATCTGCACCTGGGCGCCTATATCGTGCGCGACCAAGCCGTCTACCGGCAACGTCTACAGCAGGTTTATACGCTTTTCCCGCGTCTGCAGGAACGGCGGGAACAATTGGCCGGCACGATGTCGGGCGGCGAGCGCCAGATGCTGGCCATAGGCCGCGCGTTGATGAGCGGGCCACGCCTTTTGCTGATCGACGAGCCCAGTCTGGGCTTGTCGCCTTTATTGGTCGAGCAGGTGTTTGATGCGCTGGCCGAACTGAATCGGCAGCACGGCCTGGCGGTCCTGCTGGTCGAGCAGAACATGGCGCAAGCCCTGGAAGTGGCGGCGCGTGCGTATGTCATGCAAAGCGGGCGCATCGCCATCGAAGGAACTGCCGCCGAACTGGCCGCCTCCGACGAGGTCCGCAAGGCTTATCTGGGAATGTAGCGGGTGTGTGGTGGGGTGGCACCCACAAGGGCTGCCTCTACTTTTTTCAGATCTTCAAGGCCTTTTCCAGCAGCTCGCCAACAATCTCGCTAACGCTCAGATTTTGCGCTGTGGCGCGTGCCCGGATTTCTTCAATCAAGGTTTGTTTAAGCTTGACTGGAAATGAAACCAGGCCTTGCGCCTGATCCAGCTTGCGCTGCTCGCGGCGATCAACGGCAGCCACGCTGGATTCTGCCGCAAATCGGCCCGGTATTGCGCTTTGCTTCATCTTTCCCACAATTTTTAATGCTTTGTTCTTTTCCAGATCGGTTTTTTTCATTGAAATTCTCAGTGGCGCAATGTGGTTGCTATTGTAGCGGCCAGAGCACCCACAAGGGGTGTTGCTATAAAAACGTAGCTGTTGCTTAATTTCGTCGGAATGGCACCCACAAGAGGTGCCGCTACGAATACCAGGCCGGCACTCAGCGGCAGCCCTTGTGGCTGCCCTGGCCGCAAACCAATCACCCTGCGCGCACCGCAAATATTCTCATCGTACACACCGCCGAGGGCCGCTCAGCTCTTTGCAGGCAGTGAAATCCCGGGAAAGATTTTGATCACGGCCGAGTCGTCCTCGTGCGCATGGCCTGCCGTGGAGGCCTGCATGAACATTTGGTGCGCTGTGGCCGACAGCGGCAGAGGGAATTTGCTGGCGCGTGCAGTATCGAGCACCAACCCCAGATCTTTGACGAAGATGTCCACAGCTGAACGCGATGTGTAGTCGCCGGCCAGCACATGCTCCATACGATTCTCGAACATCCAGCTGTTGCCGGCGCTGTGGGTAATGACTTCGTACAGCGCGGCCGCATCGACTCCTTCGCGCAGGCCCAACGCCATGGCCTCGGCGGCTGCGGCGATGTGTACGCCTGCCAATAATTGGTTGATTATTTTTATCTTGCTACCGTTGCCCGCCTGGTCTCCCAGCTTATAGACTTTACCCGCCATGGCATCGAGCGTCTGGCCTGCCTTGACATATGCGTCGGGGCGGCCCGCCGTCATCATGGTCATCTCACCCGACGCAGCTCTGGCTGCGCCGCCCGAAATGGGCGCATCCAGATACAGCAGATTGCGCTCGGCCAGGCGTTGTTCAAGCTCGATCGACCAGTTGGGAGCAACAGTAGAGCACATCACGAACACGCTGCCCGGCTTCAGCGCTGCAGCTGCTCCGCCCTCGCCAAACAGTACGGCTTCGGTTTGCGCCGCGTTCACCACGACGCTGATCAGCACCTCGCAGGCTTGCGCCACGTCCGACGGTGTCGCGCAGGCTACGCCGCCGTCAGCGGCAAACGCTTGTGCCACTTCGCTGCGCACGTCGCACACATGCACGCGATAGCCGGCGCGTCGCAATGAGCCGGCCATACCCAGGCCCATTGCGCCCAAGCCTATCAGGCCAATATTTTGAGTCATCAGAGAACGCCTCCAGAGCCTGTTGTGTGGCTCATTATGAATAATAGGGTAGAAAGGTTGTTGCACAACGCGGCAATGATCGGTGTTTACACCTACTCAAAGCGGCTACTAAAATCTTGCAAGCAATATCAGTATATATAGCTAAACCATGAGGCCGTCATCGAATCGATTCCATGCCATCTTTTGAATAACTGTTAAAGGAGTGTTGCAAGGTGCAAGCGCAGGCAATCTCAGCGGCATGGTTTTTGGCTGGCTAAGCGATTATTACGGCCGTGTTCGCGTACTGACATGGACCATCGTGCTTTTTGGCGTATTTACCGGGCTATGCGCATTCGCGCAAGGGTACGGGGATCTGCTGGTGTACTGCACAGTCGCAGGCATAGGCCTGGGCAGCAAGACATCCTGGGCGCGTTTCGTCTTACGTGGCACCAGGCATGTTCGTCTACGGCATGCTGGCCGAGGTGGCTGTCGGTTACGAATGGAAGGTCGACGCCTTCTGATGGGCGTCAGGATTCGATATCTTCCAGGCTGAAGGTCTCCGCCTGGTCGTCGTAGGAGAAGATTTCTGCATAGCGCCCCCAGTTGATAACGGCATCGAGTGTTTCTTCCGCAGCGCTATCGGATAGAAAATCTTCCAGCTCCTGTTCAAAACGCACCCGCGGCGCGCGGTGCCCGGGCCGCTCGTTAAGCACCTGGCGGATCCGCGCCGCCATGGGCACTGAGCGCACCAGATGCTCGGCAAACATAAGCTTGCGTTCCTGGGTATCGCCGTCGGCAAACAGCTTGCCCGCCGGGGTCAGCAAAATATCGCCTTCGCGCATGTCGGCGAACCCCAGGTGCTGCAGCATTTCAGAGACTGGAAACAGGTCGTCCACTTCAAGGTGCAAGGTACGGGCGATTTCGGGCAGATCGGCCTTGCCGTTATAGGGCGCCATGGCCAAGGTTTCGACCAGACCGGCCATCAGATTGGTCGAAACCTGCGGCAGCCATGCGCCCAGTTCCAGTTCCTTGTGGATGCCGCCCGTGGTTGCGCGGGCCGTCATCTGAGCGTAAATATCGTCGACCAGCCGACGAAACGCCGGGTCCAGGCGATTGCGGGGATGCGCAAAAGGCACCTTGATTTCGGCCACGACGCGCCCCGGGTTGGATGACAAGACCAATATCCGGTCGCACATGAATACCGCTTCTTCAATGTTGTGGGTGACGATCAGCACGGATTTGATCTTCAGTTGCCCCTCGATCCAAAGATCAAGCAGGTCGGTACGCAAGGTTTCAGCGGTCAGCACATCCAGGGCGGAAAACGGCTCGTCCATGAGCAGCAGGGTCGGGTCGACCACCAGGGCCCGCGCGAAGCCCACGCGCTGGCGCATCCCGCCAGACAGCTCTCGCGGATAGGCGTTTTCGAACCCGTCCAGGCCGATCAGGTCAATTGCCGCAAGCGCCCGCTTGCGGCGTTCCTGCGGATTGACGCCCAGCGCTTCCAGGCCGGCTTCCACATTTTGCAGCACCGTCAGCCACGGGAATAGCGCAAAGGTCTGGAAGACCATGGCGACGCCTTCGGCCGGGCCTTGCAGCGATTCGCCTCTATATGTGACCGTGCCGCCGGTGGGCTTGATCAGGCCGGCGATGATGCGCAGCAAGGTCGATTTTCCTGAGCCCGAACGCCCCAGCAACCCTACGATTTCGTTTTCGCTAAGGACCAGATTCACATCATCGAGTACTAACAGCTCATCCTGCGACTTGGTAAAGCCGCGTCGAATATGTTCGACACGTAATATTTCGTTGGCTGCGACGTTTTCCGGATTTTGCATGGCAAGATTCTTCAGTAAGCGTTCAAGGTAGAGAAATTACAGCGGGCCTGGGCCATCCGCTTAATCCATGCGCAGCTTGGTATCGGCGTAGGCATACAGGGGGCGCCACAGCAGGCGGTTGAACAGGGTCACAAAGAGCGACATGACGGCCACGCCGAGAATGATTTTCGGGAAATCACCAGCGGCCGTATTTTGGGCGATATAGGCGCCCAGACCGTGGGCGGTGACGCGGTCACTGCCCCATGATACGTATTCCGAAACGATGCTCGCGTTCCATGCCCCGCCCGAGGCCGTAATGGCACCCGTGATGTAATACGGAAATATCCCGGGCAGGATGATTTTTTTCCACCACTGCCAGCCGCGAATGCGGAAGTTGGCCGCTGCTTCCTTGAAATCGTTGGGAAATGCCGTGGCGCCGGCTATAACGTTGAACAGGATATACCACTGGGTGCCCAGAATAATCAGCGGCGACAGCCAAATATCGGCGTTCAGATTGAATTTTACGATGACGACCACAAACGCCGGAAACAGCAGGTTGGCCGGGAAGGCCGCCAGAAACTGTGCAATGGGCTGGACTTTGGCGGCCAGCGCGGGGCGCAGGCCTATCATCACGCCCAGCGGCACCCAGATAAGGGATGCGATGGCGATCAGCACCATCACGCGCGTCAAGGTCAGCAGACCCAGTAGGAAAACCTGCCCCACTTCGGGCAGGCCCACGCCGGTGCGCACGTACGCGATTACGCGGAACATGAGATAGGCGGTCAGACACAGAACCAGCAGGGCCCAGATGGCGTCTATCACTTTTGAGGGTTTGCGTTCCCCGTGCATGGAGGCGGCTTTGGGGCTTGCCAAAAGGGCCGGTAAACGTGTCGGAATGCGTGCCAGCCTCGCCAGCACCTGTCCGATGGGCTTGAGCAAGCGCGAAATCAGGCGGGTGCGCCGAATCAGGTCGAGCAGCCAGGACTGAGGTTCGCTGGCCGACATGGTGTTTTCCATGCGGAACTTGTCGGCCCACGCTACCAGCGGGCGGAACAGCAATTGATCGTAAGCCAGAATAACCAGCGCCATGACAAGGATGACGTAGCCCACACTCTGGAGATTGCGCTGATCAATAGCGGCGGCCAGATAAGAGCCGATTCCAGGCAGCGCAATCGTGTTATTGCCGACTGTAATGGCTTCCGATGCCACCACAAAAAACCAGCCGCCCGACATGGACATCATCATGTTCCAGATCAGCCCGGGAAGCGAAAATGGCACTTCAAGCTTCCAGAATCGCTGCCAGGCTGTCAGATGAAAGCTGCGCGACATCTCCAGCAAATCGCGTGGCACCGTGCGCAGCGACTGGTAGAAGCTGAACGTCATGTTCCATGCCTGGCTGGTGAAGATAGCGAAGATGGCCGCACATTCGGCGCCTACGACACGGCCAGGGAAGAGGGCCAGGAAAAACGTGACGGTAAACGAGATATAGCCCAGCACAGGCACCGACTGCAGGATATCCAGAATGGGCACCAGCACCTTTTCGGCGCGCCGGCTCTTGGCGGCCAGCGTCCCATAAACCAGCGTAAACAGCAACGAGGCGACCATGGCCGCAAGCATGCGCAAAGTGGTGCGCAGCGCATACCCGGGCAGCATCGAGGGGTCGAGCGATATCGCCTGGGCTTTGAGCACCGAGATCGGCGCCATGGTCTGGTGATAACCCACCACCCCCATTGCAATCAGGCACAGGATGAGCGGAAAGGCGATGAAATCCCAGCGATTGGGCAGAAGCCGCCACGCCGACGCGTTAAATGACGCACTAAGGATATTCACACGCATGTAGCGGCTCCGGCACTGGTTTTCTTTTGCAGGCATGACACTACCATAATAATATGTCATCCATGTCTATATCTCCCCATTTCGTAGCCGTAATAGGCGGCGGCCCGGCCGGCCTGATGGCGGCCGAAACGCTTGCCGCGGCTGGCGTGCGTGTTGATGTCTATGATGCCATGCCATCGGTGGGCCGCAAATTTTTGCTGGCCGGCCGCGGCGGCTTGAATCTGACCCATAGCGAACCGCCTGCGGCCTTCAGATCGCGGTTTGGCGCGCGTGCAGCACAGGTGTCACCTTGGCTGGAGCAGTTCGACGCCCAGGCTCTGCGGCGGTGGGCGGGTGATCTGGGGATAGAAACGTTCATCGGCTCATCGGGCCGGGTGTTTCCCACCGAAATGAAGGCGGCGCCCTTGCTGCGAGCCTGGTTGCAAAGGCTGCGCGCGGCCGGTGTAAATGTGCATACGCGTCATGTCTGGCGCGGCTGGTCGGGCGATGGCGCTTTGTTGCTGGGCGCGCCCGGCGGGGCTGTTGTCCGGCGCGCGGATGCCGTGGTCCTGGCTTTGGGCGGGGGCAGCTGGGCGCGGCTAGGTTCAAACGGCGCATGGCAGGCGCTGCTGGAACAAAAAGGGGTGGGTGTGGCGCCCCTGCTGCCTGCCAATGGTGGTTTCGTGGCGGACTGGAGCCCCTATTTTGCCGAGCGCTTTGCGGGCCAGCCGTTGAAATCGATCGCCATGGCGCCGGAAGGCTTTGAAATGCGTCGTGGCGAATGCATGGTAACCGCCGATGGCCTGGAAGGCGGGCTGATCTATGCCTGGTCGGCGCGCCTGCGCGAGGCGCTGCTTGGCAAAGCCTGTGGTCAATGCGGTGCTGGGTATGAATATTCGGCAAACTTGCGCGATACGGCGCTGGCCGAAGGGGCGGCGGTTTTGAATATCGATTTGCAGCCGGGGCGCGACGCCGCGTATGTGTTGGCCGAGGTTGCCAGGCCGCGCGGCGCCCGTTCCTGGTCCAGTCACTTGGGCAGCCGGCTGGGCCTGCATGGCGTCAAGGTCGGTTTATTGCGCGAATGCCTGCCAAGAACAGCCTTTGAACATCCTGAAATTTTGGCGCGAGCCATCAAATGCCTGCCTGTGCGCCTCGTGGGCATGCGGCCGCTGGATGAGGCCATCAGTACGGCGGGTGGCGTGCAGTTCGATGGTTTGAATGAGGACTTAATGCTGCGGGCGCTGCCGGGCGTGTTTTGCGCAGGCGAAATGCTGGATTGGGAAGCCCCTACCGGCGGCTACTTGTTGACCGCATGCCTGGCCAGCGGCCGAGTGGCGGGGCAGGGCGTGCTGCGCTGGCTTGGTCGTTATTTGTAGCGATAGGCTGTAGCGACAGGCCTTGTGCCTGTCATCTACGCAAGATGTTGTTTTGATTAGCAACGATTTTGGCAGCCACAAGGGCTGCCATTACTACAAGCGGCGTGTACGTTTTTATAGAACCACACCGGTCTATTTGCGTACGATAGTTTCTGGGCGCCCAGTCAGCTTCGGAACGCTACCCTATTATGGCGTCAACACGTTCAAATTTATTAATGTCAGTGGCAAGGTCACCTATGGCCGTTATCGATTCTTACCGGAGGCCGGTGAGCATTTGCTCAAAGCGGTCGCCGCGGCCAAGTAGGCGCCCGACTATCTCACCACCGAGATTCGCAGTCGAGTCCGCAAAGGTCCGGTGAAATTCAAGATGGTGCTGTAGGTGGCCGGGTAGGGCCTGGCGACAAGCTTGACGATCCATCGGTTGCATGGTTCAGTAACCTTCGTGTTGTACAACACGGCACACTTTCGACTACCAAGGCTATGAGCTCCGACGCGGAAAAAACGCTGTTGTTCCTGCCCAACGCACAGACAGCCGGGATCGAAGTTGAAGATCCGATGATCAACGTGCGTTCGGCGGCCTACTCCGTGTCATTCGGACGTCGCAAGCTGTAATCATGCATGACTTCACGCGCTGGCGGTATCGAGCAATGCTATGTCCGCACTTGTAAGCGCCAGCTGCGTAGAGCGTATCAGGCTATCCATTTGCGCAATCGACGTTGCGCTGGAAATAGGCGCGGTTACGTCTTTCCGCGCCATAACCCAAGCCAGAGCCACTTCCGCGGGATTTGCCTGATGAGAGTGCGCCACGGTATCGAGCGCGGCTAGTATGCGAAAGCCACGCTTGTTCATGTATTTTCCCATCCGGACGCCGCGCGTTTTGCTCTTGGCCACATCGGCTGGCGTACGATACTTTCCCGACAGGAACCCTACAGCCAGACCATAATAGGTGATGGCGCCTACGCCCTCGCGCATGCACAGATCACGCACCTCGCCTTCATAGTCTTCACGATCGTACAAGTTGAACAGGCACTGCAGGACCTCATAGCGTGGGAGGTTTTGTTCGGAGGTCGCCGTCAGTGCTTCGCGTAACTGGAGCGCGCTGTAGTTCGAGGCCCCAATGGCTTTGACCTTGCCTTGCGAAATAAGTGTCTCGTAGGCGCGTAGAGTTTCGTCTATAGGTGTTTCAGGATCAGGGAAGTGGCTTAAATACAGGTCAATGTAATCGGTTTGCAGCCGAAGCAACGAACGTTCTACGGCGGCCACAATGTATTGGGCCGAAAGCCCTTTTTTGTCGGGTGCGAGTTCGGCCCCGACCTTGGTGATCAGCACCGCTTTATGGCGTCGAGCGCTTGAGATATTGAACCAGTTGCCGATAATGGTCTCAGATTCGCCGCCCTGGTTACCAGGGGCCCAGACTGAGTACATGTCCGCCGTGTCAATGGCGTTCAACCCGGCATCGAAGAAACGATCGAGCAAGGCATGTGAGGTGCGCTCGTCGGTGTTCCAGCCGAATACGTTGGTGCCGAGCACCAGCGGAGCAATGTGCAGGCCGCTGCGGCCCAGTGGACGTTTGTTCATCGTCGATTCCTTTCGAATCTGTTAACGGAGTCGTTTATTGCATGGCGTCGAAACTGTTGAAGGTGCAGATAAAAGTAACCGTCTCCGCCGCCAAGTGAATGAACGTATCGACGGTGCGTTAGCACCCTGCTCTTGACGACTAGCGCGCCACATCAGCGCGTATCGTCACAAATAGACCAATCATGATCAATACAGCGCTGACAATCAAAGCGCCCGACACAGATTCATTGAGAAAAACCATACTCAACCAGAAGCCGACAAGAGGCGTGAATAACAAGAACTGGCCCGCAGTAGATACGGCCATGACAGATAGAACTCGGTTCCAGCACCACATTGCAACCGCGGTTGGCACCACCCAATTATAGACAATGATGATGGATAGCTGAACGGTTACGTTGACCGTCTCATCGTGTTCCAGAATCAGGCTCAGCGCGGCAATGGGGGCAGACGCCACGAGAAGCTGCCAAAAGGTTTGCGATACAAAACCTGATACCCAACGCCTACGGCGATAAAGGCACGAGCCAAGCGCCCACGACATCGACCCCGACAATATCAAGCCGCTTCCCAGCACAGTGCCGGCACGATGCCAATCGACAGCCAATGGGTTAAAGAAAACCAGCAAGCCGGCTAAGCCAATCAATACTCCGACAAGGCGCCGCAATTTGATTTTTTCACCAAGCAAGACGCTACCTATCGGAACGGCCCAAAGTGACATCGTATAAACCAGCAACACTGTGCGTCCAGCGGGAACACTGCGCATCCCAACTATCGTTAAACCAAGCATCGCTCCTACTTGAAACAGTCCGACTATGGCGAGCGGCAGGCGTTCACCCGCAACGGGTAGCAAAGGTCTTGTTCGTGACAGAAGCAAAACTGTCATTAGTATGGCAGAAGCGCCCCATAGCCGTAGGGCAGTAAAAGCCAACGGGGGCATATCGGAAATAGCCAGTTTCATTAAAGGATAATTCGCACCCCACGCAAAAACTGTAATGGCCAATAGCAGATAGGTAGTCCAGGAAGCAACATTGCCAGTGCGCGTCACAAATTCACCTTGTACGATGTCAATATGGCGCTTGTCGTCAGGTAGTCTTGCTATGTCTTGATCTGACCGGGTCGGAAATCCCGTAGCCACGATGAAAGGGGGCCAACGCGCTACGACTTGGTGGCGAGGTGGAAATTTTCCTGGCTGCTTCAATAAGCATGGGTGCGCCTTTTTCACGAAAAGCTTCAAGGGTCCAACGACTTGAGGACACCGAGATATTGATCGCCGCAATGGGTCGCCCGGAAACATCAAGCAATGGCACAGCGATATTCAAATCGCCACGGTAATATTCTTGGTTCGCCCATGCGTAACCGTTTTCTCGCGCCTCCAATACCAAAGCCATCAATTTCTCTACATCGGTCTTTGTTGTGGGCGTGTATTTGATTCGATCCGACCCATCCAATATGGCTCGCACCTCAGCGTTGGAAAGGGCCGACATATAAGCGCGGCCCGAAGCGGTACAAAACATCGGCAGCCTCCTGCCCACCGGCATATGGACAATGCTGTGGGTTGGGCTGGGAAACCTCGCAGCGAAAACCATTTCGAGATCTTCAGGCTCGGACAAATTTACCGTTTCGCGAATCTTTTGATTTAGCTCAAGCAAATAAGGGTTCGCCCGCTCAACCAACGGACTAGCCAATAAATATCGGTAGGCGAATCCGAGAGACTTGGGTGCCAGCGAAAATCGCTTGGTCTGCGGGTCTTTACGCAAGTACCCCAAGGCTTCAAGCGTAAAGGCCAACCGCTGGGCGGTGCTTTTTGTAATCCCCACGGCGCTGGCAATCTCGGGCAAATTCATTGACGGACGCTCGGCGCCAAAAGCCTGGAGCACAGCAAACCCCTTTTCCAACGATTGATTGAATAGCGCCGGCCTTTTCATGTGCGAAGAAATATCTTCCGCCAGATCATTACCTTCTTCAAGCGCCCCCGACTCACATGCATTCATAACTACCGCTCCAATTTATCCAACAGCCAATAATACCCGGCGATAGCCTGCATCCCGGGGATTCGCCAGCGATGAAACGGGATAGGTCCGAAACGACTCGAGTTCAGAGGGCCTGCATCGATCGATTCACCCTGGACCAGGCCTGCTAGCAATTTACCCAACAGATTCGTCAGCGCTACGCCACGGCCGCCATACCCAATCGCATAAAAAATTCTGTCTTCCAAGCAACCGAAATGCGGGAAATCATCCATTGTTACGGCTACTTTCCCTGACCATCGAAACTCAATGGCCACTTCTGATAACGACGGAAACGTCTTGCCGAGCATCCGATACAACCCTTGATAAATATCTAGTGACTCCTTACCTGTAATATCACCGCGACCGCCATAAAGCAGGCGATTGCCTGGCAGCATGCGGAAATAGTTCACCAAATGACGGGTATCGGTCACCAGATGGCCTGCGGACAAAATCTGACTTGCTAGCGCCGGCGAAAGAGAAGCCGTGGTCAGCACGGAGGTGGAGACGGGAATGATACGGCGACTGAGATTGACACCAAGTTGCCTCAAGTCCGTATACGCGTTTGTGGCGATTACAAGTTTCTTTGCTCGCACCCGGCCGGCATGTGTTGTGAGAGTAATGTCTGCGGCTTCGCGCTTAATTGAACTGACTGGGCTTCCCACATAAATCGGGATCCCTTTATTGCTCAAACCCGCAGCCAATCCACGCGCATAGTTAAGTGGATGAATTCCCGCAGAGCGAGGGTCCAGATACCCGCCCGGATAAACAGAGGTTCCAACCTGCTTGAGCATTTGGTCACGATCAAGCATCGATACCGCATGATCTTTTCTATTTCGACTTAGCCAAGCAACATCGGCTTCAAGCATGGCTAAGTTTTTGTGTCCATTTGCTGCAGTGATATGGCCATAACGGGCAAAATCGCAATCGATGTGGTAGTCACGCACGGTAGACTCTAAGGTATCGACCGCGTCAAGAATAAGTTGATAAAGCCGCGCTGCAATTTCATCCCCATACTGCGTTACCAACGCTGAATAGCCCATTTTATAGCGCAAGACGGCCATGCCTCCATTGCGCCCACTGGCACCCCAGCCGACGTCGTTGGCTTCAATAATGACGCAGTCGATGCCGGATTTCGAAAGATGATGGGCTGTTGAAAGGCCACTATAGCCACCGCCAATAATTGCGACCTCAGTGTCGATATCTCCCTTCAACGATGGCAGTTCTGAACGTCGGTTGGCTGTAGCGGCCCAAACCGAATCCGGGTGGTTGATAAATTTCACGGCACCCACTTATGCTCTCCTGCTTCAGTTAAAACTGTGTCAGATTAAGTCGATGAAGTTCAATGCGGGCCACTGACCGCAACTTGGCTGATTTTCCCGTTCTTTATATCGTCCTGGATTCTTTGCGGATCCCGCGCGGAAGGATCACCAAAGCCGCCACCGCCTGCTGTTTCTATAACGAGGCGGTCCCCTTTGTGCAGCACGGTCACTATCTTCGACGGAATAACTTGCTGAGTGCCGTCAGCACGATGGATTACAGAGCGTGCCATTGCGCCATTGGCGCCGCCATCGATTCCCAACGGAGCGCTGAAATGGCGCTCGCCACGATGCGATAAAGAAATCTCGCCATCGAGCACTTCATATTCACGCACCACACCCAGCCCACCGCGGAAAAGCCCCGCGCCACCGGAACCGCTGCGCAATGCAACCCGACGCACGCGTATTGGAGATTCCATTTCAATGGCTTCAGCAGGTATGTTCATACAATTGGTGGCGTCAGTCTCTATCACATCAACACCGTCACGATCCTTGCAAGCACCACTTCCCCCTGCAATGGTTTCACCAATAATAAATTTCTCACCGGTTGATTTGCGGCCGCCGAAAGCCAGAACAAGCAACTCGCCCGCTGATGCTGCCGGCACTGTTCCGAGCATGGCCGGGGCTAACGCACCTATTATGCAACCGGCAATACGTTTGATAGTAGCGGTACGTGCATTGACCGGGGCGGGCTCTACCGGATTGACCAGACTGCCCTGGGGTAGATGCAAAGATATCGGCCGAAAGCACCCTCCATTATTCGGTATGGTCGGATCCGTCAGCGCCCGGACCGCATAACACGCCGCGGCTAGCGTGCCTGACCGCACACAATTCATGGGTCCTTTTACCTGGGGGCTGGTTCCCTCGAAATCGAATCCAATATTGCCGTCCTGGACGGTTACGGTCACCTCAATGCGAATCTGTTTATCCAACTCGATCCCGTCATTATCAAGGTAATCCACATAGTGATACGAGCCCGAAGGTATAGCCCGCAAAGCCTTACGAGTCATGGTTTCCGAGCGAGTTAATAAATCATCGAAAATGCGTTCCAGATGATCTGCTCCGTAGACGTCGGCTAACTCGGAAACGCGCCGTGCTCCCACGTTGCATGCTGCAATTTCAGCGTTCAGGTCACCCATGAAAGCATCTGGCGTACGTACGTTTTGCCGTAACATCTTTACCAGCGTCTCGTTATAGACGCCTGCTATCCGTAATTTCAAAGGTGGAATACGAATCCCCTCCTGATAGATTTCAGTGGCATTGGTCGGGACCGACCCCGCAGACATGCCGCCCACATCGCCGTGATGCGTCATGGCACCGCTTAGCGCAATTACTCGGCCTCGATGGAAAACCGGTGCTACAACGGCAATATCCGGAAGATGTGTCCCTCCACAATAGGGATCGTTAATGATGTAGCTATCGTTTTCCTGCATCGTCTTCACCGGATAAGCCTCAATGATGGCGGCGACAGCTGGAATAAGCGTGGCCAGATGAATCGGAATGGCGCAGGCCTGTGCCAACGTGGTGCCGTCGGGTGTGAACAGACTGGCCGACGCATCCAGACCTTCTTTGACAATGGGCGAAAACGAGCTCTTTAGCAAGGTCATTTCCATCTCATTGGCAATCCCCTCAAGCTTGTTGCGCACCACTTCCACTGTTATGGGGTCCAGGATTGCAGGCGCCCTTGCGGGCGTCACTTCAGGTTTGGCGATCATATTCATGTCACGCTCCTTGAGAATCAAGCATAGTAATTAAAAGATTGCCGCCTGGGACCACTTGAGCCTGCCAGCCAGGTTCTATGACTAGCGTCGTATCGGTTTGCTCAACAATGGCGGGGCCTTGAATCAGAGTGCCCGATGCCAGCGCCTCGCGTTCAAATACTTGTGCGTCAACATAACCCGCCATACTCACCATAATTTTTCGGCTACCCTTGCCTGCATCTTTACCCGTGTGGTGATATTCCAGAGAAGAGGTTTGAGTATGCGCATGCGCTTGATGTATTGCACGCAAGTTGACGATCTGGGCTGGGAAATCAGTGCTGTGGCCATAAACCCGGTTGTGTGCTGCCAGAAAATCTGCACGCAAATCCCCAATGGGATCCTGGGCTGCCGTGTCGACCGGGATCTCCAGATAATATGATTGGCCTACATAGCAAACATCGGCGAAATGTAGAACTTTTACTTCGCTGCGTGCCACGCCTTCAGCAACCATCAGATCGACACATTCCTCATCCAGGCTGCGAAGTGCCGTTTCCATCGGCTCAAGAGCCCGTGCCTCAAGTGGGTATGGAAACGAAATCGACATCTCGTGCTCAACAGGCGCATCCAATAATCCTGCTGCCGATAACACGCCCGGATGAAGGGGTACGATAATGCGATGCATGCCCAATTCGCGTGCTAACGCATTGGCATGTATGGGACCGCCTCCACCCAGCGGAAGCAACGCGAACTCACGCGGGTCCACCCCTCGTCCGACGGAGACCAGCCGGATTCCTTCGGCCATATTGGAATTGACAACGCGATGAATGCCAAACGCGGCTTGTTCAACCGACATTCCCAAAGGTTTGGCGATGCACTTTTCGATAACCTGCCAGGCTAGCTCGGGCTGAAGCTTGAGCATTCCTCCCGCAAAATAGTCCGGATTTACATAGCCCAGAACAACCGAGGCATCCGTGACAGTTGGTTTGTCGCCTCCCCGGCCATAACACGCGGGGCCTGGCTCGGATCCAGCGGACAGAGGGCCGACCCTGAGTCCGCCTGCCCCATCAATCCAGGCGATGCTTCCGCCGCCGGCACCAATCGCATTGACATCAACCATGGGTACCCGGACAGCATAAGTATCAATGATGCCCTCGGCAGCTATCATAGGTTTGCCTTGGCTGATCAATGCAATGTCGGAGCTGGTCCCGCCGATATCAACAGTAATGATATTGTCGATATGTGCTTCCTGGCCAACCATCCGTCCACCAATCACTCCTGCGGCCGGCCCGGATAGGAACAATCGTACCGGACGCCGCCTGGCAATATGAGACGAGGCTATCCCTCCGCGTGATTGCATCAACTGCAGGGGCGCAGTCGCTCCGGCTTTAACGAGGTCCTGCTCCATCTCCTCGAGATAGCGGTCTACAACCGGCTTGATATAGGCGTCAAATGCCGTAATGCACGTGCGCTCGTATTCGCGAAACGCGGGGTCGACCTCACTGGATATCGAAACCATGATGCCAGGAGCAATTTCATTAATAATCTCGCGGGTACGCAATTCGTGGGCCGGATTCAGGAAGGAGAATAAATATGAGACGGCAATCGCTTCAACTCCTGCGTGCACTAGTTCGCGCACGGCCTGGCATACCGAGTCTTCGTCGAGGGGCGTTAACACTTCACCGCGCGCAGTAATTCGTTCTTTCACCTCTTTACGCAATGCGCTAGGGGCCAGAAATACAGGTGTTTGCGGCACCAGAGCGAGATCGTACATAGCCTGTCGGTTCTGTCGGCCGATTTCGATTACGTCCTTGAATCCTTCCGTCGCCAGCAGTCCGAGTTTGGCACCCTTGCGCTCCAACACGGCGTTCGTGGCCACGGTCGTGCCATGAACAAAGCGGATAATCTGATCAGGCCGTACATCCCATTCTTGCATCATGTATTCAATGGCGTGGCGCACACCCGCGCTGGGATTGGCCCGGGTGGTCGGAATTTTCACGAGACGCACTTGTGCGTCGGCACCGCGACATACCACATCGGTAAAGGTGCCTCCAATATCCACCCCGATTTCGAATCGGCCACTTCTCTCTGGTCTAGTGTTGCTCATGAGTTATCGTCTCTCTAATGGCATGTTTATCTGTTCTTAAAAATATTTGTGCTTGCCGGATTCTAGGTGGCCGGAAACACCAGCATATCTGCCGCATTCCATCCTATTTTTACGGTACTGCCAGGCTTCGCTTGAGTGACGCTTTCGTCGCTACGATTCTGGGAAGCGACCGTAAAATCTCCGCAGGCGGACTGAAGGAAGACCATACTTTTTTCCCCGGTGAAAATCACCTCGGATACCCGCCCGTCGAGCAAGCCGGTATATCCGTTGACATTCGACCCCTCTGGCACCAGTTCAATTTTCTCCGGCCTCAACACCACAAGAACCTTATCTCCCACTGCGAGGCCCGGGTTGTCTCTGGCCAGACATACCTCCTCGCGGCCTTCTAGCCGTATCAATGCACGACCATTCTCGCGTCCGACCATATTTCCCGACATGCGATTAGTCTTTCCGATGAATTCAGCCACAAAAAGCGTTGCCGGTTTACCATAAATTGCCTGTGGGGTATCGAACTGCTCGACGCGTCCGCTATTCATCACGGCAATCCGGTCGGCCATCGTCATGGCTTCGTGCTGATCGTGAGTCACAAAAATCGTAGTAATTAGCAGCCGCTTCTGTAATTGGCGTAATTCGATCTGCATTGATTCGCGCAACTTGGCATCCAGGGCACTGAATGGCTCATCGAGTAACAGTGCTGTCGGGTTGGTAACGATGGCACGCGCCAACGCAACGCGTTGTTGCTGGCCGCCAGAAAGATGGGCAGGCAGGCGTTGGGCCAGATGACGCATCTGGACCCGATCGAGTGCGGCCTCGACCTGAGGCGCGATTTGCGGCTTGGGTGTACCGTGCATCTTCAAGCCGAATGCGACGTTCTGCCATACAGTCAGATGGGGAAACAAGGCATAGCTTTGAAACACCATGCCCAGATCGCGTTTATGAATAGGATGCTTCAATATCGAGACATCGTCGATACGAATGTCTCCGGCCGAGGGCGTTACCAAGCCGGCAATGCTCCTGAGTACTGTTGTCTTGCCGCATCCGGAAGGCCCCAATAAGGCAATGAATTCGCCAGGCTGCACCTCGAGATTCATATTTGATACAACCGACTGCGACTGATAGGATTTTCCCAGTCCGGCAATAACTAGATGCCCCTTCTGCAGGGAAGCGGCTTCAGGCGCGCTTCGATTGGTTGTTTTCATACTGGCTTTCTCTGGACGCAAACATCATGTTGCCAATCCCAAAAATACGCTCCAACAATAGAAGCGCAACAATTACAACGAAAATCTGGACTGTTGAAATAGCCGCTACGGCTGGGTCATAGTTATAAACGAGGTAGCTCAAGAGCATGACGGGTAGCGTTGTGGTATCTGTATTTGTCAACAGCAATGAGACGGCCACTTCATCGAATGACATGAGAAAGGCAAAGATAGCCCCCGCCAGAATACCCGGACGAATCAAGGGCAGCGTTACATACCAAAAGGTTCGCAACGGACCCGCGCCATGTACGGCCGCGGCATATTCAATCTCTTGATTAGCATTGACATACACGCTGAAAACCGTGCGCATAATATAAGGCACGATAATTACTGTGTGCCCTACGATCAGGGCCAAAAAAGAACTTTCTATTCCGATTTTTGGCACAAAGAACAATAAGCCAGTCGCGAGAATAATCGTCGGCAAACTTAACGGCGAGAGTAGGAACATCTGTATTTCACGCAATCCCCGAACTGGGTAGCGCACCATCGCGATGGCGGCGGGCACCGCGAGAATCATTGATACAAATGTCGATACGCAACCCAGCCGGAAGCTGTTCCACAGCGGCAGTAAAAACTGCGGATCGGACAGTACTTTGTTGAACCAGCGTAACGATAAAGAAGGTGGAGGAAAAGTAACGAAATCTCCGGGCGTCAGAGCCACCGCCACTACAATTAGAACAGGCGCCAACAGAAAGAAAATCATGAAGGCCAAATACGCTTTGAACAGGAAGCTGAAATGGCTCACATTCGGGCTCCCTGCGCGGTGCGCTGCAAGCGTGCTTGCAGCCACAAAAGAGCAAGTACGACCATCAGAAGAACGATCCCAAGTGCAGCCGCAGTCGGCCAATCCGACGCTACCGTCAAACGCTGATAAATGAGCAGCGGCAACACCATCGTAGAGTTTTTACCAAGCAGCATCACGGTAACAAAGCTGCCTATAGTTAGCGTGAAAGTCAGAATGGCGCCGGTGATGATGCCCTCTTTGCACAATGGCAGTATTACGTGATAGAACACTCGTAAGCGTTGTGCGCCAAGCACCTGAGCCGCCTCCTCAATACTTGGGTCGAGCATTTCGATGGTGCTGGCGATCGCCAGCACCATGAAAGGCAGCAGCACATGGACAAGCGCAATGGTTATCCCCGTCCAACTGTACATAAGGCCCACACCGGGTAGCCCCAGGTCGTGCAAGACCACATTGATCACGCCGTTGCTGCCTAATATCACCATCCATCCGAAGGAACGGACGACGACGCTAACAAGCAGCGGCGCCACCAGTACGAAAGTCAATGCAGCCTTCCACCCTCCTCGAGCCCTTGCGATGGCATATGCCATCGGATATCCAGTGATTAGGCAGATGGCGGCAACTACGACGCCGAGCATAATTGTTTGCCCAAGTACGCGCAGATAGTAAGGGTCGCCGACCACCTTAATGTAATATGCGGCGGTCAAGGCTCCGCTATCGGGTGTCTTAAGACTCTGCTGGAAATTGACCAGGAGCGGGCCTACAAAGAAGACGAGCAAGAACAGCATGATGGGGGCCAGCAAAACAAGTGGCTTCCACTTGAGAGCCAGCCATGGGCTCGCCTTTCCCAAACAAGGGTTGCGGGATTTGTCCCAATCTTGGGCCATTACTATTCAACCGTAACGATGAGTGCTTTTGACTTACTGAATCTCTTTGTTCCAGCGCTCGACCCAACCGGGAATTTTGTCAATGATTTCGGTATAGGGCGGAATAATTACGCGATCGGCCGAGGTCACCTTATTCTTTATGTCGGGCGGGTAGACCACAGTTTTGTTCGTAATCCCATACAAGATGGTTTCTGCGTGGCCGAGCTGACCTTTAGGCGAAAGCGCGCAATTCAAGTAATCCCAAGCAATATCCGGCGAATTCTTTACCTTCGAAATCAATACAGATCCTGCAATGGTATTAGGTTCAGGTATATAGAAACCCGCCCACGGGTTGCCCTTGTCAATAAAGCTGTGTGCGCGGCCATCCCAATAAATGACGATGTCCGCAGCTTTAGTTCCGAAGAGATTCAAGGCTTCGACAGGCGTATTCCAAAATTTGACTATGTAGGGCTGCATTGCCTTGATTTTCTGGAATGCGGTGTCGATATTGCCCCCATATTGCTGAGCGACAAACCAGATGAATTCAGGGCCCCAGGTATATGTGCCTGAAGGCCACGCTATCTTCTTGCCGTATTTGCCAGCGATGATGCCTTCGATGAGCTCTTTCCAAGTGGCAGGGATAGTCTTGATCGCCTCCTTGTTGTACATGACCCCCATTGCGCCAAAGTTCAGAACAACCGAATAATCATTCCAAGGCTTATGAAAGGAGTCTGGAATATCTTTTAGGTAAGGCACCTTGGCTTCGGTAATTTTATCAAGCAGCCCCTCGCGACCCGCGCGGAAGCTGTCTGCTTCGGCCAGCGTGATCACATCAATGGGCGGCTTGGACGGATTAGCCCGAATTTTATTCAGCCATGCGGCCGATTCACCCGTGAGCACATCGACCTTGACGCCGGTTTTTTTTTCAAAGCACGAAACAAAATTCTTTTTGACGGAATCGGCCCAGATTCCGCCGTAGGCCGTCGCAACTATCTTGTCTGGCTTGCTCTGTGCATGAACAGCAGGTGCAGTTAATGTCAGGCTGGCAAATAGGGCTGCGCCCAACATGCCCAATGAACCTCTCGTAATTGCTCGCATATGCTTTCCTTTGATAAGGGAAAATCACTAAACGTATCGGGTTCGGACCGCCACCACAGAAAATCTCCCACTAACCCTGAAGCCTTGTCGCGACCAGGGGCGAGTTCCGAATTCGTATAAGTACCATTACATAATGGTTTATAATAGTATCGGTTAGCGATACAAGCATATCGACAAACCATACGTATACTACCGTTTTGAAATGGCCTGTCAAGAACTTTATATGTATCCACGTCGTTTAAATTGTGCCAATAAACCGTTTAGTCTCGTGGCAGTAGTAGCCGCGCGAGGTTATTATGTAACTCTTGTACCACCGGCACATTCTATTCAACAAACCAAAGGATTCCCTTTTGAAAGATACCATCTACTTGGTGCTGGACATGGAGAACGACCTGGTCCACGCGGATGGACCCAATGGCAAGGCGGGGTACGGCGAACAGGTACGCGGCCGAAGTATCCTTGAGAACACGCGCCGAGCTCTCGATAAAGCGCGTGCTGCTGGTGTGCACATTGGCTTCGTACGTGTCGGCTTTTCTCCGGATTATCGCGAATGCCCTCCCCATTCGCCCATTTTTTCGGGGGCGCGCAAGAATGGCATCTTCAAATTGGGCGAATGGGGTACGCAGGTACATCCCGACCTCGGGCAGCAACCGGCCGATTTCGACATCGTCAAGCACCGTGTCAGCCCGTTCTATAGCACCAGCCTCGAGGCCATCCTGCGCGCCAATGGAATCAAGCGGATCTACTGTTCGGGGATTTCCACCAACGCAGTAGTCCAGGCAACGGTGCGTGAAGGGCACGATCGCGATTACGATATTGTGCTGCTGGAAGACTGCTGCTGCGGGGTGACGGCCGAGGAGCATCAGAACGCGATCAAGGGATTGCAGCGCTTTTGCCGCATCACGAATTCGCAAGACGTCGTCTTTAAGTGAGGTGAACGTGAATCGTATTGCACGCAGTCTGCTTTTTGTGCCGGGCGATCGTCCGGAGCGCTTTGCGAAGGCCGCGGCCAGTGGCGCGCACGAGGTGGTCCTGGATTTGGAAGATGCAGTCGGGCCCGCCTCCAAGGATCACGCAAGGGAAGCCGTTTCGGCGTGGCTTGCCCAAGGTCATCGAGCGATGGTCCGCATCAACGCGGCTGACACGGCCTGGTACGAACACGACCTGAAAATGCTCCAGTCGATGCCTCAAGCAGGTGTCATGCTGCCCAAGGCTGACGAAGCTTCGCTTGCGCGTACGCTAAAGGTATTGCCCGGGCGCCGCGTGATTGCTCTGCTGGAAACCGTCCATGGTTACATGGGGCTGCCGGCGCTTGCAGGCGTGGCGGGCTTGGAGCGAATCGCTTTCGGTAGTGTGGATTTTGCTGTTGAAAGCGGGATTGCCGACGAGGGTGATGGAATGACGGCGGTTCGCACGCAGATCGTGCTGGCGTCTTGTTATGCTGGCCTGGCGCCCCCCATCGACGGCGTGAGCCTGGAATTGACCGACGAGCAAGGGATGCGTGCCGACGCCTTGCGGTCCAGGCAGCTTGGTTTTGGCGGAAAACTTTGCATCCATCCACGGCAAGTTGCCGTGGTCAATGCGGCCTGGCAGCCCACGCCGGACGAACAGGCATGGGCGCAACGGGTGCTCGCCGCGTCCGAGGCCAGCGGAGGAGCGGCTACGTCGGTTGACGGGAAAATGATCGACAAGCCTGTGGTGGAGCGAGCACGGCGCATCGTCGACGAATGCAAATTAATCGATAATTCGTAGTGGCGCAGCTTTTTGCACAACACCGCCGTGCACAGGTTAATTCGCCGCCGCCGCAAACGTATCATTGAACTCTCGAAACTGCTCCTGGTATTTTTCCCTTCCTTGTTCGGCCGCCAGGCGCATCGGCAGCACGCGCTTAACCAGCACTTCTTGCACATCGGGTTGGGTCTGCAAGATATTCATCACCTCGTCTATAAACTCGGCCAGGGGCATGGCGCGAGGGTCGCTGACCTGGTGGTTCCCCATCAGCTCAGTCTGCACATAAGGCGGCACCAGTTCCACCACGCCCACAGGAGTGTTCCGCAATTGGTAGCGCAGGGCATCGCTATAGGCATGGATGGCCGCCTTGGTCGCGCAATAGGTTGGGGTATGCGCCAGCGTCAGGAACGCGAGCCCCGAAGACACATTCACGACGGTGGACTGCGCCTGTTTTTTTAATAGCGGAAGCAGCGCGGCAGTCAGGCGTATGGGGGCAAGCAGGTTTGTGGCCAACGTATCTTCTGCAACCGAGATATCTATGGGGTCCGTGCTCAAGTCCTCTAATTTCATGATGCCTGCGTTATTGATCAGGACATTCAGCGCCGGGAAATCGCGCGCTATGTGGTCTACGAACCGCCGAACGTCGCCGGGATCTTGCACGTCGAGTGCTGCAGCCTTCATGCCCGGGTTGGCCGCAGCCACCGTATCCAGAGCCTCCCTGCGTCGTCCTGCAATGATGACCTGGTTGCCCAGGGAATGAAACGCTTCGGCCAGCGCGCGCCCAATTCCCGAACCACCACCTGTAATCAGGATCGTATTGTTTGAGGCTTGCATGAATTTCTCCAGTAGTTGAATCATGTATTGTGCGAGAATATACACATTACTCTCATTCAGGAAGTAGGCACTGTTTTGTGCTGTACTTACCTATTAATAACTATTGGAGACAAATGGTCACGTTGAAACAACCGTATCAAGTGCTCACCTTCGCTTCTCCCGCGGGGGAGGCGTCCACATCCGAACTTGACGGAATCGTCCTGGACGTCATCGGGCGGGTGGCAGACAAATGGACCATGCTGGTGCTGGAGGTGCTGGCCCAGCATGGAATCCAGCGCTTTACCCGCATCGGGCAGCGCGTGGGCAACATCAGCCAGCGGATGCTGACCAAAACCCTGCGCCAGATGGAGCAGGATGGGTTTGTTATCCGAACCGTATATCCCGAGGTCCCCCCGCGGGTCGAATACCAATTGACGGAGCTTGGCGAAAGCCTGTGCGCCGCGTTCTGCGGTGTGTGGACCTGGGCCGAGACCCATCATGCGGAACTCAAGGTCTTGAGGGAAGCGCGGGAGAAATGAGAATGTTCGCGTGATCTAGCTGGAGGGGCTCCTGGTCACGCAAGCACCGTGATTTTGACAATCTGCTGACCGATAGCGCGCTTAGCTTGAAATAACTCCATCAAAAGCGCTACGCACGACGGCACGATAGGTGGATTCGGCAGGCTGTATGGGGAAAGCCTTGGTCAGCCGGCTAACCCCTAGACCATGCGAAACCAGCGTATCAAGATCGTGTTCGGTGACACCGAAACCCTTTAGCGTTATGGGGATGCCGACTGATTCGACCAGTTCGCGGGTGTGCACAATGGCGTGTCGCGCGGCCTGCTCTTCACGCATTTCTGTTCCGGCGCCTGCCATGTGGCCAATTTTTGCCATGTCCGCTCGCCGTACGGTGCGCAGACTATCCATGACGTAAGGCAGAAAAACCGCGTTTGTACTTCCGTGGCTGGCATGGGTCAGCCCTGCCAGCGCATAGGCCAGGGCATGAACGGCGTTCAGGCCCGCGCTGGCATAAGAGAACGCCGCAAGCAAGCTGGCGTAAGCCATGCCGGTACGAGCCTCGAGGTCGGCCCCGTTGCCGTACGCGGTGGGAAGGTGTTCAAAGCATAGACGAATTGATTCACCCGCCATCAACTGGGTAATATGATTGCGGCCACTGTAGCCAGGGTCCGGGTCGCCGCCGCGATCAAAGTCTGTCGAGTCGCAGGTAAGATAGGATTCGATCGCATGTGTTAGCGCATCTATGCCGGCATCGGCCGTAACTTTGGGTGGGCAAGACAAGGTCAGCTCGGGGTCGACCACCACTATGCTCGGGCGTAAATCGTTACCCATTAGCGCAACCTTGGTGGATGAGGCTTGTGCAACGAGAATGGCTCCGGGAGTCACTTCAGAGCCTGCCCCCGAGGTAGTGGGCATGGCGACGAGCGTCATTGGCTTGCCGGGTAGCCGTCCTTCGCCGATATAGTCTTCCGGATGGCCGCCGTATTTCAGGGTTACGCTCAATACCTTGGCCAAATCAATGTTGCTGCCGCCACCCACGGCGATGATGTGGTCAAAGGCGATGTCTGCTGCTTTTTCGCGCACAAGTTTGTAGGCGTTTTCGCATAGCAATACGGTGGGATCAGGGTGCCCGCCGTCGAACACGAAGTGGCGAATCTCGACGGCATCAAGAGCTTCGATAAGGTTCCTGATAATAGGGCTGGCGGCACTTGTAAAGAAGGTGTCAGTCACGATCAACGCATTACGATAGCCCTGCTTTTTAAGCAGAGGCGCCAGAGCGGCGCGCTGGCCGGCCCCAAAAATTATGCGTGATGGCCAGGCCATAAAAACCTTGTCATTTAATAACATGTTAGTTTTTCTCTATGAAATATGTTAGTCGTATATTATTGAGGTATTATAGTTACGCTGTCAGTTGCTGGTCAATGAGTAAGGCAGCAAAAGATCGTTTTGATGGAAACAAGGAACTCAAATCATGGCAACAAATGGCATGCGCTCACGGCTGTCGTCGAAGCTGCTTCATGCGCCCGAGGCGCCAGCTATTGTGCTGCTCCATGGCATACAAGGAACCGCGAAGACATGGGACGCAATCGCACCGCAAGTTCCACCTCGTTATCGTGTGATTGCGCCTAATTTGCGTGGAAGGGCAGATGCTTATGTGCCCGACGAATCAAGCGAGTATCAGCTTGAAAAATTTGCATCTGACCTCTTGTCTGTAATAAATGAGGCTGGGCCCACACCCATTGTGGTGGCCTGGAGCATGGGCGTGTCAGTGGTTCTTGCCTTGCTTGAAGAACAGCCCGACCTGTCTTTATCAGGTTTGATTCTGGTGGGTGGCAGCGCTTGTGTGGGCAGCGAGGCGCGGTGGTTTTCTGGTGATAGTCTGCCTGAAGTAGCGCGCGAGGCGAGTGAGCGCAGCAAGCGCCTGGCTTTGATTGAAGCCGCCGCACCCCATGCTGTGGCGGCAAGCTGGATGGCTGTGAAAAGAAAAGATTTACGTCACGTTTTGTCTACCGTGCAGTGTCCCACACTTATTATTCATGGAGTCGACGATGACCAGTGCCCCATTGAGCATGGAAGGTTGATGCAGCGGCAAATACCTAGCGCCACGATGCAAGAATGGCCTGACACCGGGCATAACCCAATGGCCAGTAACCCTATCCGTTTTGCGCAAACGGTTGTTGAGTTTGCGGATTCGCTACGCGCGTATTAGGGCCATGAACTATTAATCAGTGCCCTTGATGATTTTCATGATGGCGGGGTCGGCAGCTGCCTGGCTTAACGTGCCTTCGAATACGATCTCTCCGCGTTCGATGACGTAAATCCGGTCGGCAAATTGCGGCAGATGATAAAAATTTGATTCGGCTAAAAGTACGCCACGCTCCTGCTTCAGTATGCTGGCCAGGCCGGCACTGATAGTTGGCAATATTGCGGGCGACAGGCCTTCAAACGCTTCGTCCAGCAAAAGCAGTTCCGGGTCCAGGGCGATCGCGCGGGCAATCGACACCATTTTTCTTTCTCCCCCGGAAAGTTGTTGCCCGCCACGATGAAGGTACTCTTTAAGTTTGGGGAAAATGGCATAGGCCGTGTCAATTCTTTCCTGGGAAGATTTGGATGTCTTTCTGGTCCAGGTGGGCAGGGCGATATTGTCCTGTACGGTAAGGTCACCGAAGACGTCGCTGCCTTCGGATGTATAGCCCAGGCCCAAGGCACTGATCTGGTCTGTGCGCCGGCCCACAATCGATTTGTCCTTCCACGTAATTTTCCCGGAATCCAGTTTCTGGTAGCCCATGATGCTGCGGAAAGTGGTTGTTTTCCCCGCACCGTTACGGCCAACGAGGCAGACGAGCTCGCCTTGTTTGACGGATATCGAAACGTTACGCAAGACTTGATTTCCCATTAGCGTGACACACACATCGTTAAGCGCTAATGACATGGGGCCGCTCCCTTTCCAATAACGATCGAAACTGCCTCTTCGTTTGCGAAGAAGTCATCCGTTGGCAGGTCGGCGATTTTGTTCCCTCCTTGCATGGCGATAATGCGGCTCGAGTAGCGCGATACCAGATCCATGTCGTGTTCAACCAGCATGATCGATTGCACGCCTATGGCCTGCGCAGCGGCCAAAAGTGTTTCCATGATTCCGTGCTTATCGGCAGTTGAAACCCCCGCTGTGGGCTCGTCCAGGATCAGGACTTTAGGATGCAATGCCAACGCGCTAGCCACATCGAGCAACTTTCGCTTGCCGTGCGATAAGGACTTCGATGAGGAATCCAGTGCCGATGTGAGGTCGAACGCGTGCGCTATATGCGCCACGACATCGGCGACTTCGCTGTTGCGCTTTACGTTTCCAAACATTTTCCAGCGCAGGCCCAAGAATGAGCAGGCTGCGACGGAAAGTGTTTCGCGTACCGTTAAATCGGGAAATATGTGGACAAGCTGGAAGGCCCTGGCCAAGCCCCGCGTGGAAAGTTCAACGATATCCAGCCCGGCAATGTCCTGGCCGGCAAACTTCACTATTCCTTTGGTGGGCTGATGTAGAGCAGTAAGCACATTGACCAGCGTCGTTTTACCGGCGCCGTTGGGGCCCACGATAGAAACAAGCTCGCCGCTGTTCAGATCCAGACTGACTTCGCCCAAGGCGATGAAATCGCCGTAGTGCTTTGAGACATTGTCGGCTTGAAGCAATATCTCTTGTGAGGGTGCCTGCATTACGCCTTCCTTTTTAGACCGACCTTTTGGAGAGACCCAAGGATCCCGCCCGGTGCAACAATGACAACAATCGCCAAGGCCAGGCCAACGAAAAATCTCCAGTACTCGGTTTCGCTCATTAATCGGTCTTGTGCAAAAATAAATACCAGCGTACCTAACGCCGGGCCGAAAAATTCTTGGTAACCGCCCAGGATCGTCATGAATACCAGATGGGCCGAGTGCGTCCAGTAGGATAGTTCGGGGTCAGCCAGGCCAACGTTTACGCCGAGGATAACCCCGCCCACCGCGCCGTATATCGCTGATATGATAAAGGCGATTGTTCGGACCCAGCGCACCTTCACGCCCAGAAAAATAGCTTTGGAGGCATTGTCTCGAGCAGCCATCAGGTGCAGTCCGTACGAGGAATGCACCAGCCTCCACATGATCCAGCCCAGCACCAAAGCCAGTATCAAGCAGTAATAATAGAAAGGGCCGCACAAAAATGCGGTTTGATCCAGGCCTTTGAACGAGTGGCCGAGCAGGTAGGGGCGGGGGATGCTTATGCCGCTTTCTCCGCCCGTAATGTTGTAGAACTTGAACAGGATGGTGTAGAAAAGCATGCCGAAGGATAGAGTGAGCATGCCGAAAAATATTCCGGTGAACCGGCTGGCGATCAGGGCGATGGGTATCGACAACACAAATGCGGCGACTACGGCGACAACCAGCATGAGCTCAAACGATTCGACCCCGTAGCGCGAATTCACGGCCGCCGCAGCATAAGCGCCAAACGCCACGAACAGGGCGTGCCCGAACGAGAGCTGCCCGCCATATCCGAACAGCAGGTTAAAGCCAAGCAAAATAATGGCATAGGCAAAAAAAGGAATGAGCAAGGTCACGTAATAAAGAGGGAGCACTTTAGGTGCGACGAGCGCAGCCAAAACACATAGGCCCAAGATTATTTTTACTTTCATAAGTTGTTTCTGCCGACTAATCCTGATGGTTTCCAAATAAGAACGGCGATCACAACCAGATAGACGGCCAAGGTTTCGACTTCGGGATAAACGAACACGGCAACTGCGCTGATCAGGCCGACAATAATGGCCCCCACAGCGGCGCCTATCATGCTGCCCAGTCCACCAATCACCACCACGGCGAATGCGCCTACGACCAGCTCAACACCCATGTTCAAGGATGCGGCCGCGGTTGGCACTACGACGGCGCCTCCGATGGTGCCTAGGGTCGTGCCTAGCGCAAAGACCAGCCAGTAGACGCGAGTTACGTTGACTCCCATTGCGGCACTGGTTTCATGATTTTCTGCGGTTGCGCGCAGTATTTTCCCCGCGGAAGTATGCCCAAGAAAATAGGCCATTGCGGCGGCAATAACAATGGCAGTGAAAATGACGACGGCGTTGTAGGTGGGTATGGCCACGCCCAAGAATGTCAGCGTACCGTAGGTCATGGCCAGGCTTCCCAACTGCTGCGGTTCGGATCCCCAGAAGTAGCGTAGGCCATCCTGGATCATCAAGACCAGAGCAAACGTCAGTACCAGCTGGAATGATTCGGGCCGTCGGTAAATGGTTCGGAGTATGCGCTCCATGGGGATGCCTATCAGCCCCATCAGCAAGCCCGCACCCAACAAGGCCAACGGGAACAGGTGAACCGGTAGCCCCTTGGACAGAGCCCACGTTGTGACGGTAATGCCAAAATAGGCGCCCAAGGCATAGACCGAGCCGCAGGCCAGGTTGAAGATCCGCTGCACTCCGAACGTGAGCTGCAACCCTGCAGCCACCAAAAACAGAACGGACGCCTGGAATAGCCCGGCGAACAGAATATTAATAACAAAGGTCACAGCGTTCCTCACTACCGTGGCGGTAGCTTTTCAGATGCGGTTACATAGAATGACAAAATGGTTGAAGGCTTGTGAGACATTGGGTTGGCTAAAACAAGCCTTCAGTTTGCACTTTCGAATCGGGCCGGGTTAAAGCGTAAATTTTGCGCCGTCCAGCCATTTCCAGAAATCGGCACCCGACGGCTTTTGCAAATGAGTCGAGTACATGGTTGCGATGTCGGTGAGGGTTGAAAAATCGTATTTATTATTATTGGTGGTGAGCCCCTGATAGAACGTCTGATCGGCGATGTGATCGGCTCGCATGCCGCCTTTGCCGCCCAGGGACATGACTTCAATGCCGGCCATGGCTTGGGCAATTTCTGCTGTGGTAGGCCAGGCCCCGGATTTGGCTGCCAACGCCTTTTCCACCCCGGCCTTGTAGACCTCCATCGAGAAGTAGGCCCGGTCAGCTTCCCAGCTTGGATACTCTTTATACGTATTGTGGTACCAGGTAACAAACTCTTTTTGAAGCGGGCTGGCATTGGGGTTGTCGAACCACATCGTGTCTGCGCTATAAATCGCGCCTTCAGGCATGAAATCTTTTTTCAAGGAGTTCAACTGCCAACCTGCGGCTGGAAGAACAAACTTTGTGCCGGAGGTCAGGCCTACCGCATGGGCCTGCTTCATGAAAACGGGAAGGTCGGCAAAGAGCAGTGCTGAATAGATCAGGTCGGGCTTGGCGGCTTGCAAGGCTGCAACATTAGAGGTTAGGTCGAGGTTGCCAATCTTTGACCATTGTTCGGTAACGACGGTGTACTTGATATCGAACTTTTTAAGCAAGGCTTGAAAGACTGTCCAGACGTTATGCCCGTATGAGTAATCCGGATTCATACCGGCAATTTTTACGAATTGCCCCTTGTAATGTTTGATGGCAAGCAGGGATGCCATAACGGCTTCGCATTCGTTATCCGTGCTGCGAAACACATATTTAGGATGCAGCATCGTTTCTTTTACACCGTCTTCCGTTGTGCCATCCCAGAATATAGTGATGACTTTGCTGTCTTCCGCCGCGGGGGCTAGCGCCAGGCTTACCCCTGTGGAAACAATACCTTGCACACAGTCGACGTTTTCACGCAGAATAAGCTTCCGATACCGCTCTATCGTGTCTTTAGGCGTTGTCTCTTCCTGGATGATCAGCTTGACCTTGCGCCCGCCAATGCCATTGGCGGCATTTAGTTTCATCGCTGCCCATTGAACACCGCGCAAGCCGCATTCGCCAATATTGCCTGCCACGCCGCCTCGCGGCGCAAGAACGCCTATTTTCAGTGGTTCATCTTTCGCGAAAGCGGGCAGTCCAATAGCGCTTAATGCAAAACCGGCGCCGATGGCTTTGATAACGCTACGGCGATTTGCCATCCTTGATTCTTTGTTCATTTTGTCTCCTGGCTTTTATTTAGATTACTTCTATGCAATTTGGCACGTACCCTCTGCATAGCCACATTGATAACATAGATACTAATTCATAAGTGCAAAAAATGCTACTAACATATTGTTGAGCCACATCTCATATATTCATCGGATAAATTCATTTGATGAATGATTTCTGTTGTGCTGCAAGCCTTCAAAAGGGTTATTGACCGGCTTAACCTTGCGCTTGACATGGTTTGCGTATACATCTAACATATTAATAACGTATTAAAAGTACCAACACAGGAGACACTGCCATGATGAGCGAGCGTCAGCGGAAATTCCGCGAAAACTACAAGGCGAACATCAGCCCTTTTTATAATGGGTTGGTGCATATCGGGGTTATGTATGCAGCGGGCATAGCCGCCATTTATTATTGTGCAACCCATTTGCGTGGCGCCACATGGGAATGGCTTTTGGTCATTCCCGTTTTCCTGGCGGGCAACTTTTTTGAGTGGGGGATGCACCGGTACGTGATGCATCGCAGAATCGATATATACGGTTTACGTGCAATCTACCAGCGGCACACCCGTGAGCATCATCAATACTTTACCGACAACGAACGAACCATCGATACCACGCGCGAGTTCAGGATCGTCTTTTTTCCATGGCGCTTGCTCGCTGTCTTGGGTTCGGCGGCGGCCGTTTTCGGGTATATCTTGTCTACTATTATTAATCCCAATGCGGGCTATGTTCTGGCCCTTACCATGGTGGCGCAGTACTTGGTCTACGAGACATTCCATTACTGCTGTCACGTGCATGAAAACTGGTTCGTGCGCCATATGCCTTTCATCAACACCATTCGCCGTCACCACACGGCTCACCACAACCAGGGCATCATGATGAAATACAACATGAACCTGTCGTTCCCAATAGCAGATTGGTTCATGGACACCACTGACATAAGGCGTGGCTTCTGGGGCCATTTGTTTAATGGCTATAGCGAAAAGTACATGAAAGAAGAGCTAAAGCCCATTGTCCGGCGCTTTCAGTTGGACGATTCGCGCGTAACACTCGATGGCCCCACGCTGACCAGCGAGGAAGAAATAACGATCAACTCGGCACTAAGGGCATAAACAGGCTTCAAATTTGCGCTACTTCAAGCGCATAGATATAGCTGCGCATAGGGTACTTTGCCGCCTGGAATTACATGTCTGCCGTCAGTGTTGCCTTGGTAAAGGCTTCGATGTTGTCGAGCAGACGATCCAGCGCCTTAGCGGCTTCATCTTCATCGCCTTTGGCGATGGCTCCGGCAACGGCCGCATGTAAACGCGCCATTTCGGGCAGGTCGGCAGCCTGTCTGTAATGAAAATACCAGAAGCGGCGCGATAAACCATGCATCAGCCGCATTGCGCCTTCCGCAAATTCGTTGCGTGAAGCCGCCAGGGATAGTTCGTTAAATTCGCGGTCTGAGCGCATGAACATGAGATCGTCGTTGCTTGTCGATGCACGCTTGAAGTCATCGTGCAGGCGCATAAATTCTTCGCGTTCCCGGGTCGTTGCGCGGCGGGCGGCATTTTTGCATATTAAACGTTCTACTTCGCGTCGCGTTTCCAGTAACTTGAGCTGCTTTTTCAGATCAATTTCCGGAACAAGCAAACCGCGTTGTGGCAGCACCAGCAGCAAGTGTTCGCGAGCCAATCGCTGGATAGCCTCGCGTATGGGGGTGCGACCTATGTTCA
>SCRC01000125.1 GCA_004297945.1 Candidimonas sp. | reverse complement strand
TTGCCATGCAGCGTTGCAAATCCTCGCGATAGCTACGGCTATCGCTGCGGTTTGCGCCTTGCCTGACAAGCCCATGCATCCGAATTTAAGTGCACAAACTAACCAAACAGGACACTAGCTAGTAGCAAACACCCACCCAAGTTCTAGATGGTATTTCTATAGTGGTTATCAGTAGTGGGATAAAACCGGACGTGGCGGGAATGTCAAGGCGTTCTTTATAGACTCGCCCCACCCCTCTAATGGTGGTGCTGATGGTGAATGTCCGGATAGTGGCGGTGGCTGTGCGTGATGGGCTCGTGCTGGTGCGGATGAGTGTGCGGCTCTGTGTCGTCCCAGGGAAAATCGTGGTGATGTTGGTGATGGGTGTCGTGGACATGCGGGTGGTTATGCAGCAGCGGCTCGTGTGTGTGCACGTGTTCGTGACGTTCAGCCAGATGCAGCCAGGCACCCGCCCCCATCAGTACGGCAGCCAGCCAGAACGTCGAGGAAGTGGGCTCATTAAAGCCAATGATGGCGATCGCTGTGCCAATGAAGGGGGCGATAGAAAAGTAGGCCCCCGTGCGTGCGGAACCCAGGCTCCGCAAAGCGATTACAAATAGCACCAGACTTACACCGTAGCTCGCCAAGCCGATTCCCATGGATTCGGCGATAAGCGGCCAGCGCGGCATTGAAGCGCCAAGAGCCAAGGCGAGTCCCAGGTTTGTCGCGCCCGCAACCAGCCCCTTGGCCCCCGCGATAAACGTAGCGTCTGATGCCGACACCTTACGGGTGAGGTTGTTATCTACCGCCCAGCAAGCACATGCGGCGCAGCCAGCCAAGTTGCCAAGCGCGCTTCCGGACGTCACCTCCCCATGTTGTGGCCAGGCTAGAACGGCTCCGCCAGCCACAATGGACAGCATGCCAAGGACGATACGTCGATCCGCATTTTCGTGAAAGACCACCCAGGCGATCACGGCAGTGAGTACGGATTCCATGTTCAGCAGCAGGAATGCTTCAGAAGCCGATGTTTGGCTCAGGCTAATCATTAATGGCACGGGACCGAATACGCCTCCGCTCACGATGGCACCCAGTAGCCAGGGCCATTCTTTTGCAGGTAGATTTGGAGAGAGGATGCGGCGATCGCGAACAAGACGGGCGACCCACAAACCTACGCCGCGTCCCAGATATAACAGACCTGCCAGAAGGATGGGTGATACGTCGCCCACGAGTTGTTTGGCAAACGGTGTGCTGGCGCCGAACAGAAATGCGGCAAACAATGCAGCGAGAATGGAAGACCTTCCAGCCGTGGTGTTTGTCGTCATGTTGAGACGTTGCCCGGTGTTGACTTGCCTGAAGTTTAGCGTGTGCTGTTTTCGCTGCTGTGCAGGGCATAATCGCCGTCGGCTGCAAAGCGAACCGGCGTTGAACCCCCACATAACTCATTTTCGCAGCAACTTGAGCCCATTGCCAACTACTAGCAGGCTGGCGCCCACGTCGGCGAACACCGCCATCCACATGGTGCCGAGGCCGACCAAGGTAGGCACTAGAAACACAGCCTTGATGGCTAGCGCGAGGAAGATGTTCTGGGCTAGGGCGGAATTGGTGGCCCGTGACAGGCGGATAAACGTCGGGATTTTGCGCAGATCGTCGTCCATCAGCGCGATGTCGGCCGTTTCGATGGCCGTGGCGGAGCCCATTGCCCCCATGGCGAAGCCGAGGTGGGCGCGGGCGAGTGCCGGTGCGTCGTTAGTGCCATCGCCGACCATGCCTACGGTGCCTTCTTCGCTAAGCTTTTCCACGATTTTGAGCTTGTCGGTGGGCAACAGATTGCCCTGCGCCTGGTCGATGCCGACCTGGGCCGCGATGATTTTCGCGGTATGCGCGTTATCGCCAGTCAACATCACTGTCTTGATGCTCAGCCGGTGCAGGGCGTCGATTGCGTCACGGCTGCTGTCCTTGACGGTGTCGGCGACTGCGAACAGAGCCAGGACCTGCTGCTCGTCGATCAGCAGCACGACGGTTTTGCCTTGGCGCTCTAATTGGCCGAGTCGCGCCTCAAGTTCCTGGGAGCAATGGCCTAGCTCATGGGCGAGGCGATGATTGCCCAGCCAATATGGCTTGCCGCTTATCAGCCCGCGTGTACCGAGGCCGGCCAGAGCTTCGAATCCATCGACGGGAGCGTATGAGTCGGTGCCATCACTGGCAGCTGCGATGATGGCCTGCGATATGGGGTGGTCTGAGCGGCTGGCGAGGCTGGCGGCCAGGCGGCGGCAGCCGGCCGCATCCTTGTCGGCGAGCAGTTCGAAATCAGTCTGCCGCGGTCTGCCGTGGGTGATGGTCCCGGTTTTGTCGAATGCCAGCCACTTCAGCTTGTAGCCTTCTTCCAGATAGGCGCCGCCTTTGATGAGAATGCCGTGGCGGGCGGCAGCGGCCAGTCCGCTGACCACCGTCACCGGCGTTGAGATTACAAGGGCGCATGGGCAGGCAATTACCAACAGCACCAAGGCCTTGTAGATCCAGTCGTGTCAGTCGCCACCTATCAGCAACGGCGGCAGCATGGCCACGGCGAATGCCATGGCGGCCACGATAGGCGTATAGACTCGGGCAAATCGATCGACGAAACGCTGGGTTGGCGCTTTGGCGCCCTGCGCTTCCTCCACCGCGTGGATGATGCGTGCGAGGGTGGTGTTGTTTGTCGTTGCTGTCACCCGGTAATCGAACGAGCCGGATTCGTTGATGGTTCCCGCGTACACGAGATCGCCTTCGGTTTTGTCCACCGGCAGGCTTTCACCGGTAATGGGTGCTTGATTCACGCTGGAGCGTCCATGGACGATTTCACCGTCCAACCCGATACGCTCGCCCGGCTTGACGCGCACGAGGCTGGCAAGCGCCACGGTGTTTGCCTCGACTTCGAGCCAGCCGCCGTCTGGTTGTTGCACGGTGGCTGTTTCAGGGGCCAGTTTCATCAGGCCTTCAATGGAGTTGCGTGCCCGGTCGAGCGATTTGGCCTCGATGAGTTCAGCAACGGCGAAGAGAACCATGACCATCGCGGCTTCCGGCCATTGACCCAGGAGCAGTGCGCCGGTCACGGCTATACTCATCAGCGCATTGATGTTCAGGTTGCCATGACGGATGACTTGCCAACCCTTTTTGTAGGTCGTCAGGCCGCAGGTTGTGACGGCAAGAATAGCCAGCGCAGCGGTCAGCCAGACCGGTAGCCCCATCCAGTGCGCGGCTTCCGACGCAGTGGCTGCGACGCCCGCCACAGCCAGCGGCCACCACGGCTTGTTCAGCTCATGAGTGTCGACGTGTTAGCCGTTGGCATCTGGCAGCTCGGGCTTGAAACCCAGTGAGCGTATCGCTTCCAGGATTGGCTCAAGCGTGTCAGGCGTATGTACGACAGTGAGCACGCGCTGCACCAGGTTGAATTCCAGACCCTTGACCGCCGCCATCCCGTCCAGTTTCTTACGGATCATTTCTGCTTCGGTGGGGCAGTCCATTTTCAGGGTGCGCATTGGAGTCCGGATGCCATCCGCGACGGTCTCGGGTGCCGCCAAGTGAGAGAATTTAGCCTCTATAGGAACTGGGCTGGCCGTGGGGGTATGGGCATCGTGTCCCGCCACGTGGTCAAACTCTGTCTCTACGCGGGAGCAGCACGAGGCATTGACCGGATTGTGAGAGGTAGCGGGGTTATGTCTGTGACAGGGGTCGTGATCATCATCCCGCCCAGGCTCATTCTTGTGCGCTTGCTCGCGGCAGCCAACCATGGAAAAGCTCCGTATTTTGTCGTATGCTTGTTATTCAAAACCCTATAGTTACTGTAGGGTCAAGCATATTGGGGAAACGACCCATGAGAATTGGCGAACTCGCCCACGCGGCGCGATGCACGGTCAAGACTGTGCGCTACTACGAACAGGAAGGGTTGCTGGAAGAGCCGGCCCGGACGTTGGCCAATTACCGCAGATACGGACCTTCCCACCTTGAACGCTTATGCTTTGTTCGCAATTGCCGCGCGCTGGACATGACACACGATGAAATTCGTACACTTCTTGCCTTGATGGAGCAGCCGGCCGGCGACTGTGGTGGCGTTAATCATCTGCTGGACGAGCACATTACTCACGTTGATACGCGAATCGCGGAACTGGCCCAACTCAAGCTGCGGCTTGGCGAATTACGACGTCGTTGTCAGCATGAGCAGGTGGTAGACGCATGTGGCATCTTGAAGGGCCTGGCATCGATGGCGCCGGAGTCTCGGCCGGAAAGGCATACACATTTGGGATAAGACGCCAATCGGAGCTTTCGATATCTATCAGGCTGTCCGAAGGAACGAGATCACTTCCGTTGTTACGCGGTGCAGCTCCGGCCTCAAAACGTTATGATTTATGCCTGTTCCTCACGGATGCCATTTCGCTGAAGTGGCTTGCCACAAATCTCATGACCCGTACCGATCGAATGGTTGCCGACGCCAAGCCTCCAACCTCCAGCCTCCAGCCTGCGTCCGTTTCACCTTGCCTTCCCTGTGCGGGACCTTGCCGAAGCCCGTGCTTTTTATGGCGGACTGTTGGGCTGCCCTGAAGGGCGCTCGTCGGATAGCTGGGTGGATTTCAACTTTTTTGGCCACCAGATCGTTGCCCACCTTTCGCCCGACGAATGTGCCAACGCCAGTCGGCGCACCAGTGCAGTAGATGACGACAACGTTCCCATACGTCATTTTGGTGTCGTACTGGACATGGCCAGCTGGCAAGTGCTGGCCGAAACGCTTCAGACTGCCAACACCAAATTCATCATCGAGCCGCATATCCGCTTCAAGGATCAGCCGGGCGAGCAAGCGACGCTGTTCTTCCTTGACCCATCGGGCAATGCCCTGGAATTCAAAGCCTTTAAAAATCTGGATTCGCTGTTTGCGAAATGAGTGCTCGCCGACGTTGCCTTACTGTGCCCATGCGGGCGTCGGGTGCGAACAGCAGGGTCAGAATTTAAGGCAGTAAAATTCATACCAGTATAAAAAATAGTCTTGTTCCAGTATTAAAGCCTTTCTAAACTGGCTGCTCGGCACCTCTACGCTTGGGTGGTGATCCCCTGCGGCTTGGGGCGATCAATCTCCTGCAACCCAACGGCTTTGTTAACAGGGATACGCCATGGATCAGAACACTTTGGTTGGCCAGCAGTTCGGCAGCACGGCCAGGAATTATTTGACCAGCGCCGTTCACTCGCGGGGCGTGGATCTGCAGCGCCTGACGGATCTTGCAAAGCGGTTGCAGCCAACGCGGATTCTGGATCTGGGCTGTGGTGGCGGTCACGCCAGTTACGCTGTCGCTGCGGCCGGGGTTGGCCGCGTGGTGGCGTACGATTTGTCCGAGGAAATGCTGGGCATCGTCAAAGACGAGGCGGTCAGGCGCGGCCTGAATAATTTAACGACGCAACAAGGCTCGGTGGACGCGCTGCCCTTTGCTGGCGCTTCGTTTGAACTGGTTGTAAGCCGCTACTCGGCGCATCACTGGTTGCGGATTGAAGCGTCAATACGGGAAGCCGCCCGTGTGTTGGCTCCGGGAGGCACGCTTGTCGTCATCGACGCTGTTGCGCCGGAAACACCGCTGTACGACACTGCATTGCAAACCATAGAACTGCTTCGGGATGCTTCGCATGTGCGCGACTATCGTGTGTCGGAATGGCGGGCAACGCTGGCTGCGGCAGGCCTTGTCGTGGATAATAGCGACGCCTGGAAGCTGCCGCTTGATTTCGACGTCTGGATTAAACGCATTGGCACTCCCGCGGCACGTGTGGCGGCGTTGCGGATCACTATGGAAGCGCTTCCGCAGGAAGCCCGTGACTATCTTGCCATTCAGGCGGACTGCTCATTTTCACTGGATACTGCGTGGATAGAGTCGCATCGGACCGTGGCAGCCAAGTAGCTGTGGCCGTCGCGCTACGGGCTGACCGGTAAGCCTGTTCCCGGCTTACCGGTCAGCCGACAAAGTGGCTACTTGAATAACGCAGTAGCCTTGATCAAAGTTTGCCAGACGCCCCAAACCAGCGGAATGCCAACATATAGCCAGAAGATAGCCAGTGCGACTGGCGACGTGGTGCTGCGTTGTTCCATGACAAGCCTCCGATTGTTTGGTTAGTGTTGTTCTGCTGCCAGTGTTGCAGTGCCGTAATCGCCAAGCTGTTCCTTGGTCATATGGTGCTCTGGTGAAACGGGGCGCACGAAGTAGTTACAGATAAAGCCCACGACAAGCAGTCCGGCCATGATGTACATAGTGTCGGTATACGCCTGCGAAGGCGGCACGCCATGAGCGACCTGATATTGGCGGATATAGTTGACTAGCGTTGGCCCAAGGAGCCCGCCGGCTGCCCACGCGGTCAACGCCCGGCCGTGGATGCCGCCCACGTAGCGCGTCCCGAACAGGTCGGCCAGATACGCAGGAAGTGTGGAGAAGCTGCCGCCGTACATTGAGATGATGATGACGTAGAACAGCACGAACAGCGTCACATTGCCCGATGCTCCCATGCTTGGCACCAGAAGATACAGCACCGTGCCCAGGGCGAGGAAAATGAAGTACGTGTTTTTGCGACCCACGAAATCCGAGGCATATGACCACAGGAAGCGCCCCATCATGTTTCCCAGCGATAGCAGCCCGACAAACCCCGCCGCTGCCGCAATGGTGACAGCCCCCTTGAAGCTTTCCTGGATCATCACCGAGGCCTGCTCGATAACACCGATGCCGGCGGTTACGTTCAGGGTAAGTGCAGCCCACACAAGCCAGAACTGCGGTGTCTTGAGCGCGGTATCCAGATGCACATGGTGCCGGCTGATCATGCCGCCTTTAACTTCCGGCGCAGTCCAGCCTTCGGGCTTCCAGCCTGGCGCCGGAATGCGCACAGCCAGAGCGCCGATATTCATCGAAATAAAGTACAGCACGCCCATGACAATAAAGGTTTGCGCCACACCCATCGACGTGCTGGATTCGAAGTGAGACATCAGCCCCACGGACAAAGGCGAGGCGATGAAGGCCCCGCCGCCGAAACCCATGATGGCCAGGCCTGTGGCCATACCCCGCTTGTCGGGAAACCACTTGATAAGTGTCGAAACAGGCGACACATAACCGATGCCCAACCCGACCCCGCCGAGCACTCCGTATCCCAGGTATAGCAACCATATCTGGTGTATCCAGACTCCAACGGCACTAACCAGGAAGCCACCGCCGAAGCAGCAGGCCGCAACGAACATGGCTTTGCGCGGGCCGACTTCTTCAAGCCACTTGCCGGCGATTGCCGCGGAGCATCCCAGCACAGTGATGGCTATGCTGAATATCCAGCCCAGTGTGGTCAGGCGCCAATCGTCGGTAGCCGAATGCGTAATGCCAATGACCTTTGTCAGTGGGCCGTTGAATACTGAAAAGGCATAGGCTTCCCCGATGCACAGATGTACTGCCAAAGCAGCCGGCGGAACCAGCCAGCGATTGAAGCCTGGCTTGGCGGTAATGCGTTCCCTGCTAAAAAAACTATGTTCGGATGAGGTTGTACCCATTGCTTTGACTCCTCGTGTTGTTGTCTCGTTATGTTTTGTCCCAACAGCCTGGATTCGGGAAATGAACTGAAAGTAATGTGTATCGGGGTCGAAAGTTTCTTTCGGCAGAGTTATGGGCCGCGTGTGCAGACCGCTTTTTGCTTCACAAATTTGTTCTGCGCCCCGAGCGCGATTTGCGACACAGCATGGTGAATAAGACTGTGTGTTGAGCAGCTTGCGGGGTGAAGCTATGAATGGTGTCTCCTTGGCGACAAAAGCTTGGTTCACCTTTTATATATGCAAATAATTGCATAATTCATGTAATGTATTTCGCCCAAAGATACTAGCCTCAAAAAAAATTTTCAATAAGAAATAAAAGACATATACGATGTAGATCGGTTACCACAGATGTTTTTAATTCTCTGCAATATCGTTTTTTATATGCAAAAAAAAACCTATATAAAATCGGTTTCTGACAGGTAATCAACAGGTATATGAGAGTAGGATTCAAAACTCAATACCACCAAAACGACAAAAAATGTCTTGCAATAACTTTAAATTGCGTTTGAATTCGGAGTGGGTCCTTGAAAATCCCATGGGGGAAGTGCTACCGCTGGCGGAGACGATGCGCCTGTTGGCCGCCATAGATGCGCTGGGCCATATTGCGGGTGCCTGTCGTGCCTGCAATGTGTCGTATCGACACGCGTGGGGGGTGTTGCGTGGCGCAGAGAAAGCATTCGGCGCGCCGCTGCTTGAGACCAGCCGGCGGCAGGGGACCAAGCTCACCCTCTTTGGCCAGCGCCTGTTGTGGGCCAGCCGGCGGGTCGATGCGCGCACCACGCCTGCATTTGAAAGCATGGTTTCCGAGCTGCAGGAAGAACTGAAAGGCCTGTGTCCCGATGGCCACGATTACCTGCGTCTGCATGCCAGTCATGGCTTTGCCATTGAAGGGATGATGAAAATCGTCAACCAGATTCACAGCCCTTCCATTGAGTTGCGCTATCGCACGGCGCTTGAGGCGCTGGCGTCGCTGGAGCACGATGAATGCGATCTGGCGGGGTTCGAAGTGCCCGAGGGTGAATTTGAGCAACCGGTGCTGCAGCAATTCGCCAAATGGCTGGATCCGGACAAGTACTGCCTGATTCACCTGGCAACGCGCAATATGGGTCTGTTCGTTGAACGTGGCAATCCGAAAAACATTCAGGGACTCTCGGACCTTCTCAACCCCAACATACGTTTCATCAACCGGCAAATCGGTTCTTGTACGCGGGATCTGGTGGACCTGATGCTGTGCAGGCTGGATATTGAAACCTCGCGGATACTTGGCTACGACAACAGCGAGTTCACGCACATGGCCATTGCGGCCCATATTTCCAGCGGAATGGCTGATGTTGGCTTCGGCGTTGAAACTGCCGCATGGCGCGGTGGCTTGTCATTCATTCCCCTGGTCAAGGAACGCTACTTCTTCGCTGTCCATCGTGATCGCCTCTCCGATCCCATCATGGGCCAGCTTTTCACGCTGATGCAGGGGGGCGAGTACCAAAGTTACATGACCCATCTGGTGGGGTACGACGCGACCCATCTTGGCGAGGTTCAAACTATGCAGGAGGCCTTCGACGACAACCTGCGAGGACTCGCCAACGCCTAGCGCGAACCGCGCAAAGGCGGCTGTTTGCGAGTGAGTGCAAATCTTTGTGTTCTGCTTTGAAGAGTGGTTCGTCCGGAACTATCATGCAAGGAGTGGTCTAACGAGACGACTTGCATGGAACTTGGAGGTGGAACGTGAAAATATTGATGGTGCTGACTTCGCACAGCAAGCTGGGTGTGACGGGGCGCAAAACGGGCTTCTGGCTGGAAGAGTTTGCCTCGCCGTACTATGTATTCAAGGATGCTGGCGCACAGGTTGCACTTGCTTCACCGCTGGGTGGCCAGCCGCCAGTGGATCCGGCCAGCGACGAACCCGCTGGGCAAACTGATTCCGTCCGCCGTTTCAAGGCCGATGCCGAAGCACAGAAGGCTCTTGCCAATACCCTAAAGCTTTCCGAAGTGTCCGCAGAGGATTATGACGCCGTGTTTTATCCAGGCGGTCATGGACCGTTGTGGGATCTGGCCGAGAATGCCTTTTCCATCGGGCTGATCCGGTCAACCTATAACGGTGGCAGGCCTGTTGCGTTAGTTTGCCATGCGCCCGGTGTCTTGCGTCACGTAAAAGGGGCAGGCGACGATCCGCTCGTCAAAGGCAAGAGCGTTACCGGGTTCTCCGACACCGAGGAAGAGGCTGCAGGCCTTACCGGCGTCGTGCCGTTTCTGGTTGAAGATATGCTCAAAAAAAGCGGTGGTCATTACACCAAAGCCGCCGATTGGGAATCGCACGTCGTGGCGGATGGGCTGCTGATCACCGGGCAGAATCCCGCCTCGTCCGAAGCAACGGCGCGGGCCCTGCTGAAGCGGCTTGGGTAAGCGGCCGTGCCGTCACTATGGGCCCGTGGCGCGTGCCGATTAAGCGTGAAGCATTCGGCTTAGCGTTTCCACGGCAGCCTGTGGGTTGCTGCGTGGAATGCAGGCCATGACATACCGATCAGGGCGCACCAGCAGCCAGCTTTCCCGCGCGCCGACACAGTTACGCTCGAAGTCTGCGTGCATGTCACGTACGGTTGTCGCGCCTGCTGTGCCGGGCACTATGTTGTAGTGGCGTGGTGTTATGCAAGTGCGCCTGAGGCCCAGACGTGCTTCGAATGGCAGTTCGGGCAGGCCGTTGAAGGCGTTGGGTGGGTCGGGATGGAAGGCGATCAGTGCAAATCCCTTGCCCAGAATTTCATCCAGACGATGCCTGCTGCGCCCGTCGGCTTCGACTTCGGGTTGCGGTAACATGCGGCCAACCCGCGTGGTGCGCAGGTTGGCACCATCGGCCACGATAAAGCCTTTGGAAAAGCGTGGTTTGGGTTTGTAGCGCATCTGGGTAATGTAGTCGTTGGCGGGCGGCACCCACTTCAACGCGCGAAAACCCGCCTGAATCAGACAAGCCTTGAGCATGGTGTCGGGCATCATGACGCGCCCCAGCTTGATGGCCATATTGATCAGTTCCCACGCGTGCTCGGGACGCTCGTCCGCATAGCTTTCCAGCACCGCTGGCCCAAGCTGCCCGTGTATGACAGAGGCCAGTTTCCACGCCAGGTTGGAGGCATCACGCAGGCCACTGTTCAGTCCCTGGCCGGCAAAGGGTGGTGTCAGGTGTGCGGCGTCACCCAGCAGGAATACGGCGCCTTTCTTCCACTCGGTCGCCATGAGGGCGTGGAACGGGTAAACCTGTTTGCGCACGATTTCAATACCGTCGTCGGGGCCGTGGTCGCGCAGCAACTGGCTGACGAATGCCGCATCGGTAACTTGCTCGTCGGTTTCTCCGTCAAGCAACATGAACTCGAATCGGCGCGTGCCGTTGGGCCCTGGAAGATTGATGCCAGGGCGGCGCGGGTCACAGTACACGCGCGTTTCGCGGAAGTTGTCGCGTGTGCCTTTAAGGTCGAGAATCAGCCATTTTTTTTCGTAGGTGTGGCCCTTCATGTCGATGTGGAGCAGGTGCCGGATAGGACTGCGCCCGCCGTCGCATGCGGCGACGTAACGGCTGTGGTGCTTGTGGCGCGACCCGTCTTGCGCCTGGATTTCCAGCGTCACGCCGGTGCCGCCTTGTTCAATGCCAACGACTTCCTGGCCAAAGTGGATGCGCAGGTTAGGGTACTGACGCAGCGAGTCTGCCAGAAGCGCTTCGAGTTCGGGCTGGGCGAAGGCGCTGCGCCGCGGATGGCCGTATTCCGCGGTACTGGGCGACACCGAGGCGAAGGGCTTGCGGTCCGGACCCAGATAGATTGAGCCGTAGTCCATGGCGCAGATGTCGCGCACGCGGTCGGCAAGGCCGGCTATTTGCAATGAGCGCAGCGATTCATCGTCGATGGACACGGCCCGCGGTGCCTTGACGGTGGTCAGGTGGCGTTCGAAGAGGGTTACCGGGACGTTATAGGCGCACAGAAGGTTGGCCAGCATCAGGCCCACGGGCCCGGCGCCGACAATAGTTACTGGCGTTATGTCTTCCGTGGGCATGGGGTGTGTTGCAGTAGACAAAATGGGTAATAGTCTTGGAATTCTCGTATTTTAACGATCGTCAAATAAATAGCAAAAAGAGCGACTATGGCTTTATGGTCGTTGGCGAGGGTGAAGTCAATCTTGTACAGAATGAAGATGCCGTCGTTAAAGAACTTGACGCCCAGACCCGCAAATCGATTCAGTTTTTGGTGCTGGATGCAAATGGCCTTGTAAGCGTGGTGCACAGCGCTGTGTTGTGCAGTAAAACCCGTCGTAATCAATGAAGGCTAGCGCAGCTTCCTACCTGCAAGCGAGCGGGTGTTCTCTTGACGGCACTTCAGCGGGTATTCAAAGCATCATGCCGCCCGAGATTTCGATACGCTGGCCTGTGATCCAGTTGTTGCCGCTGGAAAGCAGCGCCGCCACCGCGCCGCCGACGTCGTCCGGGAGCCCTGCGCGACCCATTGCAGTAACGCTGGCAACTTGTGCATTGGCCTGCGGGTTGTCCCGCACCGCACCGCCGCCAAAATCCGTCTCGATGGCGCCAGGTGCGATGGTGTTCACGGCAATGCCGCGTGCTTGTCCGGTGTTCGGCGCAATTGTTGCCAATGGCACGGATGCCTGCCAGGCAACAGTTATGGTGGGGCTCGTGCTCGTGCTCGTGGCCGTGACGCGGGAGATCAGCCTCCAAGTGCATCATCGGGGGGTGCGGCCGCCATGCCTCAGTTTTTCCAGCACGCTGTCAACAGACCACTTCCCGGGGCCCCAGGCGACCACGGCGAGCAGCATCATCGCCCATACCTTGTGGTCGGTGAAGTCCCCCAAATTTATCAATCCACTCCAGAAGCCGTGCGGCCAAAGATCGGGGTATGAAATTACAGCGATCAGGTTGTAGACGAATAAAAACAGCGCCGTGATGCGGCCCGCGATGCCAAGTCCCAGCAGCCACGGAGTGACCAGCTCGATCCAAGTGCCCAGCACAGCGGCGACCGCCGGTGCCAAAAGTGGCACGTGATAGAGGCTTTCAAACAGCATCTGCGTACTTGCCGGGTCGGCGATCTTGACCACGCCCGCGCGCCAGAATGCGATCGCGACCCAAAGACGCATCAGCAGCAGGGTGAGCGGGCCGATCCAGCGTTGCAACCACTGCGTGGCGCCGGAATAGCACCTATTCATGCGGGGGATCAATGCGGTACTTGTCATGGTTGTGGCCTTGTTCCTGTATTACGGGTTAGGGCGGAATGTGCGTTACCAAATGGTGCCCGATAAGCTCATTCATGCATTGAGCGGGGTCAAAGCTGTCATCGAGCGCGGTGGCGCCAACACCTGCCTCTTCAAGAGATGCACCCGTGGCGAGCGCCGTGACGTACGTAAAGGTGGCCGCGTCAACGCTGGTCATCACGACTTCTTCGTCCTCGCGCCAGAGTATGACGTTCTCACCCTGGCCGTCCAGATCCAGAGCTCCATGCGGGTCAAGGGCAAAGCGCCAGATCGTGAGTACCCGATGTGGGCTGTTCAGCCAGTGAACACAGGCATTCAAGGCAACGCGAAGGGACTCTCCGGCGTCATCCAGGCCCGCCATGAAATCGTCGAAAGTGAGAACCTGCGAATCGGCTGAGAGAATAGTTTTCTGGCGCAGCCATTCCAGTCGCGCCACGTCAGCCAGGTAGGGAAGAGTGCGGCCCGCTGGAATTGTCTCCAGGTAATCCGCGAAGTGTGCGCCAAGCTCTTGCAGGTTTCCTGTATGCGATGGGTAACGGCGTCGATAGCGCCGCGCGGCCTGATCGAACCAGTCCTGACCGACCAATGCCAATACCGCCGGGTAGCTCGTGCGTAGCGTCGCCGTCTGGATTTCATTGCAACTGCGGCGATAAATACGCAGGCGTGCTTGGGGCGTCAGGCCGTTGCCCGAGATCGAATCCACAGGGCCTGGTACTGAATCGTCAAACAGTGCAGCCAGAAAGGCTGTCTGCAATTCACGCAGAGGGGGCTTCGCATTCATCGAGTATCTCCTGTGCATGGGCGGCCTCTTCCATCAATACTTCAAGCTCCGGGATGTCGGCATCCCACTCGATCAATGTTGGTACCCAGTTGAACAGCCGCACAGCTTCGGCATACAAATCCCACACTGCAGCGTCAACGCGACGGCTGTGCGAGTCGATCAACACGGGTACCGGCAAACCCTCCTTGCGTGTGAAACCGGCCAGGTGGATTTCGCGTATGGCCTGGCGTGGCAACGCACGCAGGTAGACCAGCGGGTCAAAGCCATGGTTGACGCTATTGACGTAAATATTGTTCACATCACACAACAAGCCGCATCCGCTGCGCTTGACCGCTTCCGACACGAACTCCCATTCGGTGTAGTCGGCTTCGTCGAAACGCAGGTATGTTGAGATGTTTTCCACGAGGACTTCGCGTTTGAGCGCGTTCTGGGTCTCGTCGATATGCGACACCACGCATCGCAACGCTTCCTCGGTATACGGTAGTGGCAAGAGGTCGTTGCTGTGGCGCCCGCCTACGGCGCCCCAGCACAGGTGCTCGGAAACGAGTTCGGGTTCGTAACGATCCACTAATTCCCGGAGGCGCCGCAGATGCGCCGTATCCAGCCGGTCGGCAGACCCGAGCGACAGCCCAACGCCATGCAGGCTCAGAGGGTAGTTCGCCCGAATGCGTGCCATGGCGTCCTGAAAGGGCCCCCCCGGGGCGAACAGATTTTCGGTGTGTGTTTCAAACCACGCGACAGGCGGTTGATCACGCAGCACGCGCGCAACGTGCGGGGCGCGCAGTCCTATGCCGGCGCGGGTCGGCATAGGATGCTCCCTGGTGGGGGACTCTGCCACCATAGGGCGACTGTCAGGACGTTTTGAGACTGCCACCGATTTTCTCGCAAACCCCCGCAGGCATCAGTACGAACGAGGCCGGGTCGTGCGCCGTGGCGTCCTGTCCGGCACACGAGTGGCCGGGAGCCTTGCAGTCATTCTTGTATGCGGCGTTGACACCGAAACATTTTGAATAGTGATTCTCCTTCATCATATTCATGGTCTTTTGCTGCGCCGCCTTCATCATTTCGGGCGTCATTTTCATGGGCTGGGCCGTGGCCAGGCTGGTGGCTGCCGTAGCGCCCAACGCGGCGGCACAAAGCAGTGCGGATTTCAGCAGGTGTGAACTGTTCATTAATACTCTCCAAAAAGGATCAGGAGAACCCTGACGCTTCAAAAGAGGCTGGGGGAGGTAGAAAGGGTTCGCTGCCGCCGGCTTTGTTATTGTCTATTTTGTTACAGAATCGCCATGCCAAGCCTCTTCGATTTCATGGATAGGCCGAATCCTTTTCGCGTTTCGCCACCTCAGATAATAAGAGCGAGTTGAGCGTTGGAGTAAAGCGTGGTGGGTTGTATCAACGGAATTTGCACCATTTACCAGGACGAGTTGGTGGGTTATTGTGAATGTGCACCCCAGGAGGTTTCATGACTGCGAATCTGAATGAACGCAATAACCTGATACTTGCCGCACAGACTGGAGATGCGGCGGCTATCGATCGATTGCTTGCCGTTTGTCAGGCCGACGTACGTCGCTACGCGCGCAAGCACTGCCAGGACAGCGATATTGATGACGCCATACAGGAATCGCTTCTGATCATCTCGCGGAAAGTGAAGGGACTCAAGGCTGCGGTGGCGTTCTCCTCATGGCTCTTTACTGTGGTCAAACGTGAGTGCCGCAAGCTTTCGCGGATGATGTTCCGTTACGAACCGCTTCCCGACGAATTGGCCGAGCAGCTCCTGTTGCGAAAGCCCCAAGATGATCTGAGGATTGATCTGGCCGCCGCATTGGAATCCCTGCCCGCACACTACCTGGAGGTAATTTTGCTGCGCGACTTTGAGGAACTGACTATTGCAGAGATTTCCGGTCAGTTGGGAG
>SCRC01000106.1 GCA_004297945.1 Candidimonas sp. | reverse complement strand
GTATCTACCGTGGATGTTTGCGAGCTAACTCGCTGGACTCAACCGCCGGATGCGGAAAACCGCATGTCCGGTGGTGTGGGAGGACTAACGGGCGCAATCCCGTTAGTTCGACCCGATCAAAAGTACCGGTCGCATGTAGAGGCACCCCTTGTGGGTGCCATTTTGATATAAGGCACGCAGGAAACTCACCATGAATCATCCCCGCTGGATAGTTAAAGAAAACGACATAGCAGGCTACCACCCCGCCAACCACACGGGCACCCTGAATCGTCGGCTTATCGGCCCGGAAACAGTGGGTTCCAAGCATGTCGAGGTGCTGCTGGGGGTGATCGAAAAAAACCAAGGCGCCTTGCCTCATGCGCATCCCGGCATCGAGCAGGTTTGTTATCTGCTGTCTGGCAGTGCGCTTGTAGAGTGCGATGGTGAGCATGGCGAATTGCAGCCTGGCGATTGCTGCTACTTTGCGGCCGACAAAAAGCATGTGTTCACAGTCACCAGCGACGAACCTGCTCGAGTACTGGTAATCTACTCTCCGCCTTATGAAGAAAATCCGGCCAGGGTGCTTCGATAACGGTGTTTTGCGGATTGGCTATGGGAGATAAACAATGACTGTTTCGAACACAGGCCCTTTGGCAGGGATACGAGTTCTGGATTTAAGCTCGGTAATCATGGGGCCTTTCGCCACGCAGATCCTGGGCGACCTGGGGGCTGATGTCGTCAAAATTGAATCGCCTTCGGGCGATAATATGCGTGCGGCAGGCCCCATGCGCAATCCGGGCATGGGCGCCATTTATTTGCATCTGAACCGAAACAAGCGCTCGGCGGTGGTGGATTTGAAAACATCCGAAGGGCGCGGCGCTTGTCTGGAGCTGGCGAAAACCGCTGATGTCTTGTTGTACAACACACGGCCGCAGGCGATGGCTCGTCTGGGTTTGGCTTATGCCGACGTGGAGCGCGTCAATCCAAAGCTGGTGTATGTCGGGGCGTACGGCTTTGGTGGGCGCGGGCCTTATGCCGGAAAGCCCGCTTACGATGATCTGATCCAGGGTATGACCGGCCTTGCTTCTTTATATCAACAGAGTTCGGGCGGAGTACCGCGCTATGCGCCTCTGGCACTGGCCGATAGGGTCGTGGGCATGCATGTGGCCATCGCCATGCTGGCCGGTGTACTGCAGGCCCGGTCATCGGGCATGGGTCAGGAAATTGAAGTACCCATGTTCGAAGCCATGTCGCAACTGGTGCTGGGCGATCATTTGGGTGGGCAGACCTTCGAGCCGCCAATCGGGCCGTCGGGCTATGCGCGCCTGCTGACAGAAAACCGGCGTCCTTATGCAACCTCGGATGGTTACGTATGCGTGCTGATCTATAACGACAAGCAGTGGAGCTCATTTTTTGAACTGATCGACAGGCCTGAACTGGCGTGCGATCCGGTGTTTTCCAACCATACGGCCCGTGGCGAACATATTACCGAGGTTTACCGGTTTGTCGCCGAGACCCTGGTTGGCCACACCACCGATTATTGGCTGGAAGGTTTCCGGCAGGCCGACATTCCTGCGGCCCTTTTGTATAGCGTAGACGATCTCATCCATGATCCGCACATGCAGGCGGTAGGCCAACTGGTTGATTTGCAGCATCCGAGCGAAGGCCTAATTCGCACTCCTGCACCTATCGGTTCGTACTCTAAAACCCCGCTAAGTATACGTCGCAGTGCGCCGCAATTAGGCGAACACACCCGGGAAATCCTTGCTGAAGCGGGTTTGAGCGCAGCCGATATCGATGCGATGCTGGCCAACGGCGCCGCCGCGTAAACCTGCCTACGCCGCCTCCGCGTGGCTGTTGGCGTTCGTACGCGTCCAGCCTAGCGAAGCGCCACGAGAAATAGCAGCGTATACCGCTTCATTTCTATTATGTACGTCCAGGCGCTGATACAGCGTCTCCGTATGCGCCTTGGCTGTTGCTACCGAAATATTCAAGTGCCGACTGACGGTTTTGATGGGATAGCCCTGTGCCAGAAGCACCAATACTTCGTATTGGCGTTGGGTAATATTCAATAATTTTGCCTCGGTGCTTGCCATGGCTGGCGATTTGTTCTCTGGCCGGATCTGAGCGGGCATCTTAACGGGTTTGCAGGCGGAGTCTGAAGGGGGGAACGCGAAGACAGAATCGCAACCTGTATGCGAGGTAACTGGCAGCGGCGCCATCGGTATGTCGCTTTTAGGTGTGAATATGCCAGACGCGGCGGGCGCTGGAAAACAGCTTCCACCTAGCAATATCAATTTAATGGATGCCATCAGCACTTCGGGAGATGAGTGCTTGTTGATGCACCCCGCTATTGCAGATGGGAAATCGAGCAAACAATCCGGTGCCGTTGCTGTGTCGGACAAGAGCAAGATCCACTTGGGTGAATAGACACGTTTTGCGGCTTGTATAAGCTTAGTCATATCTTGTGCCGATAATACAGAAATCACCGCCAGATCCACGTCACCATCGGCGTGGGTTTCTTGCGCGATGAAATCATAGCCGACCCCTTCGATTTGGGCGTCAGGCTCTATGACGCTCAGCACTTGCATGATTCCCAGTCGAAGCAAGTGTTGCGATTCAATTACAATGATTTTGATCATTTTACGCCCCTACGTTAATACAGTTTTTTATTTTCTTTGAAATTGACATCGACAGAAAAAAAACAGATTTTTTAAGATGGATGACTTGTCTTCGAAAAGCATGGAAGCCAGCGCAGAGCGATTTTGCATGGTTGTGCACGTTTTATGTCGGGGGCCATGCAAGTAAAACGGGCGAAAACGAATGCCATCCGGTTTCGGCAGAGCTCGCTCTCCGAGCAATTTAGCTTTCGGTGTATGAATTATTTATTATGTGAGTACCTAAAACTCTCCTCTTCTACATGAAATATTAGTTTTAAGGCGATGGTTGTACAAGGAATTTCTGCGTGTCCATAAGACATTGCTTTTTTCTAACATTTCGTCTTTTTATTGCTAGTGACATAATATTTTTTATGTGACTATCTTTACATTTATCGAGGACAATCAAAGTGGTAATTGCCAACGCGTACGCCACCTTCAGCCAGTATCAGTTCAATTTGGCACGTATCATCTTTACTTGCATTTAATGACATTCCTGAAAGCGCTGTTGGTATTTTTGCCAGGACACGAACAATACCGCTTTGACTTACTTCGGACGTGCCTGCCCGCCCCTTTTTAATTGCGCGCAGCTCATAGTGAATTTTTTTTTCTTCCGAGCTTTGCACATAAGGGACAACGATACTTGGTTGTGTATTGGCGTTGGTTTCTAGCCAAACTTGTAGTGGCGCATCGGCAACCATAATGTTCTCCTGATGAATTCATTGGGGACAAGGGCGGCGCTACGGACAGGTAAATAGCTACCTGCCCGTAGCTTTGTCGCCTGTTTCTAGCGTCGGCTCATTATTTTTGCGAAATGTTGGCGACGTTATACGTACCGCTTTGATACGAGGTAGCGGTTTGGTTCGAGCCGGTCTGGCTGATATTGGCGTAGTTGTTGTAACCCACCTGGGTGGCCGTGGCCGTAACGTTTTCGCCATCCCATTGGTTAACCTTGGCGACGTTGTACGTGCCGTCTTGATAGACCGTTGATTTGGCCAGGTCATCATTGTTGGTCTGGTTTACAGAGGCAGAATTGTTGTAGTCGCTTTGAGTAATTTTGCTCGATGCGCTTTCGTTGCCTTGCTGATTGGACGTTGCAATGTTATAAGTGCCGTTTTGACTGATCGAAGACATCCCGGAGTCGTTATATGCCTGAGTGATGCCGGCATCATTGTTGTAGCCGACCTGACTCACCGTTCCGGTATTGGCGGCCATCGCCGGAGCCCCAAACGCAACTGCAAGGCCCAAAGCTAATGTAGAAAGGCTGATTTTCATTGTGATTCTCCTCAAAATTAAGACCTGAAACTACTACTCAACCCAGCGGTCTTTAGTACTGGATTACTTTCGCAAAGGCTCCGTTGCCATACTGATTAATCTTGACTGGCGGAGCCCCTGCAGATAGCGTGATGACAGCGGCGGAATTTAAATTGCCGTCCTGAGCAATTCGTGCGTCGCCAAAAGTGTTGTATTGGGCTACTGAAGCGTTATTGGCATAACCGTTTTGCGCGGCCGCCGCATAGTTGGTTTTGTCATATTGGGCCAGGCTGATCATGTTTTCGGCGCCTGCCTGGGTCAGCGTTCCAAGGTTGCCATGGCCTTGTTGCGTCGCGTTGATGGCATTGTCGGAACCTGACTGGCCAAACCATGCCGTATTCGATGCTCCCTGCTGTTGCACAGCGGTGCTGTTTTTTTGGCCAAACTGATAAACGCTAGCAGAGTTGCCTGGCAAAAGTTCAGGCCGCGCACCTAAGTCAGCATCCATGCTGTAGGCCACCCCAGTTCCGAGCCCGGTCAGGGTTAGCATGAACGCCATCGCACATAGGTGCGTTCGGCGCGATATGTTGCCGCCAATCCTTCGAGATGCTGATTCGGTCATAACGTTCTCCAAAAGCTAAAGCGAATACATTCCACGTTCGCAGCTCAGGGGCTTTCCTGAACAACGGCACGGCTGCTGATTGCGGTTTCGGTGGGTTTCATCGCCGTCAGTGCATAATCTTTTTCATTGTTTGCGTAGTGCTGAATAATCGGCGAGTTCCAATCATTAGGATTCCGCAATGCCCAGGTGTGGTCTTTCAAACCCTGCACCGTTAAATACAGGACGGCGGCTTCAATTGCTTCTTTTACGCAGAGCTGTGCAGGTTCGTTGTTGGTGACACCGGCTTCGATTTGAAGCAGGTCCTTGAAGTTGACGAATTTGTATACGCTTGGATTGATTTCGTACGAAAAAATCGTCTTGGTGGTGGAGACGCTATCCAATATTTGGCCAGTGTCCACGTTGATGCTGCGCAAGTTGACCGTGACCTGATCGACCCGATATTGCGTCGATAATCCGATACCCAGGAAATTGGCGCCTATGCCGCCGGTGCGCACATTGCTTTCATAGGCGACGATACCCCCGCCTATCATGATCGAGGCCGCCATTAAAGAGGGTACGTTGCTGACCGGTCGCGCCCCTTTGGGAACGGGCGGCGCTTCGGCGCGAATGATTCGGCGTTCGGTCAGAAGTTCTTGCAGGCCTTCGCGTTCGACCGGTATAAACCAGCGTGAGTCATTGAGCGCCTTGATCAACATGGACGCTGCGCCTTGAGTCACCGCGGTCGAGAAGGAGCTGTCTGGGCTAGGTTTGTATTGCCCTGTTTCATCCCGAAAGCCGTAAACGGCCACTACTGTTTTTTTCGCGGGCAACGGCAGTTTAAGCAAATCGCTTGTAGACGGCGTGGCAGGCGTGAGCTGTGCGGCATTAAACACATGCGAAGCCGTGCGTGGCGCCGCGCACGCGCCTAGCAATACGGTTGCCAGAACAGCCGAGCATGCCAGGCTGGATCGCCGGCGAAACGTCGCGGCGTGAGACCCGCGCGGCGCGTTCATTGCCCCACCTGAAAGGATGTCTGTGCGCCAGTGGTTTTGTCGGTGGTGGTGATTTGGAGCATTCCACCACCCACGGCAACAACACTGATGATGAAGTCGCCCGTCTGGACGGTGCCCGGCTGCAGTGTTCCATTTGTACCGATAATGGATGAAGAGGCTGATGCCGCCACGCGGCTCAGTATGGAGCGCTGCAAGGTATCGTTAAATTGCTGTAATGGCGTTTGTTGCGTTGGCGCTCCGAGCGCGTTGAAGTCGGGCGCATTTGGGTCGGTGTGCCAGTTGGTCGCCTGGGCCGTATTCAGAAGATTGGGGCCATTGAGAGGGTTGCCTCCGAATGTCGGATTCAGCGGAACATAAACCATTTCCGTTGCATAGGCAGACCCGCAGGTCGATAACGCCAGCAGTATCAGTGATACCCGCAGGCCGGACTTAATATGCATGGACATCATTATTTTTTTCATTTACATCTCCTCGGGCGCCAGATCTACGTCGGGAAACAGCAAACTCTGGACATTGCTATCGACGATATTTTTGTAAACCATATCCACCGCCGCAGCCGCCACAGGTTTTGTGGCGGATCTTGCCGGCGCCAGGAACGCATGAAACATGCGTTTCTGTTTGTATTCAACCCAGATTTCGCTGCCGAACTGCGCAGTGGGCCGTTCATGCACTGAAACCGTATAGCGACTGTCAGAAAATTTCGCCCGCCATATCGCTGCAAAATTTTGATAAAAATCCCAACCCAGAACAGTGACCGTCCGGTTAATGACGACACCGGCCAGAGGCCCATCGCTAATGCCCCCGCGATCCAGGCTTTTGCTTTCCGAGGCCGGTGGCAAGGTCTTTGAATACGCAACTGGAACCATAATCATGAATATCAGTGCGCTCAATTTTTTTGTCATTAATTGCACCTTGTTCTTCCTTTATTTCAACGAGCATTTTGGAGCGTCTTTACCGCAGGCAATCTAAACAGAACTCTTTATGACGTCGTCTTGATTTTCCAGCTCTCGCCTACTCCAGAGTTTTGTCTATTCCGTATTTCTGTCATTTCTCGGGCTTACAACTGCTACGGTTTTTAACGTTTTGAAATCGGCTTGATGAAGCAAATCTTAGGCGTGGCGTGTGTTTTAAAAAATAGGTTAGATGCCGTAAACCCTAGTCCGGCGGATGTTCTAAACCATCGTTCGGTGATCTGGTTTACGAACCGGCTGTTTACCGGTCAGATGTTGTAAGCCATCGGTATGAGGGTGCGGGATGGTTCGGTATGAGAGCGCGAACCAATGGCACCCACAAGGGGTGCTGCTACAAAGCGTTTTGGTAGATTCCGTAGGGGCGGCGACTCAGTGGCCGCCCTGTTGTCAACCAAGACACTATTTGCGAAAGCGCGGCTGTGGCGTTTGCAGATAAGTCCGGTTCGCTAATGTTGCCTCACGCTGCGCGTGTAAGTTCAAAAATTTCGCAATTGCTGGGCGGCTGCAAAAGCTCATCGAGCTCAAGGCGAGCGATATCGCCGCGGGTATCGTGATGGATCACTGAAATGCGGCTGTCTTGCAGTTTGTGCAACAAATTACATGACAGCTTGAAACTGGACGCAACCACGTTGTCGTTCAAATTTGACGGTGTTCCGTCGCGCCTGAGCTTGATAAAAAAGAATTTGTGATATCGCACCCAGAGCATTAGCAAGAGCGCGTTGAACGCCGCAACGATAAGGTAAATGGATAAGGTGAGCAGTGTAGGCAACAACTGCGCTGGTAGCGGCGTTTGCGCTACATCAAGCGGGCTTGCGCCCCACGCCGGGAAGCCTTCGCTCAGCAGATAATAGAAGCCGACCCAGCCGATGGCCGTGAGTAGGGTATCGACAAGTATCGCGAGGCGCGAACAGCGCGTATTGATAATCATGATTTCTTCAACTCCTTGATGCCTCGATCGGGACTGGTCCAGCGTGCGCGTTGGCGGCGGATACGCAGTGCGACCTTGGGGAAACTGCGCAAAGTCGTGCACAGGCTGATGATCCAATATACGAAGGGATACCAAATAATCCAATACAGCGAACGTACTAGTCCGGGCTCGTACCGGCGGTCGATCAGAACACTGATGGCAAACTGCAACAGGCACACCAGGCCCAATACCAGGCCCGTAAACGATGGCGGAAACAGGGCAGCAACACGAATTGCCGCTGGCAATGCGACAACCTGGCCAAGACCCCATAGGGCAATAGACAGAGCCAGGGAAAAGGCCCAAACAGTTGATAGGCTGAATTCGAACATCAAGGGCCACAGGCGACGGCTTTTCCAACTTCCGATGCAACCCAGATTTTTCAGGAATACCTCCGCTCCGCCCTGAGCCCAACGCAAGCGCTGCTTCCACAAACCTTGCAGTGTTTCGGGCATCAAAATCCAGCATAATCCGCGCGGCTCATAGAAAATTTCCCACTGCTCGCGTTGCAGCTTCCATGTAATGTCGATGTCTTCGGTGATCATATCCAGGCTCCAGTAGCCGACCTGGTCAATGGCCTGACGTCGAAAGGCGGTCACCACCCCCGATACGCTAAAGACCTGGCCGTAGAGACGCTGGGTACGCTTTATCAGGCCGATAATCGACGAGAACTCGCCTACCTGGATGCGCCCGATCAGGGTGGAGCGGGTACGAACTCGCGGGTTTCCAGTTACGGCCCCCACACGCGGATGATTGACCAAGGGGGAAACCAGATAGGCGGCGGCGTCTGGGTCAAGCAATGCATCGCCGTCGATGCAAACGAGGTATTCGCTGCGCGCTGCCATTGCACCCATGCATAGCGCCATGGCTTTACCCTGATTCTGCGCCAGGTGGATGACCCGCAGTCGCGGGTGGCGAGCGGCCATTGCATCGAACAGAGCGGCTGTGTTGTCGGTGGAGCCATCATTGATGGCAATGACTTCGATGTTCGGATAGCGCTGCCCAAGTGCGGCCAGCAACGTTTCTTCGCCATGTTCCTCTTCGTTGTAACAAGGAACCAGAATGGTGACGAGAGGGTTGCCCGGCAGGATGGGGGCTGGCTGTCCTGGACCCCACGCCCAATGCCTCTCCCAGTGGAGCCAAAAGTAGAGGCCACCCGCAATCCAGATGCCGGACATGAACAGCGGGTAGAAAAAGATGAAATTCAGCAGCATCGTGCTGGTAAACGCCATGGCTATGCCAAGAGGCGCGCCAAGTACAATGCACAGAACCAGAAGGGCTAGTAGTCGGTCTATCATTTGAACGGAAACCAGGCGGTCGAAATGGCCGGTCTGATTATCTCCAGCTTGGGTTGATTTTGAATGAAGTCGTCGGGGTAATAGCCAAAGTTGCTTGCTCCGCGCAATTGCAGGCGTTTCATCCAGTGGGCGAGCAGGGCTGAATCGACGTGTACACCATCGGGTTTTCCTGGCGATGGCCGCCAATCGCGGCTCTGCAACTCGAATACTGTTTTTTTCAATGCCCCGGGGTGTGCAGCCACTGTGTCGACCAGACGATCGAGCCAGGCATCAGCCTGTTTGGTGGGTACGTTTTCCATCAAAGGCATGGCCATCGGCGCGGTCCAGTCATACGTGCCGAGGAAATCATCCAGATTCTGGGCAAACCATGTTTCGCTTTTTGGATCCAGGATAGGCATGGCAAAGATATTGCGCGCGGTCTTGATCTGTGGCCCTCGTATGGCGCGCACGTGTTGGGTTAGGGTCTTGGTGAAGTCGATCAGGGCGCGGCTTTTGAAGCGCGTCCAGCGTTGCAGGGTTGCGGGGTCGCTGCGTAGCGCCGCGATTGTGTCGGGCAGTCCCGCAGCGCGATAGGCCGCCAGTGCCTGAGGCCCGGCATCTTCGAAATCGGACAAGGTGGCGTCGTCGTGATACAGGATTCCGTCGAAAATGGCTGAACGGGCCAGGTCCTCATAAAGTTGAATAATCTGTTTGCGCGCATTAGGATCGAATGGCGACAAACGACGGTATTGTTTTGGATCGATACTGGTCTTGCCTGTGGCCGGATCCCAACGGCTAACACGGGCCAGCGCGGGGCTAAGATCAAAACTGAGCACGGGCATCCAGGCATAAACCTGGACTTTGGCGCGAGTGCTTAACTGCCAGGCAGCCCTGTTGAACAGATCGGCGCGCATGGGCAGTACGTGATTGGGGAAGTACACGGATTTCACCAGCCCGTCGCCGACAGGGTCGGCAAAGGCCTGCAGGAAGACGGTGGTAATTTGCATGTCGGAAATCCGCTGTACCATTTTCCCCAGGTTGCGTTCCATTTGTGCGGGATCCGGGTCGTAGACATCATCCAGATCTACATGCGCCACGCGCATGATAGGGCTGGCCTGCCGGGCGATTACGGCGCTGGCATAGTCCGTGACCGATGGGTCGGGCGTGACCAGATATCGCGGGCTGCTCATAAGCCGATCGACGGTATCCATTCCATCATCCAGAGTCAGGGCGATCGAGTAGCCATGTGCACCGACGATTGTCAATGCCGTGCCGCTTGATTCGCCGTAAGGCCAGATCCATACGCGCGGCTTTTTGCCGGTCACGCGGCGTACCTTCTGAGTAATCTGCCTAATATCGTTATTCAGGCGCGCTTTATAGGAGGCTTCGGTTTCATACTGATGCGTCTTGCCGATATAGTTGCGTATAGCCGCGGCCGGTTCCATATTGCCTTGTGGGTTAGCCAACGCGCCGTGATGCAGGGTATCGGTATGGGCGCCGATTTCTACCAATCCGGATTGCGACATCTCTTTTATTTGCGCCCACGTGAGCATGCGATCTCGGTCAATTGGCACGCCGCCGAAATCTTCTTTCTTATTTGTCGGTGTGTCGATCCATGCGCCTTCGGGCGCTAGAACGGCATGCCAGCCATAGGCTTTCAGAATGGGGAACGCGCGCGTATAAAGACTGCTGAATCCATCGTCGAAACTGAGCAGAATCGCTTTGGCTGGCAACGGTTTTCCGCCTTGTTTAGCCGCGAGGATTTGGTCAATCGAAACTGGTTGATAACCATTTTCATGAAGCCATGCCATCTGTTGTACAAAGTGATCGGTGCGTACGGCGACAAATGTCTGATCCGGGTCGCTATCTTCGATATCGTGATAGGCAAGCGCCAGGAATTGCCCGGACGGCCAGGGTTGTTCGGCGGCTTGCACTGGCCGTTGGTCGGGCGGCGTGTAGACTGGAATGTCGCGCGCGCACCCGGCCACGAGTGTGAGCATGCACAAAAAGCCGAACAAAGATCGTACGAATGAATGTCGGATCAACATCGCAGGCCTCTAAAAGCGGTAAGTCATATTCAGGACGAACTGGATGTCACGTTCCCGCGCGCCGTCATACGGGCGGCTGACGCCCGTTATCGAGGCGCCGACTTCAAACACCTTATTGCTGCGGTACGTCAGCCCATAGCCGATCGACCCAATGGCTCCGGTGCCGAAGCCTTTCTGCGTATAGGTTCCGGCGCCCAGCATTATTTTTTGTTCCAGCTCGGTGTCGTAATGCCGGTAAAGCACCTGGGTCAGGTTTAAGGTGGGCAGCACGGTCAGGTCGGAGCGCGGATTGAAATAAGGAGCGTCTTGCTTCGAATTATTTGATGCCGACACGTTGACTTCCAAATCGACTTTGAAGCGCGGCGCGGTATAGAGTCGTTCCCGCCCGTTAATATCCAGCTCGTAACGATTGTTGCCGTCGCTGAAGTGCGAGGGCGTAAACGCGATTTTCCATTCGCGCCGTTCATTTGCGCGCCAACGTGCGAAGACGCTTGCGCTATTGGACGATATATTGTTCATCAGGGCGCGCAATGGCGTGGCGCGCGCCATGATCTCGCCCGATCCGCCAATCTGCCAATGATCGTTCAGGTCGTACGTGCCCGTCAGGCGCACGCCTGGCTTGACTCCGAAGCCGTAACTGTTGGTCGATGCCTCGGCTTCTACGGTTGCGTCCCGGCCGCGCCATTGGACACCGGTGCGCAGCCAGCGATAGTTGGCGTGTCCCTCGTCGAAATTTCCATTGGCATAGCCGCCGCCGCCGAATACACGCCAGTTGTAGTCGATGGGTGCGGAGTACAACACGGTGTCAATCCCAAAATCGCCATTGCCGGCAACCGGACTGTTTGAGGTCTGGTTGCTATAGCCCGAAACTCGCAATTCTGCTTTGTTATGGACGATCCATTCGCGCGCTAAAAGCTGGATGCTGGTGTCTTGCGGGTTGCGAGCCAAAGTGTCGCGAGTCAGTTGTTCTGCTTGACGCCATTCCTGCAAGTTCATGGCGGTAAACCCTTGTTCCGACTCCACAGTCAGATTGCGCGGAGCCTGGGTTTCGGCTATTTTTAATTCCCGCTCAGCGCGGCGAGGCTGGTCGCGTCCACGATCGACGGCGGCCAGCGACGTGCGCAGCCCGACGTTCGCAGGTGCGAGCTTAACTAGCTCGCTGAGCCGCCGCTGCGCGCCTTCGGTATCGTTGGCGTAATAGCGGCCCATGGCTGCGGCTTGTTCTACGGACACTTTCAGGTCATTCGGCACGGGTTCGGGCAAGCCCTTGTAATGACGCCAGGTTTTCTGACCGCGCCGTGCCGCATTGATGACGCGGTTCGCATCGTCGTACGATTCGCTTTCCATCAGTGCATAGAACAATCCTGTTTGATCGTTGAGTCTCTGGTCTGCGCTATCGTTTTTAGTGGCCGGATCACTCTCTATTTGGCGGTACAGGTCACGCGCAATTTCAGGCTGATGTAGATGCAGATACGCCGCCGCGACATCGCCGAGTGCATATTGCGGGATTGTGACACCCTCGGCGCGCAGCGCCTCATACTCAGTCACGATGTCTTTCATGCGCATGCGTGCATGCAAGGCTCGTAGCCGATCAATCCGGGCTCGCAGTAAATCGTCATGGGCGGCAGGCCCCAGGCTTTGCCATGCAGGTATTAGCCGGTCGTATTGTGCCAAGGCCCGATCGGCGATCACAAACCGTTCCGACTCCTGGCGTGTGGGCGTGTCGGCCAAACGCGTCAGTTGGGCTGCATAGTCGCCCTGCAGCCGCCGCAGTTCGGCGGCCTTTAATAGCTCCGGATGCTCGCGGGCCACTCGCAGGGCGGGTCCCGGCAGGCCTGCCTGTTGCAGGGCCAGAATGTAGCGGCGAGTCGCCGAGGTATTTTTTGGGGCAAGCCTGACGGCCTCGTCAGCCTCATGCAGCGCGGCATAGGGCGAATGCATGCTCTGCTCGACATATTCGAGCGCAAGACGGTAGGCGGAATTTCGGGGCGCCTTGTTAACCAGGCTCTGAGCGGTGTTCTTCGCCTGGCTGGTTTGGCCGGAGTCGGCCAGAACCATGACTTCGCCCAGCGCGAATGTAGAGTGTCGTGGAAAACGCTGCTTGCCTTGGCGATAAAGCGCCAGCGCCTGGCTCCAATGCTGCGTATCGCGGTTGGCACGTGCAACGGCTGAGAGGGCAGCGGGCGGCATGTGTGCAGATGATGATGGCCCGAGCGTTTCATAGACGCTTAATGCCTCGTCGTTCTTGCCGGCCCACTGCGCGACAATGATATGGTCGTAAGCGGCGCGGCGATTCGACGGATGCTGCTGTCCGTATTCGCGCAGCATCACAAGAGCCGGCTCGTAATGGCCGGCGCGGGCATCTTTGATGAGCGCGTCGTAGGATTTTTGCGACGCAGCCATAGACGGTGCGCTTGCCACTAACATAGCGGCAAATACCCAGTAATAGCGCCTAGGCGTATTCATGGCTGGCCATTATCGAGAGGCGACAGTTGCGGTGGAAGGCTTGTTGTGCTTGGGCATTTTTTCCCCTTGGCGATTCGTATTCGTTATTTTCGAGCTGCAGAGAACAAGATAAGGGGGCGATGTTTGGGTTTGATACAAATACATCGCACGATTCATATTTCTGTGGACACTTCTTTAACCTTTTGACACAGGCATCATGAAGGGAATCATAAGGATGAATGGACGCGTCGGCATGCGCTATATGGCTTAGGCTGCCATTAGCTGTAAGCCTTAATCCTCGATGTGCGTGTGTGGTTCCCGATCATTCTCGGGCAGAGCGTTGAGTCTGCCAGATGGGGGCGCGGCGTTGGGTGCTCGGTGCGTGGCCTAGCGCTTTTTGGCGCGGCTCTGCCATGCGCTGTTTATGCGATCAAGATGCGATCAAGAAAAATGAGCGAGGGATTTTGTTACGTTCTGTATAAGAAATGAGTTCCCAGTGAGTCGCCGGGGAACGTTGAATGGCAGCCACAAGGGCTGCCGTTACGAATAGTGGCACGTACATTTTTGCGGCCACCAGTACGCTTTTGTAGCGGCAGCCCTCGTGGCTGCCATTTTCAGATGTTTTTGTAGCGGCAGCCCTCGTGGCTGCCATTTTCAGATGTTTTTGTAGCGGCAGCCCTTGTGGCTGCCACTTCCAGCCTTCGGCAATCAGGCGGCCTTTACCTCAACTGCCGTTTCATCGCTGACCGAGCTGCGTATCAGGTAATCGAAGGCGCTCAATGCGGCCTTGGCGCCTTCGCCCGCTGCAATGATGATCTGTTTGTAGGGGGTCGTTGTCGCATCTCCGGCCGCGAATACCCCAGGCACTGAAGTCTGGCCGCGCGCATCGACGACAATCTCGCCATGGGCAGTCAGATCTATGGCACCTTTGAGCCATTCGGTATTGGGCACCAGGCCGATCTGTACGAACACGCCGTCCAGCTCGATCTGATGCATCGTGCCATCGATGCGATTTTTGTAGCTCAGGCTGGTGACGCGCTTGCCGTCGCCGTGGATTTCTGTGGTCTGGGCTGAGGTCAGTGCCGTCACATTAGTCAGGCTGCGCAGCTTGCGCTGCAGGATATCGTCGGCACGCAAGGCGTCGCCGAATTCGATCAGGGTGACGTGATTCACAATGCCCGCCAGGTCGATCGCCGCTTCAACGCCGGAGTTGCCCCCGCCTATTACGGCGACCCGTTTTCCCTTGAACAGCGGGCCGTCGCAGTGCGGGCAGTAGGCCACGCCGCGGTTGCGGTACTCATGCTCGCCGGGTACGTTGATCTCGCGCCAGCGTGCACCGGTAGACAGGATGACCGACTTCGCCTTAAGGGTCGCGCCATTGGCCAGCTCAATTTGAATCGACTTGCCCGGCGCGAGCTTGCTGGCGCACTGCAAGTTCATGATATCGACCTCGTAGGCTTTGACGTGCTGCTCCAGCGCGACGCCGAATTTGGGCCCCTCGGTTTCGAGCACGGAGATGTAGTTTTCGATCGCCATGGTGTCGAGCACCTGGCCGCCGAAACGTTCGGCGACAACGCCGGTGCGTATGCCTTTGCGCGCCGCGTAGACCGCCGCCGCAGCACCCGCCGGGCCGCCACCCACGACCAGCACATCGAATTCATCGCGAGCATTAAGCTCCGTTACTTTGCGTGTGTCATCGCCGGCATCCAGCTGAGCCAGGAATTCTTCAACACCCGCACGACCTTGGTGGAACAATTTGCCATTCAGAAACACTGCAGGCACAGACAGTATTTCGCGGCTCTGGACTTCCTGTTGAAAGAACGCGCCATCGATCGCCACGTGACGGATCTTCGGATTGATGACCGACATGGCGTTCAAGGCCTGGACCACATCCGGGCAATTCTGGCACGATAGCGAAAAATAGGTTTCAAATAAATATTCACCCGGTAGGCTGCGAATTTGATTCACTGTTGCCTCATCCAGCTTGGGTGGGTGGCCGCCTACCTGCAATAACGCCAGCACCAGCGAAGTGAATTCGTGACCCAGTGGGATTCCCGCAAAGCGCACCGATATGTCGGTGCCGCTACGGGCAATGGCAAACGATGGCACACGCTGATCACCCGTCGTGTCGGGCACAAGCGTGATCTTGTCGGACAGACCGGCAATGTCTTCGAGAAAGGCGCGCAGTTCTTGCGACTTCGCGCTGTCGTCGAGCGACGCGCGCAACTCAACGCTCTGAGTGACCCGTTCGAGATATGTTCCTAATTGGCCTTTGAGGTTTGCGTCCAACATAATCATCACCTTTCTTTATGCAAACACCCTCGAACCATGCCACCAGGCACGGTTTTGGTTTTGCTTCGGGTTGAGGGGGATGGCTCGCCGCGCCAGGATACAAGTGTGGCGAGCCATGCTGTCGGGCAATGCCCGGATCAGATCTTGCCGACCAGATCCAGTGAGGGGGTCAGCGTCTTGGCGCCTTCTTCCCACTTGGCTGGGCACACTTCACCCGGATGGGCGGCAATGTATTGAGCTGCCTTGACCTTGCGCAGCAGTTCGGAGGCGTCGCGGCCGATACCGTTATCATGGATTTCCAGGACTTTGATCTCGCCTTCTGGATTGACCACAAAGGTTCCGCGCAATGCCAAACCCTCTTCTTCGATCAGCACATCGAAATTTTTCGTCAGCTCTTGGGTGGGGTCGCCGATCATCGGGTAGGTGACCTTCTTGATTGCTTCGGATGTGTCGTGCCAGGCTTTGTGGGCAAAATGCGTGTCGGTCGATACGCTGTATACCTGGACTCCAAGCTTCTGAAATTCGGCGTAATGGTCGGCCAGATCTTCGAGCTCGGTCGGGCACACAAAGGTGAAATCGGCGGGATAGAAAACGAATACCGCCCACTTGCCAGCGACGGACGTATCGCTGACTTCAACAAATTTTCCGTTATGGAAGGCCGTTGCTTTGAAAGGCTTTATTTTGGTATTGATGAGAGACATAAGAACTCCTTGTTCAGTGGTTGACAACAGATGATGGTCTTACTTTAGGCGTTCTACGATAATAAGTAAAATTGATAGTTACTATAAAATGAATCGCTTTAGACTATCAGCAGGATTCAGGCACTGGACGAGGCATCCTGTGTGTCAATACTGTTTGCGCGAGTCGTGCCGTCCAGTACGGGCAGGGGGCCGCCACATCAGTGACGGGCACGCTCGAGCCTCCGGTGATCAGGACGCGTTTATCATCGAGGTTCATGGTTGTTCCGCTACAAGCTTGTCTTGTGTTTTCGTATTGAAATCGTCGGCATCGTGACGCTCGTGTAGCTGACTGGAGAGATTACCGGACACACGATTGACAATGCGCCCGCGAGCCACCGCAGGTCGCGCCAGGATCGTGTCGGCCCAGCGCTGCACGTGCTTGTAGTCCTGCACCGACAGAAATTCGGCGGCGCCGTACTGCCAACCCTTGGCCAGGCCACCGTACCAGGGAAACACCGCGATGTCGGCGATGGTGTAGTCGTCGCCACCCAGGTATTCATTTTCGGCCAGGCGGCGGTCCAGCACGTCGAGCTGACGCTTGACCTCCATGGCATAGCGATCGATGGCATATTCGATCTTGGTGGGCGCATACGCGTAGAAATGGCCGAAGCCGCCGCCGAGATAAGGTGCGCTGCCCATCTGCCAGAACAGCCAGGACAGGCATTCGGCACGAGCCGGTTGCGTGGTCGGAAGCAGAGCGCCGAATTTTTCGGCGAGGTAGACAAGGATCGAGCCGGACTCGAATACCCGTACCGGTTCCGGACCGGAATGATCCATCAGCGCGGGGATCTTGGAGTTTGGGTTTATTTCGACGAAACCGCTGCCGAACTGGTCGCCTTCGCCGATCCGGATCAGCCACGCGTCGTACTCGGCGTCGGCGTGACCGAGGGCCAGCAGTTCTTCCAGCATGATGGTGACCTTCTGGCCGTTCGGTGTGGCGAGCGAATAGAGCTGCAGCGGGTGGCGTCCGACCGGCAGCACCTTGTCGTGGGTGGAACCGGCGATCGGCCGGTTAATGCTCGCGAAGTTGCCGCCGTTGGGTTTATTCCACGCCCAGACTTTCGGTGGTGTGTATTCAGGGGAATCTGCCATGTATGGTCTCCGGAAAATAAGTGTGAGCCCGACTCAGGCGGCCGGGGGATAGTTGGACGGGAAAAGCGCCCGCTTGGTTTCTTCATCATTGACCCGCTTGAATGCATGGCGTTTGCCGATCTCGCGCGCGCGGGCAACGGCTGGCCGCGCGTCCACGGTCTGAAAGAGCCTTTTTAGATGGGGGAACGGCCCCAGCGGGTCGTCGTTGTCGTTGCGCACACGCGAGGCGCGGTCAAGCCAGCCCCACGCCGACATGTCGGCGATCGTGTACGTATCGCCGGCGATGAACTCCCTGCCTTCGAGATGGTCGTTCAAAACCTGATAATGGCGCTCGGCTTCGCGTCGGTAGCGGTTAACCGCATAGTCAAGGCCTTCGGGTGCGGCGAACTGGAAATGCACGGCTTGACCGGAGAACGGGCCAAGTCCGGAAGCGACGAAAAGCAGCCAGGAGAGCAGCTCGGGCTTGTCAGTTGGAGTGCCAAGGAACTTGCCGCTCTTCTCGGCGAGATAGATGAGAATGGCGGTGGAGTCGAACACCCGCGCCTCGCTGCCTTGGGGCCCTTCCGTGTCGATGATCGCGGGTACTTTCCCGTTCGGATTGATCCTCCGGAAAGAGGGCGAATGCTGCTCGCCCTTGCTCGTGTCGACGGGGATTACCTCGTAGGGCAGGCCGGACTCTTCCAGGAAGAGCGCGACCTTGGCCGGATTGGGTGTGGGGTGAAAATAGAAGCGGATCATGGATGTATTCCTTTAGCTGTGGTCGCGGGCTAGCTGCGTCTAGGATCGTTGTGCGCAGCGCGAAGATCACAGCTTAATTACGTTATTGTGGTGACCGCATAATTCTAGATCATTTGTTCTAAAATAGTACATAATGCCACAAATATGAAGACGTACGACACGTGATATCAAGGAGGCAAGGGGTGGCGCGGCCGCGAGAATTCGATGAGGACGCAGTGCTCGACAAGGCTGTGCAATGCTTCTGGAGCCGTGGCTATGAGTCCACGTCGGTTCGGGATCTTATCAATAAGACGGGACTGACCGGGGCGAGTCTCTATAACGCATTTGGAGACAAGCGTGCGCTCTATCAAAGAGCGCTCGATCACTATGTCAATCGCAGCGTCGTGGAGCGAATTCGACGTTGTGATAGGTTGCCGCCTCGTGAGGCGATCGCTGCGTTCTTCGTTGACGTCGTAGAGCGGTCGCTCAATGATCGCCAGCATAAGGGGTGCATGTTGGTAAACACTGCTCTTGAAGTGGCCCCGCATGATTCCGGGTTTCAAGAGATCGTTGCTGGAGTCCTAAGCCAGATTGAAAGCTTCTTCTACGAGCGCCTGAGGGCAGGCCAGGCCGACGGGAGCATCATGGTATCCACGCCTCCGGAAGTCCTTGCCAAGCATTTTCTCGGGGTCCTGATAGGGGTGCGTGTTCTCGCGCGGGTCAGGCCGGAGCGCGAGCTGCTTGAAGGGGCCATAGCCCCCGCCTTAGCCCTTCTGGACGCTACGGGCACGACACGAGCATCGTTTTAAACTATCGATAGTATTTTGACTTCTGGCGTCGTATTTTTGCGTTAATTCCGGGCAGTCAAGGCGTGTAACACACATTTCGTTGCAATGGCTGTGCTGGCCTTGGCCCTGATGCCGTACTCTCACCTCCGTTGGAACTTTTTGTAGCCTGCGCCGGTCACTTATTAATGAGAGTACTCGAAAATAAGGTCGAGATCATGAACGAAGAGCTAAACCCCCCGCTTGAACATCCGGAACTTGCGCTGAATAGCCGCCGTGTTCTGCTCGCGGCGACCGCAACGATGGGGGCGGTGGGTGTGGTCGCGGCGGCTGTTCCATTCGTCGAATCGATGAATCCGAGTGCACGCGCCGAGGCTGCGGCCGGGCCCGTGGAGGTCAATGTCAGCCAGCTCGCGCCTGGACAATTGATGGTGGCCGCATGGCGCGGCAGGCCTATCTGGGTTCTGCACCGATCCAAGGAAGAGCTGGCAGCACTGGCAAAAATGGAGCCTCTGCTGGCGGATCCGCATTCGCTTAGTTCCCAGCAACCGTCCGATATGAAGAACCTGCATCTGCAAGAAGGCTGGCGTTCAATCAAGCCGGAATATCTCGTGCTGGTTGGCATTTGTACCCATCTAGGTTGTATTCCCAGTTACATGCCGGAGCCCGGCTCGGTAGACTCCACCTGGCCGGGCGGTTTCCTGTGCCCCTGCCACGGTTCGCGCTACGATCTATCCGGTCGGGTACTGTCCAACTTTCCCGCTCCGCTCAACCTGCCCGTGCCGCCATATTTCTTCGAGTCGGATACGTTAATCAAGGTCGGCATGCTCAAGGACAAGGAGGACCAGAGTTGGGAACCCAACACCTGGTAGCATCGGAACGATGTTGTGTAGGGTAAATGGAGTAGCAAGAGAAGGGGCTACAGGTGAAAACCTGTAACCCCTTGATTTTATTGGTCGGAACGGAAGGATTCGAACCTTCGACCCCTTGCACCCCATGCAAGTGCGCTACCAGGCTGCGCTACGCCCCGAAACTAATTGTCTTGCGGCAATTAGCACAC
>SCRC01000105.1 GCA_004297945.1 Candidimonas sp. | reverse complement strand
AAAATGACGCGGATTCTTGGCGTCGGCGCCAGTGACCGAGCTGCGGCTGCCAATTTGCATAGAGCCATCGGGCAACAAGCGATAATAAAAACGAAGGGTGCGCGTATCGGTAATAAAGGTCGTGGTCTTCAAGCCTGCCTCAGCCCTTTCGGCCTCGGTCAACGGACGCGTCACCATCGAATTGGACAAGATGGGCATAATTTTGTTGGTCAGGCTTTTGTGCAGCCCTTGTGGGGTATACCCACCGGTGGCTACCGCTACTCGGCGGGCGCGCACAATGCCTCCCGGCGTGCGCAGATGATGCACGCCGTTGACCGTTTCCCAGCCCAGCACGGGACTGGCCGGATGAATCTTCACCCCCAGCGCCCGTGCTTTGCGTATATAGCCAAAGGCCAGTTTCAGCGGGTGCACGCCTACGCCGTCGGGCTCATGCAAGGCTCCATGGGCTTCTTGGTCGCACACATACTGCTCATGCAGCTCGGCCCGGCTGAGCATTCGTGTGTTATAGCCAAACACGTCTTTCATGACGCGAGCTTCATTCTCGAGAAAGGCCATTTTTTTGGCTCGGTGGGCCGTATACAAATGGCCGCCGGGCTGCGCATCGCAATCAATGGTGGCCACCAGGCTTTTCCAGTACTCGAATCCGCCGCGAATTTCAGCATCCAGGCGCTTGGCGGTATCCACGCCCCAGCGCTGGATCCATTGCGACCGATAGAGCCGGCCCGAGGCGTTCTGGCCTTGGCCACCGTTGCGGCTGGTACAACCCCAAACAGTGCGGTTGGCTTCCAGCACAACGGCCTTGACGCCGTACTCCTGGGCCAGATTCAAGGCCGTGGCCAGCCCCGTAAAGCCCGATCCGATAATCGCCACGTCGGCATCAATGTCCGAATTGATGGGGCCGTCATCTTCGGGAGGCGTGCCCGCGGTCCCTACCCAGTAAGTCGGCGCGTAGGCCTGACCTCGTCCGGTTGGGGTAACTAAAGGATCGAACAAAGGATCGTAGGGACTTTCCTTGAACGACGCCGGATGCGCGCCATTAACGACTTCGGGACTGGCAGCCATGATGACTCCGTGAATAAATGTAGGGTGTAGCGGCGCTCGACCACGCCGTTCGTAAATTTTGAAACGCGAGTTTTAGGCCTTGGCCTGGATAGGTGGGCGATTTTTCCGGAAGGCATTTTTGCGCAAGATTTTTCCATCCCGAAAGACAATCAGGTCGACCATATTGGCTTCAATATAGGCGCCATCGGCGGTCGTGCCGGTAAAAGTGGATTCCATAACGCCCTGTTCGCCTTTCACCCAGACCTTTGCATTGCGCCACTGTGCATCGGGGATGGTCAGCCACGCCGCTTCAAAAGCCTTGCGCACGGCGTCCATCCCTTCATGCCGGGCCCCGTACACTTCCGGCCCACCCACCGCCTCGAACACGCAGCGATCATGCATGCAAGCCATCAAGCCATCAATATCGTGACGGTTCCAGGCCGCGCCGAACGTTTCCAGCACACGGGTCAATGTTTCATCAGACATGTTTGATCTCCTCGTCAGTTTGGCGGCGCAACGCGACGCGCACACTCGCCTCTCAATATTGCTAAGTTAGGAGATTGCCGAGGGCGGGTCTAGAGCCAGAGCGGACGTTTCGCATAAGCCAGTTTGAATGTCGTTCGAGCCTGTGCAGAAGAGCGCTAGCGGCCAAGCCTCATATCAAATATAATTAATCGGTACAATAAGTTCCAAATTTAATAATTTTTAGTTGACTTTTTTTCTGAACGCCCATAAAGTATTTGTAAATATTAGATATCGGAATAAAATATACCGATATCTAATTTTTTACCCTAGCCAATTGCGATGATCAAACCGCAACAACCACCAAAGGAAGAGATGAAATGAGCTCCAGCAAACCTACTTCTGCTCCCGCCTCCGGCCCGCAAAAAATGACGCCGTCCGAGGCCTTTGTTGAAACCATGGCCGCCAATGGCGTGACGGAAATGTTTGGCATCATGGGCTCGGCGTTCATGGATGCCATGGATATCTTCGCACCGGCAGGCATCCGCCTGATTCCCGTCGTCCATGAACAAGGCGCTGGTCACATGGCCGACGGCTACGCCCGCGTCAGCGGTCGTCACGGAGTAGTCATTGGGCAAAACGGCCCAGGCATCAGCAACTGCGTTACCGCCATTGCGGCCGCCTTCTGGGCTCATTCCCCGGTCGTAATCGTCACTCCCGAAGCCGGGACCATGGGCATCGGCCTGGGAGGCTTCCAAGAGGCTAATCAGCTGCCCATGTTCCAGGAATTCACCAAGTACCAGGGCCATGTTACTCATCCGGCCCGCATGGCCGAATATACAGGGCGCTGCTTCGATCGCGCCATGTCGGAAATGGGCCCCACTCAACTGAATATTCCACGCGACTACTTCTACGGCGAAATCAAAGCCGAAATCCCCAAACCCCAGCGCCTGGATCGCGGCGCGGGCGGCGAAAGCAGCCTGAACGAAGCCGCCGAAATTCTGGCCCACGCCAAGTTTCCCGTCATTATTTCGGGCGGCGGCGTTGTGATGGCCGACGCGGTCGAAGAATGCAAGGCGCTCGCCGAACGCCTGGGCGCCCCAGTCGTCAACAGCTACTTGCATAACGATTCCTTCCCCGCCAGCCACCCTCTGTGGTGCGGCCCTCTGGGCTATCAAGGCTCTAAAGCGGCCATGAAACTTATCGCCCGCGCCGACGTCGTACTGGCCCTGGGCACACGCCTTGGGCCTTTTGGCACGCTACCCCAGCACGGCCTGGACTACTGGCCTAAAGACGCCAAAATCATCCAGGTCGATGCCGACAACAAAATGCTGGGTCTGGTCAAGAAAATTTCGGTCGGCATCTGCGGCGATGCCAAGGCCAGCGCCATTGCACTGACGCAACGCCTGGCCGGCAAGAAGCTTGTTTGCGACGCCAGCAAAGAAGCTCGCGCCAAAGAAATCAAGGCAGAAAAAGCTGCGTGGGAAAAAGAGCTGGACGAGTGGACCCACGAAAAGGACGCCTTCAGCCTGGACATGATTGCCGAACAAAGCAAGGAGCCGGGCCGCTATCTGCATCCGCGCCAGGTTCTGCGCGAGCTTGAAAAAGCCATGCCCGCCGACGTGATGGTGTCTACTGACATCGGCAACATCAACTCGGTCGCCAACAGCTATCTGCGCTTTGAGAAGCCGCGCAGCTTCTTTGCGGCCATGAGCTTTGGCAACTGCGGCTACGCCTTCCCGACGATCATCGGCGCCAAGGTGGCTGCCCCCGAGCGCCCCGCCGTATCGTATGCCGGCGACGGAGCCTGGGGTATGAGCCTGATGGAAACCATGACCTGCGTGCGCCACAATATTCCCGTCACTGCGGTGGTCTTTCACAATCGCCAATGGGGCGCCGAGAAGAAAAACCAGGTTGACTTCTACAACCGCCGCTTTGTGGCCGGAGAGCTCGACAACCAAAGCTTTGCAGGCATCGCCAAAGCGATGGGAGCCGAAGGCATCACGGTGGACAAGCTCGAGGACGTAGGCCCTGCGCTTAAAAAAGCGATCGATCTGCAAATGAATCACGGCAAGACAACGATTGTCGAAATCATGTGCACGCGCGAGCTTGGCGACCCCTTCCGGCGCGACGCTCTGTCCAAACCGGTTCGTTTCCTTCCGAAGTACAAAGACTACGTATAAACTGTTTTACATGGGGCTCTCTCTTTAACGTTGATCTCATATTCGCTGCGTTGATCGACGAGGGGGCTCCATTTTTTATACACCCACTGACGGAGCGCGGGGCATGAACGCACTGGATCGACTCATAGCGCAGGCTCGCCGGTTGCCGCAGCGCATCGTGCTATGCGAAGGCGAAGACCTGCGGGTACTACAGGCCGCAGCCCGGGCCGCAAAAGAACAGATTGCACAGATATACATGGTGGGCCAGTGCGAGGCCATTGCGGCGCTTGCCGCAAAACACGGTCTCGATCTGAGCGCGATGCACTTGATCGAGCCGAGCACGTCTGCGCTATTGCCGGAAATCACACAGACCCTCCTCGATTTGCGTCACAAACGCGGCATGACGCCCGAACAGGCGGCCGAAGCGTCGCTGGCGCCGCTGACCTTTGCCGCCCTTATGGTGCGGCTGGGTCACGCCGATGGGTCGGTGTCTGGCGCGGCGCACACTACGGCTGACGTGGTGCGCAGTGCGATTCAACTAATAGGCGCGAAGCCCGGTACGCGGCTAGTGTCGAGCTTTTTCATCATGCTGCGCGAAGAGCCTTTTCATGGGGACACGTCGGCCATGGTTTTTTCGGACTGCGGTCTGGTGGTGAACCCCAATGAAGAAGAATTGGCCGACATTGCTTTGGCGGCCGCCAACAGCGCACGGCGGCTATTGGGAGTAGAGCCGAAAGTGGCGATGCTTTCGTTTTCCACGAGCGGCAGCGCGCACCATCATGATGTGCGCAAGGTGGTTCATGCGACGGCTTTGCTGCGGGAGATGGATCCAACGCTTGCGGTGGATGGCGAGGTGCAGTTGGATGCAGCGATTGTGCCTTCGATTGCGGCGCAAAAGGTGGTTGATTCTCAAATCAAGGGGGAGGCCAATGTGCTGGTGTTTCCTAATCTGGACGCGGCCAATATTGGGTATAAGTTGACGGAGAGGCTGGGGCATGCGACGGCTATCGGGCCTTTGCTGCAGGGGCTTGTGCGACCGGCGAATGATTTGTCGCGGGGGTGCAGTGCGGAGGATGTTTATAACGTTATTGCAGTAACGGCGGTTCAGGCGCAGGGCTTGTAGCGGCGCAGGTTTCTGTTCTGTAGAGGCAGCCCTTGTGGCTGCCATTGTTTTTTTACAGCCGCAGGTTTCTTAACCCGCGGTGACGGCGGCCCAGGCAGGCAAGCTCACCTCGTCCGGTCCTGGCGTTGCCAGGACTGCCTGGGCCGCC
>SCRC01000104.1 GCA_004297945.1 Candidimonas sp. | reverse complement strand
CATCCCGTGCCAGATACCGTTTGACCAAAAATGCTCTAGCCTGGCTCAAGCTGTTCGTAGACGGTGGTGGCCAGTTGCGCTAATTGCGTCTTATCGATATCTGCGGACAAGGCGTAGCCGAATTTGCCATCGATCCAGTAAAAGACGCTGATCGACCCCTCTTGCACAAACCGAAATCCAGTATCTTTGTTGACGGCATTTTCGGTGGAAACGTAGAGCGTCAGCCGATGCTTGGCGGCATCTTCGTACATGAATTGCGCGACAGGGCCGTTTGAGCCCGGCAGCAGCCGGCCCCCCATCAATTCGTAACCCAGAGACTTGAGCTTGGGTGGGCGCAAGGTTAATCCAAGTCGTTTGGACAACCATTTCACTAAATGATCTTCCTGATCGACGCCCACCTCTACCGGATGGCGCACTTCGGGGCTATAGACTCGATGCGCCATGGCGGCATAGCGGGCGAGGCTCGCCATCTGGCTTTTTGTGGATGTAGGGCCGCTTGCCTGAATGCCGAGCACGTTAGGCTCCATTGCGCCGCGGCCCATCCAGCCGGCGCCGGCGCCGGCAAGAACCAGGATCAGGCCAGCCGCGACGCGGGGCAGGGTCGTCGGGAGCCAGCGCCAGAACGGCATTTCCGGGCGCCGCAAAATGCGCGCAGGGCCGCCGGCCGCAATTTGCAAACTTTCCGGTATGGGTTCGCCCAATATCGGGTCATAAAGCGATTTGAGTGCAAGTTTTTGTTCGTGCAGCGTCTGCAGACGTTCGGCTTCAGTTGGGTACGCGGCCAGATAAGCGTCGATTTCTGCACGCCGCGACTCGGGCAGCACGTCCTCGACAAAAGCCTGAAGCTCGGCTTCGGTAACGGGCAAGAGACTCATTTGACTACCTTTAACAGCGTGGCCTGGCCGTTTGCCTGCATGAGAGAGCGCATTTTTTCTCTGGCTCGAGATAATCGCGACATGACCGTGCCCAATGGAATACCCAGTATATTGGCGACTTCCTCATAGCACATATCTTCCAAAGCAACGAGCAGTAGCACTTCGCGATGTTCTACCCGCAACTGCGCCAGCGCGGCTTCGATATCCTGGATTTCAAGAAAGTCTGTTTGAGTTGCGCGGGTTGAAACATCCAGACTGGCGTCGTTCATGGGAGTAGTGATCAACCCCGGTTTGCGGCGTTGATCGACGTGCAGGTTATGCATGATCCCGAATAGCCACGCACGCATATCGCTGTCGCGGCGCCACGAGGCCAGCCTCGTCCAGGCGCGTTCACACGTGTCCTGAACCAGATCGTCGGCCGCGCTGCGCTCGCCGATAAGGGCGCGCGCATAGCGACGCAGACGGGGCAGGCATGCCACCATCTGCACACTTTCTTCACTTGTGGGCAACGAGGCCGTCACGGCTGCCCGAACCTCATTCCCGGGCTGTGTGCCAGATATTCTTGAAGTTGTCACCGCCCTTGTCGCCCGGTTTTTTGTCGGACGTGAAACGATACAGAGGCTTGCCTTTGTGAGCCCATTGCATAGTGCCGTCGTCGCGCTTGACGATCGTGTAGTCGCCGCTGGCCTTGGCGTATTCGTCGGCCTTCAAAGGCGGCCAGTTGGTGGCGCAACCTCCGTTGCAGACGCTTTTGCCGCTATTGGCGACGTCGTGGTCAAAGGTGTAAAGGGTCATGCCGGCCTCGTCGACCAACATCGTGCCGTTCATGCCAACGGGCTCGGCAGCCTGGACAGCAAGCCCGAGCAGGCTGCTGCCGGCCAGTATCAGGGAAGAAATGAAAAGTCGTTTATTCATGATGCAGTCTCCGAGCAACAGTAGTGTTTATGAAGCGTACACCAGGGTATACGAGTCTGACAGCGTCTTTATTCCATCGTGTTCAGGTAGTTTCGTATTTCATGATTACGGCGCCAGGTTTCGAGCGACTCGTGACGCACATCTTCAGAAAGGGCGGTGAGTATCTCGATTCGGATGCTGTATTTGGCGTGCGTTTGTCTCTGGTTGCCGATTGGGTTCACCATCTCGCAGGTAAAGGTCCAGATGGCGCGCACCATGAGAAGCTGTTCCACACGCTGGATTTCGACTTTGTGCTGAACCCTGCATGCACCGGCTGATTGATCAGGGCGCCTGCGCCAGCGCTGTTGGGCTCATGAATGAAGCGGTCAATGGCGTCGCGTCTATATAATGGGCGCTCTGAATCTCAAACAGAGGGAAGCCGATATGTTAACGATCTGGGGCCGTGAAAATTCGAGCAATGTTAAAAAAGTTCTTTGGTGCGCCGACGAACTGGGAATTGCCTACAAGCAAATTGTTGCGGGTGGCTCTTTCGGTGTTGTGAATACACCCGAGTATCGGGCGATGAATCCTAATGGCTTGGTGCCTAGCATTGAGGATGATGGTTTCGTTCTTTGGGAGTCGAATGCGATTATCCGCTATCTTTGCGCCAAACATGGCGGGGGGGCGTTGTATGCGGCGGATTTAATGCAGCGAGCGATGGCCGATCAGTGGATGGATTGGACGACCTCGACGTTTGCCACGCCGTTACGCAATCTGTTTTTAAATACTGTCCGGCTTCCGGTCGAGCAAAGAAAGCAGGATGTGGCCCAACGGGGGTTGCAAGCCTGTGCGAGCCATCTAAGCCTTGTTGATGCGGCCCTGGCCAAAAAACCGTTTTTGTCGGGCAGCGATTTTGGCATGGGCGATATTCCGCTGGCTTGCCTGGTATATGCCTGGTTTGAAATGCCAATTCAGCGACCGGCTTTGGCGCATCTGGAAGCATGGTATCAGCGCTTGGCGTTGAGGCCGGCCTACCGCAATCGTGTCATGATAGAACTTACCTAATATGGCCGCCAGGCCAGGGCTTGCCCGTTCGCCCGGCGGGTGCGTGAAGCAGGTTAGATACCCATGTAGTCGCGCTTACCGATTTCGATGCCGTTGTGGCGCAAAATGTCGTAGGCTGTGGTGACGTGAAAATAGAATTGCGGTAGGCCGTAAGTCAGCAGATACGCTTGGTTGGTGAATTTTTTCTCTTTCGGCGTGCCTGGCCGCAAAACTGTTATGCGTTCTTCGCCGCCGTCAATTTGCGCTGGCGTGAGGCCATCGATAAATGCCAGAGTTTTGCTGATCAGCGCCTGTAGATCGGCAAAGGTCTTTTCTGTGGATTCATAGGAGGGCACGTCGGCGCCCGCCAGACGTGCACAGATACCCCGAGCGAAGTCAGTCGCGATTTGAACCTGACGGATCAGGGGAAACATATCTGGAAACAGACGCGCTTGAAGAAGCGCATCAGGCTCGATGTTCTTTGCGCTGGCGTGGGCTTGGGCTTTGTCCAGAATAGCGCTCAGGCTGTTGAGCATTTGTTTGCAAATAGGCACTGAGACGGCATAGAGAGAAATGGCCATGGAGGCTCCTGATTCGAGTGTAAGGTTGGTGAAGCTTGATTTGGAAATTGTTGCTTATCGTACTACCAGGTGTTGCAAGCCGTAAAAGGGCGGTGTTTTACAGTATGATTTCATCAGCGTTTATGCGTGGCGACTGGCCGCAGCATACGCTGATTGCCAGCGTGGCCCGCAAGGGCTTGCTTTATCAAGCCTGTTTTGTTTAGGCATTATCATGCTATTAGCGTTGATTCGATTCGTTGTGGGTATTGTCCTGTTGGTCGGGGCACAGCTGGCGTTTGCCCAAGGCGCCGCAGGCGTGCAACTCCAGGATCTGACCTGGACCGAACTTCGCGATCAGATCCATGCCGGCAAAACCACCATCATCATTCCTATCGGCGGCACGGAGCAAAGCGGCCCGTACGTCGCTCTGGGCAAGCACAATGCGCGCGTTGGTGTTTTGTCGCAGAAGATCGCGCAGGGCCTGGGCAATGCCCTGGTCGCTCCGGTTATCGCTTATGTGCCTGAAGGCGGATATAAGCCGCCGACCTCGCACATGCGCTTTCCCGGTACGATTACCATTCCAGACGACGTATTCGAGAAAACTCTGGAATCCGCAGCCAACAGTTTCATGATTCACGGTTTTCGCAACATCGTTTTTCTGGGCGATCATGGCGGCTACCAGAAGGACTTGACGCGGGTGGTGAGTCGTCTGAACAAGGCCTGGGCCAAATCGCCGGCGCGAGCCTTCGCGCCTCCGGAGTACTATCGGGCCAGCTCCGAGGGTTTTGCGAAAATATTGCGTGAGCGGGGCTATCGCAACGATGAGATCGGCACCCACGCAGGTTTGGCCGATACGTCGCTGTTGATGGCGGTGGCCCCGCAAATGGTGCGCGAGAGCGAACTGCGCAAAGCCGGTAAGCCCGGGGCGGCCGATGGCGTATATGGCGGCGATCCGCGTCGATCCAGCGCCGAGTTGGGACGGCTGGGCGTCAACGCTATTGTTACCCGGACGATCACTGCAATTCGTCGCGATACGGCTCGATAATTTGTCAGGATTACTAATGGAGTATTCGGAATGAAGCACCTCAGGCATCCCTTTCTTCAAACGGCGTTATACGCCGCTATAGCCTTGGGGGGGATCTATGCGCTGGCTGCCTCGGCGGCTGAACCCACGCAATCCGCAATTGCGGCGAACAACGCAGGCGCGCCCGATCCCGCTGCGCCCGATCGTCAGATCAAAACGGTTCCAGGCATGCCACCGGTGATTGATCCGGCCAATCTTTACAGTGAAGCCACGGCAGGCAAGCTTAGCCCGGCCGTGGCCGGCGCGTTGCCCAGAGTGTATGTTCCGAACGTGCTGTCCAACGATGTCTACGTGATCGATCCTGCCACTTTCAAGGTAGTGGATCGTTTCAAGGTGGGTGCGAATCCGCAGCACGTGGTGCCTTCCTGGGATTTGAAAACGCTATGGGTGGCCAATAACGCTGAGGGCACGAACGATGGGAGCCTGACTCCCATCAATCCGGACACGGGCAAACCTGGCAAAGCGGTGAAGGTGGACGACCCCTACAACATGTATTTCACGCCCGATGGCAAGTCGGCGATTGTGGTTGCCGAAGCGTTGAAGCGGCTTGATTTTCGCGATCCGCACACGATGGTTTTACAGTTTTCGCTAGCGACCCCTGACTGTGCCGGAATCAACCATGCCGATTATTCCATTGACGGCAGCTATGCCATTTTTACCTGTGAATTCGATGGCAGCCTGGTCAAGGTAGATATGGTCAATCATAAAGTGCTGGGATACCTTAAGCTTGCCAAGGTGGGGATGCCTCAGGATATACGCAGTTCGCCAGACGGCAAAAAATTCTACGTGGCGGACATGATGGCCGATGGGGTATATGTGATTGACCCGGATGGCTTCAAAAAAGTGGGCTTTATCAAGACGGGAATAGGCACTCACGGCTTGTATCCTAGCCGGGACGGGACGAAGCTTTATATTACGAACCGTGGCTCCAATAAGATTCATGGCAAACCCAAGGGGCCGGGAAGCATTTCGGTACTGGATTTTGCGACGGACAAGGTCGTGGCAACGTGGCCCATCCCGGGTGGTGGCAGCCCCGACATGGGCAATGTCAGCGCCGACGGAAAATATCTGTGGGTATCGGGGCGCTTTGATAATGTGGTTTATGCTATCAATACCACCAGCGGCGCCGTCAAGATTATCCCGGTCGGCACCGAGCCCCACGGCTTGACCGTATGGCCCCAGCCCGGCCGATATTCGCTGGGACATACGGGGAATATGCGCTAGAGCATTTTTCGTCAAACGGTATACAGCACGGGATGTTTGGGTATTTGGCGGGACGTTTGGGTATTTGG
>SCRC01000103.1 GCA_004297945.1 Candidimonas sp. | reverse complement strand
GTAGCCGCGCCAGCGGCGTAGCGAGTTTGGCCCGACGCCCGCCTGGACGAGGCAGATCCGGATCAAGCACGCCGTGCCGGCCCGGCCCCGCCCCCATAGACGGCGTCTTCACATACCCAAGCGTCCAACCAAATACCAAAAACCCCGCGCTGGATATTGGTTGAGCAAAAATGCTCTAGATCAAGCGAAGGTCTGGGTCGTTTTACTTGATATCAGCCCTTTTTGCCACATCGGCCCAAATGGCGACTTCTTGCTTCAATGCGATATCAGTTTGTTTCGGCGTGGTGAAAAGTGCTTGGGCGCCCTGAGCCGCCATCTTTTTTTGCACCGAAGGCATCTCTGCGGCTTTCTTCATGGCCGCCGAAAGCCGGTCGATGATCTCTTTAGGTGTTCCCTTGGGCGCCAACAGAGCATATCGTGTGCTGACATTGAAGTTTTTAATACCCAGCTCTTGCAAGGTCTTTATCTTGGGCAACAACGGGCTGCGTTTTCGGGTGGTCACGGCTAAAAAACGTACCTTGTCGTTATGAATTTGGGGCAATAGCGTTGGCAAGGTATCGAACACCACATCAACCTGCCCCCCCATCAGGCCGCTAATGGCAGGGCCGCTACCCTTGTATGGGACATGAAGTAGCTTGGTACCGGTATCGAGCTGGAATTTCTCGCCCGTCATGTGCTCAGGAGACCCGATTCCTGCCGATCCAAAGCTGAGTACACCCGGCTTGCTTTTTGCCAACGCAATGAGTTCCTTAATGCTATGCACGGGTAGCGAAGACCTGACCACGACTGCCAATGGTGTGGTCGTGGCCATCGATATGCCTTCGAAATCGCCAGGGAATTTGTATCCGGGTTTTGAGGAAGGCAGCACCGAATGAATGGCGTGGCTGCCGATCGCGGCCATTAACAAGGTATAGCCATCGGGAGCCGAGCGGGCGACATACCCTGCACCGATATCGCCGCTAGCCCCGGCTTTATTTTCGACGACAAATGACACGCCGAAGATTTTTGTCAGCTGCTCGGCGTAAACCCGTCCGGAAAAATCGCTCGCTCCGCCGGGAGGGTATGGCACGACTAATTTTACAGAGTGTGTCGGCCATGATTGCGCGTAAGCGCTGCTGGCCAATATTCCGATAAAAGCGCCCGTCAATAGACGTGACAAAAGTAATTTCATGTTGTCTCCTTTAAGCAAACATTCCTGAATGTTGGGATTGAAATATTATTATGTGGTATAAGTTAGAATCTCATACAATAAAAAGCCAGTCAATAATTTTGTTGCGGTCACTCAAATAATTAATTTATGAATTACGCATCCTATTCTTTGGGACGATAGTGGATAAGACTTTATTGAAAGGCCTTATGGTTCTAGAGACTATCAACAAGTCCGATGGTCAGGCCCGCACTCTCGAACAGATAGCTGAACTCGTGCAACTTACGCGCAGCAATACACATCGGACACTACAAACGCTTTCACATGCTGGTTACATCGAACGTGACTCCGATTCGGGCGGATATCGATGCACGCTGAAAATGTTTGAATTGGGCGCCGTACAGTTGGCTCATATGGATGTCAGGAAGTTTGCGCCCCCATTTATGCGCACGCTGGCCGATGCCACGGCCGAAACGGTGCATCTTTCAGTGCTGGATGGACTTGATGTCGTTTATATCGACAAGCTCGATAGCCCAAAGCCCATACGCGCATACTCGGTCATCGGCGGTCGGGCGCCCGCCTATGCCGTCGCAACCGGAAAAGCGCTGCTCGCTTTCCAGACGCCGGACTACATCGACCGGTACGCCGACAGGTTGCGGCAGCATACGCCTGCTACACAAATTTCTATTAAAGCGCTGAAATCGGAACTTTCCAAGATATCGCGCGTTGGTTACGCCATTAACCGCGGTGAATGGCGGGACGGAGTAGGGGGCGTTGCCGTTCCGATCTTCAATGGCTTGGGCAAGTCCATTGCCGCCTTGGGTATTTCCGGACCTCTCCAACGGTTGACCGTTGCGAAAATGGCGGAGTTGGCCCCCTTGGTTCTGCAAGCGGCACGGGAGCTTTCGCGAGATATGGGGTATCGCGGTGGATATTTCGCAGCCGCAACTTAAACAACAAGCATGGGAATAGCATGAAGCAAGAATCGACATTGAAGGGCGTCCGCGTCATTGAAATATGCAATGTTGCGGCGGGCCCTTTCTGTGGCATGTTGCTCGCGGACATGGGGGCAGACATTATAAAGATGGAGCATCCGGAAGGCGGCGATACATTGCGAAGCTGGGCTCCTTTGACTCAAGGTTTTAGCGAAAATTTTGCGTCGCTCAATCGCAATAAAAGATCGATCAGCCTGAATTTGAAGAATGAAGACGATGTCGAAACGGCAAGACGGCTAATCAAAGAAGCGGACGTGGTGTTGGAGAATAATAGGCCGGGGGTGATGGATCGACTCGGGCTCGGTTACGAAGCCATGCGCAAGATTAATCCAAAGCTGGTGTATTGCTCCATTTCAGCTTATGGGCAAACGGGTCCACGCAGCCAGGAAGGCGGCTTCGACCTGACTCTTCAGGCAATGAGCGGGCTTATGAGCGTAACAGGCGAACCGGGAGGCGCTCCGGTGAAATGCGGCGTGCCTGTGTGTGATTTCGCTGCGGGTTTGTACGCTGCTTTTTCGATTGCATCGGCGCTGCGCGGTGTGGAACGCGAGGGTCAGGGAACGCATATCGATATTTCAATGCTTGGCGCCACCCTGGGCATTGCTGCGCTTCAAACATCACAGTATTTTGGCACCGGAATAAACCCAGAGAAGCTAGGCTCTGCACATCCAAGAAATGCGCCTTATCAAGTATTTAAGTGTCGAGGCGGATACTTTGGTATGGCGGCCGGTAATGATTCGCTGTGGAAGAGTGTATGCGTGACCGTGTCGCGCGACGATCTGCTCGCCGATGAACGCTTTCTGACCACCACGGCTCGTGCGACCCATCAGAATGATCTGCGCGAAATTCTCGAAGCCATATTTGCCCGAGCCGATGCAGAAACCTGGCTGGAACGCTTTCGTAATGCGGGCGTGCCTTGTGCGCCCATCAATAACTACTCGGACGCATTGTCAGATCCCCAGGTTGCTCATATGCAATGGGTGCAAGAGCTGGAGATGCCTAATGGCGTCAGTACCAAAACGTTTGTCTCCCCGATCCGCTTCGACTCGAGGACGGCGGGCATCGGCCAAAGGCCTCCGGCTCTTGGCGAACACACGGTGGAAATTCTTTCCGAGTTAGGGGCGAAGGTTGCAGGGTAATGGAGTTTTAGATCCACATTCAGGAGAAGCAAATGCCGTCCGGATTCAATCAGCCAGATAAATGCGTATCAATAGCCGAACTCGTTGATCGCGTCCCCAACGGCTCTTCTGTGGCGCTCGGAGGAAGTTTTTTGCATCGCGGGCCATTCGCTTTTGTACGAGAGCTTATCCGGCAAAAGAAAACGAATCTCGAAATAATCAAGCAGTCGCCAGGGTACGACATTGACCTGCTTTGCCGCGCCGGGGTCGCCAAAAGGGCCCGTACCGGCATTGTTGCCATGGAAGGAAATTTCGGCTTAGCGCCGGCGTACCGAAAGGCCGTCGAAAGCGGCCACCTTGAGCTTGAAGAGCATGCATGCGCCACCCTTACTGCGGGGTTGCGGGCAGCCGCCTTTGGAGTTCCATTTCAGCCTTGCGGTGGGTTGTCGGGTAGTGACCTGCCTGCGCTCAATAACTGGAAGTGCCTGGAAGATCCCTATGGCAACGGCGGCCCGGTCTGGGTAATTCCCGCCATTCAGCCAGACTACGCAGTAATTCACGCAAACGAGGTCGACAGCCTTGGCAACGTGCGCGTCAGCGGCACATGGCACTGGGACCGCATTATGAGCCGTGCCGCCAAAAGCGTGCTGGTTGTTGCTGAACGTCTGGTTGACACAGAAATTTTCACCAAACAGCCAGAATTGACGTTGATCCCGTATTTCATGGTGGAGGCGTTTTCAATCGTCGAGGGCGGGGCTTGGCCAGGCTCTTGCTGGCCAGATTATGAGATCGACTACCCCGCGGTAGAAAGCTATCTGGAGGCCGGCGACGCGTCACTGCAAAAACATCTGAATGCCGCCCCTGAGATAAAAGGAATCAAGTGATGAATAAAAGCTGGTCACCGTTCTCTTATATCGTTATAAATTTGGCACGCTTTATTCGCCCAAATGAAATTACGTTTAGCGGAGTCAATTCCACAATGCCGATGCTGGCCTGTTTGTTGGCCAAGCGCGCCTACGACTGGAGCTTCATTTACATTAATGTCGCTGGCGGTGTGGACCCCATTCCTTCTCATATTCCTATTTCAAGTTCCGATCCGGCTTTGGCTGAAAATTCCGCTTCCATTTTTGCCAACGAAGATTTTTACGATCTTTGCACTCGAGGGAAAATGGATCTTACGTTTCTGGGCGCGGCTCAAATTGACGGCGAAGGAAACGCGAACAATTCCTGTATAGGTGATTGGCACCATCCCAAGGTTCGCTTGCCTGGCGGCGGCGGAGGCGCGGTAATGTTGCCTACGGCCAGGCGCGCTTGCACCTGGCGAACCGAGCACTCAAAACGCACTTTCGTTGAGAAGCTGGATTTTCGCACCTCATGGGGAGGCTTTCACGGAGTGGTCACGCCCATCGCGGTATTTGTAAAAAAGGATAATCGCTTGGCGTTGCAATCATGGCACCCGGAGTCCAGCCTTCAGGAAGTCATCAAGCGGACGTCTTTTACGTTTGATCATGACGATGCACAACCAACGGCACCACCTGGCAAAAATGAGATAGACGCCCTTGCGGCCCTGGACCCGAACAGAAAATTCGAACTGGATGCCGCAGTAACGCTTCGCTAAAAGATACGCGGCATTCCAAGTGCCCGCAAGGCCGCGCACGCCGCGCCATAGCCGTTATCGATATTGACGACCAGCAGTCCAGGCGCGCAACTCGCGAGCATCGCGTTCAATGCAGTACGCCCGCCTTCAGTAATTCCGTAGCCGACCGAGGTCGGTACGGCTATGACAAGACTCGAGACCAGCCCGCACAAGACGCTGGGCAATGCGCCGTCCATCCCGGCCACGACGATGATGACAGGGCTTTTGCGTATCTCATCAATGCGCTCCAGCAAACGCCACAATCCGGCGACGCCGACATCGGCAAAGGAATGGCTGGTGTGGCCGCAATACTCCAGGGTACGAGCCGCTTCGCGGCTAACGGGGATGTCTGCGGTTCCAGCCGTGACGATGGCCACCGAACTGCGATCTGAGCACGGCTTAGGCTTGCCGAAGAACCCGGTACGCGACACGGAGTCGTAGTCGATCTGGCTTCGATGTGGCGTGCTTAAGTCTGCATAGACGCTTGTATCGAGCCGCGTGAGCAAAAACCCCGAGCCGCGCTCGTGCGCGAGGTCCAGGATGGTGCTTAATTGAGCAACGCTTTTACCTTGGCAAAAAATCGCTTCGTCAAAGCCAACCCGCTTGCGCCTGTCAAAGTCGAGATTGATTTCAGAGCGACTCATGCTTGATCCCGATGAAAGCGCTGCCTGTGCGATAGGGGGCGAATCCTACTTCCGAGGTCATGCCAATGGCTGCGAACATTGCGCCGACTTTCCGTGTTAATTCGTCTTTATGCTTGGGGGTAAGGCCCGACAAGCTCGCCTTGTCGAGTTCGATAACGATGCCTTGCTTGCGCACACGGCAACGTACCGAGTGAGGGCTGATTTCGTGCATAACCCATTTTTCTGCTGCATCAACCAGGCTTAACGTATCGGCGCGAATGCCAATGCCGGTTTCTACACGGCTTGCCAGACAGGGCGATGAGGGCAGTTCGGCAATATCCGTCAGGCCAAGCCGGCGCGCAAGCTGGCGTAAATCATCTTTGGTGATGCCGGCTTCGACGTAGGGGTGCCGAACCGAGTGTGTTTTCGCGGCCTCAAGGCCCGGTCGATACTCGCCCAGATCGTTGATATTGGTTCCCGATATAAGTTGCTTGTCAGTATGGCCAATCATGGATGAATACAGATTTGTCTTGCAGTAAAAGCAACGGTTGACGGGGTTGGCCATGTAACGAGCATCGTTGAATTCGCCTGCATTGACAACGGTAAGCCGCCAGTTTTCTTGTATGGCTAGCGCGTGCACGCGTTGGGTCGCATCGGGGGGCACTGCGGGCGACACGGCATGGAACACCTCGCAGTCATGGCCAAGCAAACGATGCGCGATTACCCCGAGCGTTAGGCTATCGACACCGCCACTGACGGCGACGGCGACGCGGCCAATGCTCGATAATATTTGTTCAAGCGTTGCCGCCTTGATATCGATAGCGCTATTCATGCGATGACTCCTTGCCTAGTGCACTATTTTCTGCAAGGACGCGTAATGCTTCACGCTCGGCATGGCTGTTGGCGTGGCTTGCCAGGTCGTCCATTTCGGCTTTGGCGGTAGGAATTCCTGCTGGTCTGGACACGGTTTTTACGCGTTGCGTGTAATGCCCTACCGTTACGGCCGATGCTTTACGCAAGAGGATTTGCCGTTCCATCGACTGCACCCGCAGTCCAATGGTCGTGGTTTGTGTAAAGCACGCTTCGATCGCCTTGTCTCGGTCGGCTGGCTGAACCAGCAGTTGGATATGCGAGACCATTCGACCCTTTTTCCCGAAAGCCGGCATCTGAAGGACATCAATCACGCCTTCGGTTTCACGCAAACGCGCCAGACCCACCGCCAGATCTTCGGCGGACTGGTCGTCGACCTCAAAATTCAGTACGGTCACCTGATCGATGCCGGATTCTTCACGCGGCGGCTCGACGTTTTCAAACGCCAGAACACGCAACACATTGCTGATGCCAGGGAGAGTGCGCGAGCCAAAGCCGGTGCCCGACGCAATAAGCCGTTTCGGGTGTGCTCCTATGCCGGCACTACAGTTAAGGTAACGTAGAATGGCGGCACCGGTTGGCGTGACTCGTTCGCCTTCCAGCTCGTCGCCGCGTACGAGGAACCCCTCTATCAGTAAGGTGGCAGCCGGAGCGGGCACGGGTAGCAGGCCGTGCGCGCTTTTAACCCGGCCCGATCCGAGCGGCAATGGCGCCGTCGACCAGCGTGTACCCTGATTGCCCTTATGCTTGTCGAGGGCTTCAATTAAATACGCAGCACCCACAATATCAGCGATGGAGTCCCAGGATCCGATTTCGTGGAACGTGATTTGGTCGGCCGCCCCACCATGGACTTTCGCTTCGGCTTGTGCCAATAAGGTAAAAATTGCGATGGCACGTTGTTTGACAGGATCGGCAAGGGCGGAGGCGGTCAGATTGCTTCGTAACGTCGCAAATGGAATGTGCTCGTGTTCGTGCGTGACCGGGTGCTCATGAGTATGATTATGGCCGCTATGTGTATGGCTATCCAACTCGTCAACCACAAAGCGCCGGCCGGTCAGCGCATAATCTTTATGTTCGATCAGTTTGCAGCGGATACGCTGTGGCAGCCCCGCTGACCGGATCGCAGCCTGCATGCCATCTGCCAAGTGTGGAAAGGCATCAAGCACGGCAGCGATGAACATATCGCCCGCTACGCCACCGACCGGGTCAAGGTGCATATGTAGAGGCATGTGGTTTCTCGAATTATGACTGCACGTCGAATTTAAGCCGCGGCTTGCTCCAGAAGGTCGGTGCGACGACCGTCATCGGGTCCGGTCCGACACTTCGTGTGGCAATTTTCCACGCGTCCGCGAAGTTCGCCGTTGGCGTAATGCCTAATTCCCTGAACGCGCCGGGGTTACTGGTTCCCGCCATGATGACACGTGAAGCGCGGCCGAGCGTGTATTCATTTTCATAGAGCAACCAAAACGCGTGGATGGCCGGATAGGCGTAATTATGTGTGTAGCTGTGAAGATACTCCTGGCGATGACTGAATTCGTCCTCGTAGTCCACCAGCGAGTGAGCGGAAAAGCATTGCCGATATAGCCTGATGGCCTCTGGATAAGAGGGGAACGTGCGTTCATCTATGACGCCACTGGTCGGACTTACGGCAATGACTACCCCGCCTTCGCGCAATATCGGCTTGCCCGGGCTAAAGCGCGGTGGAACCAGTGCGCCGACTGCGGCGATCAAGGTATTGTTCGCGCTGCCGTATGAGTAGGTTTGCGGCAAGCCGACCACGAGCACGTCGGCTTGTTGCGGAACGGGGCGTCGAAACAGCTTCTCGGCTAGTTCCCATGCGGGTGGCTTGACGTCTTTAGCGGTTCCTGCGAAGACGCCGGCCATTTTGCCGCCAAGGCCGTTTATCGAATTGATGTAGAAAACCTGCTTGCCGGTTGCCTGGTCCAGATAGTTTGTCATTTCTTCTTTCACGCTGCCATAACGCTTGGTGCTGGCAGAATTTTTCGACCCAGGATCCGGAATGCTGTGGAAACTGTGGTGCGACGCGATGCTTCGTGTGGAAGCCAGCCCGACCACGGCCCCGGTGCCTGTGTAGCTTTTCCAGGCGGCGGAGGCGACATTGCCCTGATAGATCATAAGATCGGCTTCGAAGAAGTGGCGGTTCATTTCTACATAGCGTCCGCCGTCGGTAATTCCAAAATATTTAAGCTGCGTCGAATCCGCACAGTCATGATTGAGAATTTGCCCAAGCGGCCAGAAGCGATTGAATATTTTCAAGCCGAGGTGGTTGGCGAGTTCCGAGCGTGTGCTCTTCTTGTGATTGCTGCAAGCGTTGACGAAAATAATATCGCGTTCGCTGACGCCGGCCTGGAGCAGGACATCGATGATTTCAGGCAGGATGGTCTGCGGCGGAGTGTTCGGACGTGTCGGATCATCAAAGCCGATTGCTACCCGCATCCCAGGCTTGGCCAGTTCAGAAAGAGGTGGGCACCCATAGGGCTTTGCCAGCGCTGCACGCACCGCCCCGACGGGGTCTTCGAGCAGGGGAGGGTTTTCAAATTCGGCGATGACGGCGCTTTCGGGCACTTCGATGTCCAATTTTCTGTCGCCAAAGTCGACGGCTACGGATTTCATATTCATTGCGTTCTCTATTTGCGCCTACTTGGCGTGTCGTTCTTGAAAATATCGATGCAGTTCGTGCCGCTTTATCTTGCCGACACCATTACGCGGCAGCTCGTCGACGAAAGTTATCCGCTGAGGTACTTTAAACGAGGCCAGGTAGCCTTTGCAGAATTCGATGATATCGGCTTCACGTAGCGGCTCGTTGAGCGCTTCGTGGGGCGTGACACATGCCGCAACGATCTCCCCCCATAGCGGGTCGGCCAAACCGAATGCGGCCGCCTCGCGCACTGCGGGATGCCTGGCGATTACACGTTCGACTTCGAGAGGGGAAATGTTTTCGCCACCGCGAATAATCATTTCTTTTTTGCGGCCTACTATAAAGATAAAGCCGTCTTCATCCATTTTGGCCAGGTCTCCCGAGTGCATCCAGCCATCTTGCAGCGCTCGCTCGGTGGCCTCGGGATCACGAAAATATTCTTTCATTACGACCGGCGCACGTATCACGATTTCGCCAACCGCATCAGGTGGCAAGTCTACACCCTTGCTGTCGACGATTTTGACGATATTCGGAGGTAGAGCCTTGCCGATCGAGCCGCGCTTGCGGGGGCCAGCCATGGGGTTCATTACGTTGATTGCCGTGGTTTCGGTCAATCCATAGGTTTCGAGCAACAAACCGTTGCCGAAGCGAGCCTCGAAGCGCTCGGCCAGATCGAAAGACGTTGGCGCCGACGCTACTTTGACAAATTTCAAACCCGCGCCTTCATCGGCCATGCACGGCGCAGTCTCGAGCAGAATCGCGAGTATGGTCGGCGATGCGCTGAAACTGTTGACCTGATATTTTTTGCATAGTTTCCAATGTTCGGAAGCGCTGAAGCGACGACAGATCACCGTTGACGCGCCGGCGTGTAAATAAGATAGCGTGCTGAACATCAGTGCGTTGGTGTGCGACAGCGGCATAACGCACAAGGTTCTGTCGGCAGGCGTCAGCGAAAAACCGGCTTTTACTGCGGCAATGGCGGTGCTGACGTTGCGATGAGTCAGCATTACCCCCTTTGGTTTGCCGGTTGTTCCCGATGTATAGAGCAGTAAAGCGCCATCGTCGGGTGCCGGCGCAGGGATGTTGGGTGCGTCGACGGATTGTTGCCTTAGCAGGTGGAATGGCAGCGCTTTCAGCTTCGTTTGCAGGGTGCCGTCGTTGATGGCGTCAATGCCCAACACCTTTGGCGGATTTTTCAGTAGAGCGAGCGCGTCGGCGACCACTGCGGCATGCTCGTCAGACGTAATCAACAACTCGCTGCCTGCGTGGTCAAGGATATACGCGACTTCCTCGGCGGTTAGTCGCGTGCCCATCGGATTTGCTACCTGGCCGGCCTTAAAAGCCCCGAAATACGCGGCTATCAGCAAAATATCATTGCTTAGCATGAAGCTCACACGGCTTTGGGGAGGTAGCCCGAGGCTAAGATACAGATTGCCAAATTGGTTGGATAAATCATCGAGTGCGGCATATGAATAAGCCGTGTCGTCGAAAATAATGGCAGTATTGTTCGAGCGATGCATTGCCACCATGTCGCGTAGATCAGTCAATACAGACTTGCTATGCATAATCAGATCTCCACGATTATTTCTTTTCTCTGAATTGTTTTATCCGGGCAAGCAGCCCCGGTGCGGCCACTGAGCGAGCAAGATCGGCGAGGTCGCTGTCGTTATTGTTCGCCTGGGTGAGTTCAAACAATACGCGTCGGCTTGGCTCTGGCAGGCAGCGGGCCGTTGCGGCGGCTTCCTCAATGAGGGCGCTCCAGCCGGCCATCTCCGATAGCGTGTGGCAGAAGCCCAGCCGCTGCGCTTGCGCCGCGTCAAATACACGTGTCGAGGTCAGGATATCTCGTGCGGCATCGTTGCCCACGATCGCGGCAAGTCGACGCGTGCCCAATACCACGCCGAAATGCAGCCCTGGCATTCGGAAGCTTGAGTCGGGTGTGGCGTAGCGCTTTGCGCACGCGGCGAAGAGGTCGGCGCCAGCGCCGAAAACGCGGCCGTGTGCGAGACCAACGGTCAGGCACGGGGAGTTTGCAACTTTCTGCAGCAGCATTTCGATGCGCAAGAAGCGCAACACAATATCGCCTTCACTTTGGGCTTGAACGTCGGTGAAATCGAATCCCGCGCTTAGTGTTTTGCCGGCGCCTCTAATCACAAGAATCTGTGCATGTTGCTGCGGCGCTGCGTCTACGGCGGCAATGAGGGATTCAACAACAGAGGCTGACAAGGCATTCATTTTATTTGGGCGGTTCAGCGTCAACGTCCAGCATGACCCGTCTTTATTGATCAACAACTCATCGCTCATGCGACGTCCTTCTTCAATGATTTTTCGAGCATCTTGACGTTGTGTCACCGAAACCCGTTGTGCACAGGCGCACAGGGCATTACCACCCTAATTCATCAGCAAGATTAGCATGCAGCATAGCCGCATGTAAACCGAAAATTAGGATTTAAATCCTAATTGTTGGGACGAACGAACGACGTGATATTGAGTAAAGGTAGAAGAGTCGGCAAGCGCGTTATTGCCCGGGTCTTGCTCTTGAAAGCAGGCTTACTTTCCGATGCAAAAGCTGGAAAAAATCTCGCCCAGCAAGTCGTCGCTGGTGAACTGCCCGGTAATGGAGCAGAGCGAGTCGTGTGCCAGGCGCAGCTCCTCGGCGAACAGGTCCAGTACCTGATCGCTGCGGCTGGCGTGTCCAGCGGCCTGGGCCAGGTGTTCGTCGGTCTGTTGCAGTGCCTGCAAATGGCGCGCACGGGCCAGCCACGGGGATTGGGTGCCAGGGTTCCAGCCCGCGATATCGAGCAAGGTTTGCCGCAGCGCGTCCAGGCCAGTACCGGTTTTGGCGGAAATGGCTACGGGTTCAAGAGCACTATGCCGGTCGTTTGTCGTGTGCTTGGCAATGTCGTGAGTGTGGCGACCAGAGAAATCGGCCACATCCAGCAAATCGATTTTGTTGAACACCTTGAGAACCGGCGTCCGTGCGGGCAAACGCTTTGTAATGGCCGAATCGAGCTCGCTGTCATGGGTGCGTGCGTCTTGCAGGTGAATGATGACGTTGGCCTTTTCAATTTCCGCCCAGGTACGCGCGATGCCAATGCTTTCAACCGCGTCGTCGGTATCGCGCAGGCCCGCCGTGTCGACGATATGTATAGGCACGCCCTGGATATGAATCTGCTGGGTGACTTTGTCGCGTGTGGTGCCGGCAATGGGCGTGACGATGGCGATATCGTCGCCGGCCAGCGCATTAAGCAGGCTGGATTTACCGACATTGGGCTGTCCGGCCAGTACCACGTGCAAGCCTTCGCGCAGAATCATGCCTTGTTGGGCCTGTCGCGTCAGGGCGTGCAGGTCCTTCTGGATTTGGGCAAGCGTTTCGCGCGCCTGGTATTTTTCCAGGAAGTCGATTTCTTCTTCCGGGAAGTCAAGCGTGGCTTCGACCAGCATGCGCAAGTGCACGATGCGCTCGCTCAGCGCGTTGACATGGGTAGAGAAAACGCCGGCGAGCGAAGCCATGGCACTGCGCGCGGCGGCTTCGGATGAGGCGTCGATCAGGTCGGCGACGGCCTCGGCCTGGGCGAGGTCGATGCGTTCATTCAAAAAGGCACGTTGGGTGAATTCGCCAGGCTCGGCATGACGCAGGCCCAACTCCATACCCGAGTGTAGGCAATGTTCCAGCAAGCGGCGCAATACGGCCGGCCCGCCATGGCCTTGCAGTTCGAGCACGTCTTCGCCGGTATACGAATGAGGCCCTTTAAAAAACAGGGCGATACCGGCGTCGATGGTCTGGCCGTCGGTGTCGTTAAACGGCAGGTAATGAGCATGGCGTGGAGCCAGCGCCACGCCAAACAGTCGGCTGACCAGGGAGTTGAGGTCTTGACCCGAAATACGTACGACGCCGATCCCGCCTCGCCCGGGGGCGGTGGCGATGGCGATGATCGGGTCTGTGGAATAGGCCGCCATACGCAGAACTATTTGAGGCCCAGCGCTGCCGTGACGCCGGCGGCGGTAGTCAGCTTTTTCATGAAGCCCTCTCTTTGAAATCGTGGTCGGATGCCGCAGGTATCAGCCACGCCCGATAAACGGCATTTTCGTGGCCATGACTGTCATGAACTGCACGTTGGCGTCTAGTGGCAGGCTGGCCATGTACACCACGGCGCGTGCCACGTTTTGTACGTCCATGGTGGGTTCGGCCGCTATCGAGCCGTCGGCCTGTAGAACGCCCTTGCCTATTTTTTCGGTGAGTGCGGTGGCGGCGTTGCCGATGTCGATTTGGCCGCAGGCAATATCGTATTGCCGTCCGTCGAGCGAGGTGGCCTTGGTCAGGCCCGTAATCGCGTGCTTGGTGGCGGTGTAGGACACGGCGCGCGGGCGCGGGCAGTGCGCCGAGATCGAGCCGTTGTTGATGATGCGCCCGCCTCGTGGCTGCTGGCTTTTCATCAGCCGGAAGGCCCCTTGCGTGCAAAGGAATGCGCCGGTCAGGTTGATATCGACGGCGGCTTTCCATTGTTCGACGCTTAGGTCTTCGAGCGAAGCTTCGGGCGCAAAAATACCCGCATTATTGAAGAGCAGGTCGAGTCGCCCGAACGCCTCGCGGGTTTTGGCGAACAAGGCATTGACCGAGTCGGGGTTGGCGACATCGGTGCTGACAACCAGAGCCTTTCCGCCAGACGCCCGCCCTTCTTGCGCGGTCGCTTCCAGCGGCGCTGTGCGGCGCCCGGCCAGCACGACGCAATAGCCTTCTTGCATCAGGGCCAGGGCGATGCATTTGCCTATCCCCGATCCGGCGCCGGTGACCAGTGCGATTTTTGCTGAGGCATTCATTTCTTTTTTCCTTTTCCTGCTGTCGCCCGTGGGCGTGCGCGGGTCAGGCTGGAGCTCAGGCGTTTGTAGGCGATGCCCATGTGGGTTCGCATGGCGGCGCGCGCCAGGTCTGCATCTTTGGCTCGCAAGGCCTTGAGGATTTCGCGATGCTCCGCAATGGCTTGTGACCAGACTTCCGCGGTTTCAAAGTGACTGTGCAGCTGGTCAAACAAGGGACCCAGGCGGAAGTCGAACAGCCGTTGCACCACGTTGACCAGCACGCTGTTGCCGGTTGCTTCGGCAATGCGTACATGAAAAAGCCGGTCGGCCTCAATGGGCGTGACGCCTGCGCGGGCATCTGCCTCCATCGTATCGAGCGCCTGGGAAATCGCGTCGAACTGAGGCTTGCGCCCGACCTTGGCCGCGGTGGCCGCAACCTCTCCTTCGAGCAGGGCCCGGGCGCGTATCAATTCCAGGGGGCCCTCTTCGCGCGAAAGATCGAGCTCTTGCGTTGAGGCGGATGGCGGTTCGCAAACATAAATGCCAGAGCCCATGTGGACTTCGATATAGCCTTGCACTTCTAGTGCAATCAGTGCCTCGCGCAGGGAAGGCCGGCTTACGCCCAATTGCACCGACAGGTCGCGCTCGGCCGGAAGGCGCGACCCGACCGGAAACTCGCCCGCCAGAATCAGGGACCGCAGCTGATCGCTGATCTGGCGATAGAGTCTTTGCGTTTCGATGGATCTAATGGGCATGGGCGCTTTGCATACGAGTTTAGCTGGATTATAAAGGGCCGCCGAGTGCAGCTGGGAATTCAATGCCGTAGAGTTTGGCGCAGCCGCCTAGCATGGGCGGGATGCTGGGATGGAGCGCCACACCGTCGCGGAGTTGTTCGTGTTTACGGGCGATGCCGCGATCCCCAGGCATGCGTACGGAATTGAAGCCCGGCACTGCGGGATTGGCTCGGCATGCATCCGCCAGCCAATCGGTCTGGCGCATAAAGTGGCTGCTGCCGCCGAACGCTTCGGGATCGTACAGCGTCAGGAACACCGTGGCGCCCCATCCCTCGGCTGGATCGGCGCGGCCGTGGCCCGCCAGCCCACCCGTGAGGGCCTCGATCAGCAATGCCAGGCCAAAGCCCTTGTGCCCCGACGCGACACCGCCCAGCGGCATGATGGTGCCAGGCGGGGTGCTGGACAGTACGCCCGGGTCGCGACTGGGATGTCCGTCGGCGTCAAGCAGGCATTCGTGATCGAACGACCCGCCCTCTTTTTGCAGACGGGCGCACAGGCCATTGGTCACGATGGATGAAGAGATATCAATCAGGAAGGGATTGTTCGTGGTGGGAATGCCTGCGGCAATGGGGTTCGGCGTAAAAACGGCCCGCGTGCCGCCATAGGGCGCAACGCTGGCGACGGCTGGGTCGGAACTGGCCAACAGCATGACCAGGCCATGCTCGGTGGCGCGCAACAGGTAGGCGGCCAGGCAGGCGATGTGGTGGCTGCGGCGAATGACCAGAGTGGCGCTACCGAACTGGCGGGCGCGAGGTTCAAGAATGTCCATGCCTTGCCTGACCAGCCAGGGGCCGGGCAATCGGTGGCCATCCCAGCAAAGTGCCGCACCGCGATCCGAGATCACTTCAGGCTGGCCTGACTTGGCCATTGATCCTTTGTGAATTTCCTGGAGATAGGGCGCGAGCAGGGCCAGCCCATGTGTGTCGTGGCCTAATAGGTCTCCTTCGACCAGAGTATCGGCGACGGCTTGCGCGGGGGCATCTGCCATGCCTGCCGCGGCCAGCACGTCGGTGGCAAACTGTCGCAATGACCCGGCGGAAAAACGCAAGGAGGCCATCAGTACGTGGCCCGGCCGCCCGAAACGTCGAATACGCCGCCGGTGGAGAAAGAACATTCTTCCGAGCACAGCCAGGACACGAGCGCTGCAATTTCAGCGGTTGTACCAAAACGACTCATGGGAATTTTAGAGAGCATGTAATCGATGTGCTGTTGGGTCATTTGCGAAAACATGGCGGTGCGCACGGCGGCGGGTGTTATGCAGTTAACGGTGATGCCAGTTTGCGCGAGCTCCTTGCCCAATGATTTCGTCAGGGCAATGACACCGGCCTTGGAGGCGCTGTAGGCGGAGGCATTTGGGTTGCCTTCTTTGCCGGCTATCGAGGCAATGTTGACGATACGCCCATAACCTTTGGCCTGCATTTGTGGGGCGATTGCGCGGCAGCATAAAAATGGGCCCCGCAGGTTGATGTTCATGACCCGATCCCATTCGGCGACCGGGTAGTCGCATACCGTGGCGTTTGGCCCGGTAATACCGGCGCTGGTTACCAGAATATCGATGCTGCCCATCGCCTGCAAGGTGGAAGCGGTGGCGTGCGCGACCTCGTCTTCGCTGGCGACATCAAGCCCTATCGTGTGGATCTGTTTCGAATTAAGCGAGGCGCGCGCTTGATCCAGCGCCTTGGCATCGCGATCCCATAAGGCAACGATTGCGCCTCCGGCAAGCAGGCGTTGCACAATGGCCAGGCCGATCCCTGCCGCGCCGCCCGTCACGACGGCATGACGCCCTGAAAAATCGTAGTGATTCGCTTGTGGCACGGGCTTTCCTTGTTGTATGTTGGCGACGCCTGCGCATCGCAGTGGGCAAATTGGTCTTACCAATTGATGGCTACAGATTTCCATACCTCAATGGGCTTGTCAAGAAAAAAGGAGGTGGCTGTCATGCTTTTCACGAACCTTCTTGCAAATCGAATTTGGTAATACCACTTTACCTATATTTGTTTGTGTAATAGACTGAATGTTGAATTGATGCTCGGGGCGCGACGTGTAAACGGGCGCCGGTAGAGATCAGCAAGTGTATAGCCTGGAGGCTTCGTGGCACAGGAAATTTCAATACCGGTCGATGAGATTGGCCGCCTGGACCAGGCGCCGGCCGTTATACGCCTGACTCAATACGATGATGTGCTGATTGCGACGCGCGATATCAAACCGGGTACGGCTGTTGCGGCGGAAAATATCGCTTCGTCCGAGGCCATCCCGGCCGGTCATAAAATGGCGGCCCATGCGATTTCTGCGGGCGACGCCATACACCGATATAACCAGATCATCGGCTTTGCCAGCACTGATATTGCTGCGGGCCAGCATGTCCATCTGCATAATATGACCATGCACAATTTTGCGCGCGATTACGCCTTTTGCACCGACGTCAAGCCTGTGCGCAAGCCGATGGCGGCGCTGACTTTCAATGGGTTTGTGCGCCCCGACGGGCGCGTGGCCACGCGCAATTACATCGGCATTGTCAGCAGCGTCAATTGTTCGGCCCGGGTCTGCCGCCAGATTGCCGACGCGTTTCGCGATGATGCTCTTGGCGCATTTCCGAATGTGGATGGCGTGGTGCCTATCACACATAAGACCGGCTGTGGCATGGCTTCCAAAGGCGAGGGCATCGATTTATTGCGGCGCGTCATTGCCGGCTATATCCGGCATCCGAACTTTGCCGGGGTTTTGTTTGTAGGATTGGGCTGCGAATCCAATCAAATTTCGTCGCTGCTGGCCGCTGAGCATCTGGACGAATCCGAGCACCTGCGCACCCTGACCATACAAGAGTCGGGCGGTTCGCGCAAAACCATAGAGCAAGGCGTTGCCACGGTGCGCGAGATGCTCGCCGTGGCTAACCGGAACCAGCGCCAGCCGCTGCCTATCAGTCATATAACCGTGGGTTTGCAATGCGGTGGGTCTGACGGCTATTCGGGCATTACCGCCAATCCTGCTCTGGGTGCCGCCATGGATTTGCTGGTCGAACATGGCGGCACGGCAATTCTTAGCGAAACACCGGAAATATACGGCGCCGAGCATCTTCTGACGCGCCGGGCGGTCACACGTGCGGTGGGTGAAAAGCTGGTCGATCGGATTCACTGGTGGGAAAAATACACCGAACGCCTGGGCGGCGAAATGAATAACAATCCCTCGCCGGGCAACAAGGCGGGCGGATTGACCACGATTCTGGAAAAGTCCTTGGGCGCGGTCGCCAAGGGTGGCACCAGCAATTTGTCTGATGTGGTCGAATACGCGCAAACGGTAACGGCCCATGGCTTGGTGTTTATGGATACGCCGGGTTACGACCCGGTTTCGGCAACCGGCCAGGTCGCGGGCGGGGCCAATGTCATTTGCTTTACGACCGGTCGTGGTTCGGTCTACGGTTGCAAGCCTTCGCCGTCGCTGAAACTGGCGACCAATTCGACCATGTATCGGCGCATGAGCGAAGACATGGATATCAACTGCGGCGAAATTCTGGATGGTTCCAGTACTGTTCAGCAAGTGGGTGAGTACATTTTCCGGCGCATCATCGAGGTCGCATCGGGCGCACGCACCAAAAGCGAGGAGCAAGGATTTGGCGAAGACGAATTCGCACCCTGGATACTTGGGCCGACCATGTAATGGTGCGGCTGCATAAAAAATAATTACGAGCAGGAGACAGTAGTGAGCGACAAGGAAAAGCCTTTGCGCCGCAGCCAGGCCTGGTTTGGGCGGCTTGATCGAGATGGCTTCATCTACCGTTCGTGGATGAAGAATCGGGGCATTCCGCACGACCAGTTCGACGGCCGTCCGGTTATTGGCATTTGCAATACCTTTTCTGAACTGACGCCGTGCAATTCGCATTTCCGCACGCTGGCCGAGCAGGTCAAGATCGGGGTTTGGGAGGCGGGTGGATTTCCTCTCGAATTCCCGGTCATGTCGCTGGGCGAGACGCTGCTGCGGCCCACGGCCATGCTGTTTCGCAACCTGGCCAGCATGGACGTCGAAGAATCGATACGCGGCAATCCGCTGGATGGTGTCGTGTTGCTGATGGGCTGCGATAAAACGACGCCTTCGCTCATGATGGGGGCGGCATCCTGCGATCTGCCCACCATCGGCGTATCGGGTGGGCCCATGCTTAGCGGCAAGTTTCGCGGCCGCGAACTGGGCTCGGGCACTGATGTCTGGAAGATGTCTGAAGAAGTTCGCGCAGGCCAAATGTCGCAGGAAGAATTTTTTGAAGCGGAAAGCTGTATGCACCGCTCCCATGGGCATTGCATGACGATGGGTACGGCTTCGACCATGGCCAGCATGGTCGAAGCGCTGGGCATGAGCCTGCCCGGCAATGCCGCTATTCCCGCTGTTGACGCACGCCGCAATTTGCTTGCGCGTGCTTCGGGCCGACGCATTGTGCAGATGGTCAAAGATGATTTGCTCATGTCGAAGATCCTGACGCGCCAGGCCTTTGAGAACGCAATTCGTGTAAACGCCGCCATCGGCGGCTCAACCAACGCAGTGATTCATCTTCTGGCGATAGCGGGGCGCATCGGGGTTGACCTGACCCTCGCTGACTGGGATGAGCTGGGCCATAAATTGCCCTGCCTGGTGGATTTGCAGCCGTCGGGCACCCACTTGATGGAAGATTTTTATTATGCCGGCGGCGTGCCGGCCGTGATCCGCGAACTGGGCGGCGTCATTGCCCGCGATGCCCTGACGGTGAATGGCCAGACTCTGTGGGATAACTGCAA
>SCRC01000102.1 GCA_004297945.1 Candidimonas sp. | reverse complement strand
CACACCGGCGAGCACCCCGCCGCAAATGAATGTTCCTGCACCACCCAACCCCGACAGGAATCGGAACAAGGCTAGAAGCTGGAAGTCCCGCGTTAATCCGCAGGCCAGCACGCTCAGCGTAGTCAGCACTATCCCGCCGATGAACAGGCTCCGGTTTCCCAGGCGAGCGACAAAATAGATCGTCAGCAAAGCGCCCAACAGATAGCCGATTGAGTTGGTGGTGTTGAGCCAGCCAGCTTGCGCATAGTTCAGGTGCATATCCGTTTGCATCGCAGGCAGGATCAGCGCATACGCGAATCGTGCAAAGCCCACAGCAACGGCCGAGCCACCCGCCAGCGCCCATGGTGCTTGTGTAGCCTTCATCGTTGTGCCGCCTTGATCAGAACGGTGGCCGCTGCGCGCGCTGCGCGTAGCGGTGCATTGTTACGATGCATTTGCATACCCAGGGCGGCACCATCCCATAGCAATAGGCATTGTTCGCCAAAAATGCCTGGCTGGCTCCAATGGGCCTCCGATGCAATGTGCTCGAACAATTCAGCCATCCACTGCTTGTGCGAGACCGCAATCCTGTAGGCTGGATGGTCCGGATCAGCCAGTTCGATCGAAGCGTTGATGAAGGCGCATCCGCGAAATCCGTCTGCCGTCGCGAGTTGGGACAGATAGTCGAACATCGCCAGCACTTTGCGTTGCGCGCTGCGTGTCCGTTCGACGATCTGTGTGAGTTCAGCCTGCCTGCGCTCCATCCGCTCGCCCAGGACGCCGCAAATGAGCGCGTCCTTGGAGGCGAAGTGGTGGTAGAGGGTCATGCGGGCAATAGCGCTTTTCGCGATAACTTCGTTGATCCCGACGTTATTGATGCCTTTTTGATAAAAAAGCTCGGCGGCGCAGCATAGTATGCGTTCGCGCGCCGATGGTATTGCGGCGGAAGGTGTAGGGTGGGTCATGGCGTTCCTGCCTGATTCTGGCGCACTGTCTCGAAGGCTCCGAGCTCAATAAATTATATAGACAAGTCAGTATATTTATTTAATGCGAGAAAATCAACAGCCATCTGACAAGCAATAAGCCTGCTGACTCTGAGACGCTTGCACGCGTCTCTGATTCCGTACGCAATGAAAGTGGCTGGTTGATGAGATTCAGTTGTCCATCGACGATTCCACACCGAACCTTTCGCATGTTGAAGTCATGCCTGACGCTGTTATTCCATTTCTAAATCAATCGTGCACTTTGTCGGTTTCGCTTGCCGTACAACAGTACTGTCTGCGCGTTGCCTCCTGGGAGTTTTTCGGGCTTTTTGCTAGGGAACCGCGGTCGTGCTTGGTAAAATGCCGATGAGCCTAGCCATGAAACGAACGAGGTCGCGATGCGCGGATTCATTTCGGTAGTTCGCCAGACGGATTACCTGCGGCCGCCGTCGGTGGGGGACTGGCTTCCCGAGAATCACCTGGCCCGTTTCATCGTGGACGTGATCGATCGTCTGGACCTGACGGCACTGACCCGGCAGTACGGCGGTCGAGGCTCGGCGTCGCTTTGGCGCCCAGTTCGAACAGCTGTTCGTGCAAGTACTCATGCTTGCGCGCGAGATGGGGCTCTTCAAACTTGGTAAGGTTAGCGTGGATGGTAGCAAGATCCGCGCCAACGCGAGCAAGCACCGCGTGCTGTGGTGGGGTCACCTGCAAAAGATCGAGAAACAGTTGCAGCAGGAAGTGCAGCAACTGATGGCGCTGGCCGAATCAGAGGATCGCAAGAACATCCCGGATGCCATGGAGGCGCCCAAGGAGATCGTGCGACGCCAGGAGCGGCTTGCCGTGCTCGACAAAGCCAAACGCAGGCTTGAGAAGCGCGACCGGGCGCGCGATCATGAGGGTTAAAAAGCTGAGTCCGACAAACTCCTGGAGCATGCGGGTGACCAACTTGGGCAGGTCGAAATGATCTTCGGCGACGCCAGACTCGTGTCGTTCTTTTTGTATTAATTGGCAAGAAATGTCAGCGTTGTAACGTCAGGCCATTAAATATGAATGAGATATTTCGCCTTGTTTCGAGGCCGTGAACTAAACCGTGACCATATCGTCTTATCTGCAAGAGTTGAAGTTCCTTGTTTAGCACGTTTGGTTCTGGCGTCGAAAAATATGAATTTATACTGTCAAAAAGCCGTTGGCACCGCCAAGCAGATGTGGATGCTTGCGGGATGGCGCAAGTTGGTTTCCGCGACGTCGGCTTGTGCCTGTTTGCTAGTGGCGTTCGCCTTTGCCGCGGTGTCGGCGCAAGCGGCCCCAGTGCTAAGTCCTCCCCAGCTTGAGCAGTTGGTGGCTCCCGTGGCCTTGTATCCGGATTCTCTGCTTTCGCAGGTGCTGATGGCATCGACTTACCCCTTGGAAGTGGTCGATGCTGCCCGTTGGCGAGGTTCCCAACCCAAGGCCATGTCCGATTCGCAGTTGTCGGCGGCTATGTACAACGAGCCCTGGGACCCTAGCGTCAAGTCGCTCGCGGCATTCCCCAATGTATTGCAAATGATGAGCGACAAAATAGACTGGACCCAGCAATTGGGCGATGCTTTTCTGGGCCAGCAGCCAGACGTGATGGACGCGGTGCAGCGTCTGCGCGCCCGCGCCCGTGCGGCGGGAAACCTGCGGACTAGTCCGCAACAAACGGTGCTGGTCAGCAACGAAGGATCTCCCATAATTCAGATTGTTCCTGTGCAGCCCGACGTAGTCTATGTACCGATCTACAATCCGTTGGTGGTCTTTGGCCCCTGGATGTATCCCGTCTACAGACCTTTTTATTGGCACCCTCCAACTTACTATCCGGCCCCTGGCGTATTCTTTTCCTTTGGTGCAGGTTTAGTGGTCGGCCCTGCCTTGTGGGGTCATGTTGACTGGCACCGGCACGATGTAAGCATTAATGTGACCCGCTACAACACGTTTAACAACACCCACATTACCAATAATCGGTGGGTCTATAACGTCAATCATCGGCGCGGGGTGGACTATCGCGGCCCGGCTGCGGCGGGGCGCTTTCAACGGTCGTCTGCGGCACGTTCGGCTGCTCGCGAACAGTATCGTGGCGCGGCTAATATGCAGCGTCAGCAGCTTGCTGATCCCGCGCACAGACAGGCGGCAGAGCGTGCCGTCTCGCGTGAGCAGGGTCGCAATCAGATAGGGTCCAATACTGCGTTGCGTGATTCACAACAACGATCGGCCGCAGTTCGTAAGCAGCCCTTCAATGAGCATACGCAAGTACGGCAGCAACGACCCGTGTCCCAGCCGCGGCCAGCACTGCGGCAACTTTCCACTGAGCGTCCGCAAGCGCCGCAGCATCGCCAAGCCGCCAAGCGCCATGCTAGTGTGGAGCGGCCTTTGGGTGGCAAAAAAGAGCATCGTCGCGAGGCACCCGATCACTAATCGCAATGGGGCGGATTGTCGGACTAAGCCAGTGCGCCTGGAAAGTAGGTCTTGGCCAACAAAATTATGCTGACCAGAGCGGTGAGAATCGAAAATGTAATTTGCAGCAGTTGCGCCGGCACATGGGCTGCCGTCAGGCGGCCCAGCATCATTCCTACTATCGCTGCGACAACGAATATCTGGCCGGTTCTCGAAATATGAGCGCCCGCAAGCAATATGCCGGCGACTGTGCTGATGGATATCAAGGCAATCACCATCAGCGACGTGGCCACGATGCTGTGCATCTCGATGTCCGTGTAGCGTTTAAAGGCAGGCACGACAATAAACCCGCCGCCCACGCCCAGCATGCCTGTAAATAGACCCGTTGTGGCGCCGATGCCGGCCAGCGTGATGGTGCAGCGACGCGTCCAGAGCAGCTTGCCGGTGCCGGGGTTGAGCACGCAGTTTTTTTGTTTCAGCGCCTTCGAAGAAGCCGTGCCCGAAGCCTGTCGAACTTTCAGCATCATGCGATAGGCCACCAGAAACATAGTCATGCTAAAGAGCGTCATCAGCATTTTTTCGGGAACGATGTGGGCCAGCCTGACGCCCAAATGTGAAACCAGCGAGCCCAACACCGCCATGAGCAGGGCCGCCTTGTAGCGGACAATTTTTTTCGCCAGCCCGTCCATGGCGCCGACTATCGCCGCCGCGCCAACGGCCAGCAGCGCCACCGGAGTGGCTGCCGTCATGCTAAAACCCAACCCTACGACCAGTGCCGGCACAGCCAGAATACCGCCCCCGGCCCCCGTCAGGCCGAGAACCAGCCCGATGAGTGCACCCAAAAAGCTTACAAGAAGCATGATCCCTCCCCACAAATGGTCGCC
>SCRC01000101.1 GCA_004297945.1 Candidimonas sp. | reverse complement strand
GGGGCTGTCGTCGGGCCTTGTTTGAGCGTAGCCGCGCCAGCGGCGTAGCGAGTTTGGCCCGGCGCCCGCCTGGACGAGGCAGATCCGGATCAAGCACGCCGTGCCGGCCCGGCCCCGCCCTCATAGACGGCGTCTTCAAATACCAACGCGTCCAGCCAAATACCAAAACGTCCAGGCAAATACCCAAACACCTCGTGCTGGATACCGTTTGACCAAAAATGCTCTAGCCACGGTTACGTAATCGCGATGATGGCAGCCACAAGGGCTGCCGCTACAAAGGCCTGTCAGCGCACTTGTCTGGGCTTGCGCTGACGGCCCACCGCCAGGCGGTCGTACAAACGATTGGGTATGAGCGCGAGCAAACGCGCCACCCAGCGCATTTGCCAGGGCAGAACGATATAAGAAACGCCGTCGTCAATGGCACGAACCGCCTGTTGGGCAAAACGCTCGACCGGCATCAGAAAAGGCATTTTGTAGGGGTTGCCATCCGTCATGGGCGTGCGGATAAAGCCCGGCGCCAGGGTCACCACCTTGACTCCCGACACGCTCAATTCGACCCGCAGGCTTTCGCAGTAACTCTTAACGGCCGCCTTGGATGCGCTGTAAGCGCCAATCCCCGGCAAACCACGCACCGCAGCCACGCTGGCCACACCCACCAGGCGCCCTTGTCCACGCTTTTTCATGGAAGCAATAAATGGCTCAAAGGTTGAGACAGTGGCGTTTAGATTGGTGGAAAGAATGGATTCGAACACCACAAAATCGTCATGATCTTCGGTGGAAGTGCCCACACTAATTCCGGCACTGGCGATCACCACATCCACATCGCCCTGGGCCAGGAAATCGGCAGCCGCCGCATGCAATGCCGGCCGATCGCGCACATCGAGTACATAAATCCGGTGTTGACCGGGCAGTGAATCAGCCAGCGCCTGCAAAGCCTCGCGGCGGCGCCCCAGCAAGGCCACTTGCGCTCCGCGCTGCGCGTAAACCGCCGCCAGCGCAGCGCCGATGCCACTGCTCGCCCCCGTAATAAAAACACGGATTGGGGGGCTCATGGCCGCTGCGCCTTGACTCGAAACGTCAATGCGTACGCAATGAAGCGTGCAGCCCTTGCAGCGAATACACTTTCAAGCCGCCGCTGTGCCGCAGGTACTGCATGCCCTCAACCGCCGCGCTGGCGCCCGCGATAGTCGTAAAGAACGTTACGCGCGAGGCCAATGCATGCGTGCGGATCTGACGCGAATCGGCAATCGCGTTGCGGCGTTCCTCGACCGTATTGACGACCAGGGAAATTTCGCCGTTCTTGATCATGTCGACAATGTGCGGGCGCCCTTCCGTCACCTTATTGACCACCTGCACGGGCAGGCCAGTTGCCTCGATGGCCGCAGCCGTGCCGCGCGTCGCCACCACCTTGAAGCCCATCTCGACCAAACCTCGAGCCACCTCCACCGCGCGCGGTTTGTCTTGCGCCCTGACGCTGATAAACGCCACACCCGAAACCGGCAACTGCACACCGGCCGCCAATTGCGATTTGACGAAGGCTTCGCCAAAGCTATAGCCTACCCCCATCACTTCGCCTGTCGATTTCATTTCCGGCCCAAGTATGGTGTCAATACCCGGGAATTTAACGAAAGGAAATACGGCTTCCTTCACGGCGAAATAGGGCAACGTTACTTCGACGGAAATGCCTTGCTCGGCAAGCGACTTGCCGGCCATGATGCGCGCGGCAATCTTGGCCAGTGGCAGGCCGGTAGCCTTGGATACATAGGGCACGGTCCGCGACGCGCGAGGATTGACTTCAAGCACATAGACGTCGCCATCCTGAATCGCAAACTGCACATTCATCAAGCCCTTGACCTTCAGTGCGCGCGCCATCAGGGACGTCTGGCGTTTTATTTCATCGATCACGTCCCCCGATAAGGAGTAGGGAGGCAAGCTGGCCGCCGAGTCGCCGGAGTGAACGCCCGCCTGCTCGATGTGCTCCATAACCCCGCCGATAAACACCGCCTCATCGTCGGCCAGACAATCAACATCCACTTCAGTGGCATTGCTTAAAAAGCGATCCAGCAATACAGGCGAGTCGTTGCTGACTTTGACCGCCTCGCGCATATAGCGTTCGAGGTCCTGCTGTTCGTGCACAATCTCCATGGCGCGCCCGCCCAGCACATAGCTGGGACGCACCACCAACGGATAACCTATTTCCTGTGCATGCGACAAGGCTTCACCCTCGGTGCGCGCGGTGCGATTGGGCGGCTGGCGCAAGCCCAGCTTGTTGAGCAGTTTCTGGAAACGTTCGCGATCTTCGGCGGCGTCGATAGATTCCGGGCTAGTGCCGATAATTGGCACACCGTTGGCTTCCAGGGCACGCGCCAGCTTCAGCGGCGTTTGGCCGCCGAACTGAACGATTACACCTACCGGATTTTCCTTGTGCACGATTTCAAGTACGTCCTCGAGGGTCACCGGTTCGAAATACAAACGATCCGACGTATCGTAATCGGTGGACACGGTTTCGGGATTGCAATTGACCATGATGGTTTCAAACCCATCTTCGCGCAAGGCGAGCGCCGCATGCACGCAGCAGTAATCGAACTCGATGCCCTGGCCAATGCGGTTCGGACCACCGCCCAGCACAATGATTTTCTTGCGATCGGTAGGCGCCGCCTCGCACTCTTGCTCGTACGTCGAGTACATATAGGCGGTGCGCGTAGCAAATTCGGCAGCGCAGGTATCGACCCGCTTGTACACCGGCCGCACGCCCAACTGATGACGCAGCTTGCGCACCTCGGCCTCGGAGGTATCGAGCAGGAACGCCAGACGGCGATCGGAAAAACCACGACGCTTAAGCTGCCAAAGCGTTTGCTGATCCAGGTCGGCCAGAGTTTTTTGCTCGAGCGCCAATTCGATATCAACGATTTCCTTGATCTGAGCCAGAAACCAGGGATCGATACGGGTCAGGCTATGGACTTCTTCCAGGCTGAACCCTTGCGCGAACGCGTCGCCCACATACCATATCCGTTCGGGGCCGGGCTCGCCCAACTCCACCTGCAGCTTCTCGCGATCAGTCGTTTTCTGGTTCAGGCCATCGACTCCCACTTCAAGGCCCCGCAAGGCCTTCTGAAAGGACTCCTGAAAGGTGCGGCCTATGGCCATGACTTCGCCCACAGACTTCATCTGCGTGGTCAGGCGCGAATCAGCCTGAGGGAATTTCTCGAAGGCAAAGCGCGGCACTTTCGTGACCACATAATCAATCGACGGCTCAAACGAAGCGGGGGTGGCTCCACCCGTAATTTCGTTCTTGAGTTCGTCCAGCGTATAGCCCACCGCCAGACGCGCCGCCACTTTGGCGATGGGAAAGCCCGTGGCCTTGGAGGCCAGCGCCGAAGACCGGGAAACCCGCGGATTCATTTCAATCACAATCATGCGGCCGGTGTCGGGATGAACCGCAAACTGCACGTTCGACCCGCCTGTGTCAACGCCGATCTCACGCAGCACCGCGATCGACGCGTTGCGCATGATTTGATATTCTTTGTCGGTCAGGGTTTGCGCCGGCGCCACGGTAATCGAATCGCCCGTGTGCACCCCCATGGGATCCAGGTTTTCGATAGAGCACACAATAATGCAGTTATCCGCCTTGTCGCGCACTACCTCCATCTCGAATTCTTTCCAGCCCAGCAACGACTCTTCGATCAGCAGCTCGTTGGTGGGCGAAGCCTCGATCCCACGACGGCAAATAGCTTCAAATTCTTCCGGGTTGTAGGCAATGCCGCCGCCCGATCCGCCCATGGTAAAGCTGGGACGGATCACCACCGGAAAGCCTGCAGTGTCGGCCTGTATCGCAATGCGCCGCTGTACTTCCCAGGCTTCGTCCAGAGAATGCGCCACACCGGATTTGGCCGATTCAAGCCCGATAGAGGTCATGGCCTGTTTGAATTTCTGGCGATCTTCGGCTTTTTCAATAGCCTGCTCGTTCGCTCCGATAAGCTCGACGCCATATTTGGCCAGCACACCATGGTGCGCCAGGTCCAATGCGCAATTCAGGGCCGTTTGCCCACCCATCGTTGGCAACAAGGCATCGGGCTTTTCGACCTCGATGATTTTCTCGACCACCTGCCAGGTAATCGGCTCGATGTAGGTGACGTCGGCCATCTCGGGATCGGTCATGATGGTGGCCGGATTACTGTTGACCAAAATGGTGCGATAACCTTCGGCCATCAGGGCCTTGCACGCCTGGGCTCCCGAATAATCAAACTCGCAAGCCTGACCGATCACGATCGGGCCTGCACCAATAACAAGAATGCTTTTTAGATCTGTACGCTTTGGCATAGTGCTCTGTTTTTAGTTCTTTGCGGCCATCAGGCTGATGAATTTATCGAATAACACCGCGATATCATGCGGGCCGGGACTGGCTTCCGGGTGGCCCTGAAAGCAGAAGGCCGGACCATCGGTCAGCTCAAACCCCTGCAACGTGCCATCGAACAGCGATATATGCGTGAGTCGCACATTGACGGGCAAGCTTGCCGCGTCCACCGCAAAACCATGATTCTGGCTGGTGATGAACACGCGGCCAGTGTCCAGTTCCTTAACAGGATGATTGGCGCCATGATGGCCTGTCTTCATCTTGACCGTCTGCCCACCCAGGGCCAAGCCCATAATTTGTTGGCCCAGACAAATTCCAAACAAGGGAATTTTCTTGGCAAACGCCACTTTGGTGGCCTCTATGGCGTAATCACAAGGCTCCGGATCGCCCGGGCCATTGGACAAGAACAGACCATCCGGATTCAGCGCCAGAACGTCGGCCACTGGCGTCTGGGCGGGCACCACGGTAACGCGACAGCCTCGATCAACCAGCAAGCGCAGAATATTCGCTTTCACGCCGAAGTCGTAGGCCACTACATGATATTTTCCGGCGCCTGGGTGACTATAGCCCTGGCCCAGCTGCCAACTTCCGCCGGCCCATTCTTGCGAATTCCGGGTGGACACCACGCGGGCCAGGTCCTGCCCCGACATCCCAGGAAAGCCACGAGCCAAATCGACGGCCGGTTGCTCGTCGGTGCCCTCCAGGATGCAGGCGCCCTGGGCGCCGCCGTCGCGCAAAATGCGGGTGAGTTTACGGGTATCGACACCCGAAATACCCACCACGCCTTGAGCCTTGAGGTAGTCAGGCAACGAGCGCGTAGCCCGAAAGTTGGAAACCCGCAACGAGCAATCGCGAATAACGAGCCCGGCTGCATGAATGCGTGAAGACTCGACGTCTTCATCATTAATGCCGGTGTTGCCAATATGGGGATACGTTAAGGTGACAATCTGGCCGCTGTAGCTAGGGTCGGTCAGGATTTCCTGATAACCCGTCATGGCGGTATTGAAAACGATTTCGGCGACGCAATAACCCTCGGCGCCAATCGAGACGCCCCTGAAGATCGTGCCGTCCGCCAAAGCGAGAATTGCAGGAGGAAACGCGTTGGATCCCTCGGGAAAAAGTGACGACAGCACAGTAAACCCCGGTAATAAAATCAATAAGTAAACCTTGGGATTATAGCGTGATATCTAAAGCTTCCCGGCCTCCCCCGACCTGGGCTTCCAAACCAGCATGCGATTTTCGACCCAACTGACGACGGCGTCGAGCAGCAGCGCAAAAACGGTGAGCACCACAATACCGGCAAAGACGGTATTCACATCGAGGGTGCCTTCGGCCTGCAAAATAAGGTAGCCCACGCCGCTTGCCGAACCCAGGTATTCGCCCACCACCGCACCCACAAAAGCCAGGCCTACCGACGTATGCAGACTAGAGAACACCCAACTGGTGGCCGATGGAATGTACACAAAACGCAGCAGCTGCTGGCGATTTGCGCCCAGCATGCGCGCATTGTCGAGCAAGGTGGTGCTGACTTCGCGGACCCCACGATACACATTGAAAAACACGATAAAAAACACCAAGGTTACGGCCAGCGCCACCTTGGACCAGATGCCCAACCCGAACCACATACCGAAAATCGGCGCCAGAATAACCCTGGGCATGGAATTGGCCGCGGTGATGTAAGGATCCAGCAAGGCGCTTGCCCCACGCGACAGACCCAGCCAAAGCCCGATGCCCAGTCCCGTTACGGTTCCGATCACAAAGGCCAGCACCGTTTCTGTCAGGGTGACGCCCAAATGCTGGTATATATCGCGATTCGTGACAAACCAGGCCCAAATGACTTTGGCGACTGCGACGGGTTGGCCGAAAAAAAACGCAAAATTTACGTTCTGTGCCGCAATGTGCCAGGCAAGCAGAATTGCCGCCAAAAGGGAAATTTGCAGAATACGCATCGAGGTCGAATTGGGTTTGAATAGCTTGAACATTTCAGGCCCGCTTCTGTTGGGCATAGCCTTTTAGCACTTCTTCACGCAACACATCCCAGATCGCCCGATGCAACTCTACAAACCGGGCATTGCTGCGAACTTCGGCCACGTCGCGCGGGCGGGCCAGATCGATGTTGAATTCTCCGATGGGATGCGTGGCGGGGCCGGCCGAGAGCACGACGACCCGGTCGCTCATGGCGATCGCCTCATCGAGGTCGTGCGTTATAAACAGAACCGCGCGGCGTTTGGCCATCCACAACGCAAGCACCTCGTTTTCCATCAGTTGCCGGGTTTGGACGTCGAGTGCCGAAAAGGGCTCATCCATCAGGATGATGTCGGGGTCGCGTATCAGTGTTTGCGCAAGCATCGCGCGTTTGCGCATGCCGCCCGACATCTGGTGCGGATACCGATTCTCGAAGCCCCCCAGACCCACCCGCTTTAGCCATTCGCGGCCCACGCGTTGCGCCTCGGCGCGCGGCATATGCGCGAACTCCAGGCCGGCGGTGACGTTATCGAGCGCGTTGCGCCAGGGCAGCAAGGCCTCGCCCTGAAACATATAGCCGGCGCGATGATTAATGCCCAATAGCGGTTCGCCAAAAACCTTGACCTGCCCGGATGAAGGGGCCAAAAGACCTGCCCCGACATTGAGCAAAGTGGACTTGCCGCAACCCGTCGGGCCCACGACCGAGACAAACTCGCCCGGCGCTATCGCCAGCGTCGCGTCCTTGACGGCGGTGTAGCGTTGCTGGCCGCCCTCGTGCGATACAAACGTGCAGGTAATGTTGTCGAGCGTGAGCGCGGCGTCAGGCATGAGGATATTTTTTGTTGGCCTTGATGGCGAAGTCGTTGGTCCAGATTTTGGATACGTCGATTTTGCTTACCGGGAAATTCGGAATATAGGCCGCTTGCGCTTTGAGTGCGGTTTCCGGCCCCCCCGCCGGCACCATGCCATCGGGCGAGAGCGCTTCTTTATTGCCTTTCAAGGCCAATTTATATAAGTCGGGATCGCCCAGCAAATAGCCTTTTGGCACCGTTTTGGCAATGTCGTCAAAGCTCGCTGCCTGTATCCACTTGTCGGCGCGCACCATGGCATTGGCCAAGGCTTGAACGGTATTGGGATTTTTATCGATAAAGGCCTGCGATGTGTACAAGCAACCCGACGGCATATCGCCGCCAAAAATTTCATGGGTATCCTTAAGCGTGCGCGTATCTGAAATGATCTTGATATCTTTGGCATGCAGCAATGTACTGATGACGGGATCGACGTTGCAGATGGCGTCGATCTGCCCGGTGCGCATCGCAGTAATGGCGCCTGCCCCCGCGCCCACGCCAATAAATGAAACGTCGGACGGCTTCATGCCGTGCTTGGCCAAAAAGAAGCTGACCATCATATTGGTGGAAGACCCCGGTGCCGTCAGGCCGACCTTCTTACCCTTGAGGTCAGCTGGCGTTTTGTAGTGGGCCATGGTTTTGGTGGAAACCGCCAGAACCATCATGGGCGCGCGCCCCTGCTGCACAAAAGTGCGGTAGAACTGCCCCTTGGATTGCAACATAATGGTATGTTCGAAGGCGCCCGAGACCACGTCGGCACTGCCTCCCACTACAGCCTGCAAGGCTTTGGAGCCACCTGCAAAGTCAATGACCGTGGCGTTCAGGCCTTCATCCTTGAAGTAGCCTTTCCTCTCTGCAATCGTTAAGGGCAGGTAGTAAATAAGCGCCTGGCCGCCTACGGCAAGTTGCACGTCTTTTTTCTCGATTCCCTGCGCACGCGCCAAAGTGGGAAAGACCGCTACTGCGCCAGCCACCCCAGTTAATTTAAGCAAATCACGACGAGATATAGACATAGAGGCCTCCTGAGCCATTAATTGAGTGCAGCATGCGCGATGCACCTGCTCCGAATATTACAAGAGAATTTCGCTCAAACTAATTGGGTAAAGCACAAATTTTTCTATCATTTTTTGCTGCGCAATTCAACTTTATGTAATGCGCCGCTCCATAATTGCCCAGGCAATAGTGCCCGCGTCGACATACTCCAGTTCACTGCCCGCTGGCACGCCTCGGGCCAGGCGCGTCACCGACAGCCCTTGTGCACGAAACAGCTCAGACAAATAATGCGCTGTCGTTTCACCTTCAGCCGTAAAGTTGGTTGCCAGAATGACTTCGCGCACTAGTCCGTCGCTTGACCGCTGCAACAATCGGTCGAACTGCAGTTCTTGCGGCCCCACCCCTTCAAGCGGCGCCAGGCGACCCATCAGGACGTAATACAAACCCCGATAGCCATGGCTGGACTCGATCACGTTCTGGTCGGCAGGGGTCTCCACCACGCACAATAGCGAGGGATCGCGCTTGGGATTGAGGCAGGTGACGCAAATTTCGTCTTCGGTAAAGCTATTGCAACGCGCACAATGCCGCAAGCCCTGCACAGCACCCGACAAGGCACGGCCAAGCATATCCGCACCGGCCAAATCATATTGCAGCATGTGGTAAGCCATGCGGCGCGCAGAACGCACGCCGACGCCGGGCAAACGACGCAAGGCTTCGATCAGCGCCTTAAGCGGCTCGGGTTCGGGCAGCGGGGCATCCATCAAAACGGCAGTTTCATTCCTGGAGGCAAAGGCATGCCGGCGGTCACCGATGACATTTTTTCTTGTGAAGTCGCTTCCGCCTTGCGTAGCGCGTCGTTGAAAGCAGCGGCCACGAGGTCTTCAAGCATGTCTTTATCGTCGGCCAACAGTGTCGGATCGATCGTGACGCGCTTGACATCGTGGCGGCAAGTCATGGACACCTTCACCAAGCCGCCACCCGAGGCGCCTTCGACCACAATCTCGGCCAAGGCGTCCTGAGCCTTCTTCATGTTTTCCTGCATCTGCTGCGCTTGCCGCATCAAGCCTGCAATCTGGCCTTTCATCATAATGAGTTATTCCTGAATAAAAATTTTATGCGCGCCGCTCAGGCCGCCTTGGAAATAAATGTAGCCCGAACCGAGCCGGGCACTATCCGGGCCCCGAAACCGCCGATCAGGGCCTGTACCAACGGGTCGTCGTGAACGGCTCGTTCGGCCTCTTGCTGCAGGCCGGCACGACGTGCCTGCTCGACCGCGTGAGCGGTTCCATCGCCCGTTTCGCCGTATTCGACCTGTAGCGAAACCACGCTTCCGAAATGCTCGGAAAGCACGGTGCACAAGCGAGACTTTCCCGGGCTTTCTGCCAACGACCGCACAGCCACGCGCAGGCTGACCTGATCGCCTTCGGCGCCCAACCATTCGCTTTGGCGCGCCAGTTCGGCCGCCAGACCGCTCAAGGGCAGTTGCGCGGCCAGTGCCGGCCATGCCTTCGCATTCATGCTGCGCAATTTAGGGGGCTTGACCTTGCCGCGTTCCGCCGCAAACGCAGGCGCCATGTCAACCTGCAGATCAAGAGGCGCCCCCGTATCATATTCATCCGGCGCCGCCGCACTCATGATGTCGGCTTCATCGGCCGCCGTCACGTCGCCGACCGGCTCGTTGTCCCAGGCGGGAATCGTGTCTGGCGCAGGCGCAGGCGCGATGGCAGGCGCAGATTCGATAGCAGGAGAAGATTCGATAGCAGGAGAAGATTTGATGGCAGGAGCAGATTCGATGGCAGGAGCAGATTCGGTGGCGGGCGCAGATTCGGTTGCGGGCGTGTAGCGGCACCCCTCGTGGGTGCCATCGACAAGAGGCGCAGACGCCGGAAGATGCGCTGACGCAGGCAAAATTTCAGGCAACGAAACAGACCGCGGCGCCACAGCCGCGGCGGCCGGTTCCGTCGGTGCAACCACCGGCGCCGCCAAACGTCTTCCGCCCCCCTCATCGGCAGGCGCAGGCGTCAGGGCCAGCATGCGCAAACACGCCATGACAAATCCGGCGTACTCGTCGGGGGCCAGCGTAAGCTCGGCGCGGCCATGCACCGCCACCGAATAAAACAACTGAACCAGATCGGGATGCATCTGCCCTGCCAGCGCCACCATGTCGCCAGCCAAAGGGTCGTCGCGAGAAATAGTGCCGCCCACGCGCTGCTCGATGGCGATGCGCGACAACAGCACAGCCAGATCGGCCAGGGCACCCGAATACGACAGACCGCGCGTGGCCAGTTCATCGGCCACGCCCAAGACTTCTTGCGCACTCGCCGCGGACAAGGCCTGCAGCAGACGCAACAAATGACGCTGATCGATAGTGCCCAGCATACCCTGCACGGCATCAACCGTAAGGTTGCCCGCGCTATAGGCAATAGCCTGATCGGTAAGCGACAAAGCATCGCGCATCGAGCCGGCCGCTGCCTGCGCAAGCAAACGCAAAGCCGGCGTCTCGCACGGGATATTTTCTTGCCCAAGCACGTCTTGCAGATACGCCACTATGGAGTCTGCCGTCATCAGCTTCAGATTGAACTGCAGGCAGCGCGACAAGATAGTGACGGGAATTTTTTGCGGATCGGTCGTGGCAAGAATGAATTTGACGTGAGGCGGAGGCTCTTCGAGCGTTTTGAGCATCGCATTGAACGCGTGCCCGGAAAGCATGTGCACTTCGTCGATCATATAGACTTTGAAGCGGCCGACACTGGGTGCATATACCGCCGCCTCAAGCAGTTGCGTCATTTCGTCGACACCACGATTGGAGGCGGCGTCGAGCTCAAGATAATCGACAAAACGGCCGGCGTCGATTTCAGTGCAGGCGCGGCACACACCGCAGGGGGTCGCGGTAATGCCGGTTTCACAATTCAGGGATTTGGCCAGGATACGCGATAGCGTCGTCTTGCCCACACCGCGGGTTCCGGTAAACAGCCAGGCATGATGCAGGCGCTGCGTGGACAGCGCGTGCGTCAGCGCTCGAACCACATGGTCCTGCCCAATTAGAGTGTCAAATGAACGAGGCCGCCATTTACGCGCCAGTACCAGATACGTCATGCGAGAGTATGAACCCCAGAATTACCGTAGGTGAAACGAAAAGTTTACCGGATTCGGGCGGGCTTAGGGAGTATTTGACTGCCAAACATGGCTAAAGCTAGAAAAGGCGAGCCTGACTTCGGCACTGATCCTAAGCGACTATGGCTGCTTCGTTCCCGACCTGACCAGGTTCACCGCCGAACCATGCGAAGGGGCCCGCCGACCGGAAGTTTAACAGGTGTTGGGCAAGACCACGCCAAGCCGGCCATAGCCTTGTCCAAAGCACTGATTCATCACGGTATTTAATACTCCACCCAGATATCGGCCCGTGGAAAATACAAGGCGCCGCGAGCAGCGCGACCATCTAGGGCCGATACGTAGGCGCAATAACGCTGGATCTGCGGCCCATGACGCTCACGCATGCGCGACGCAAACGCCTCCCGGCTTTCATCAGGCCAGGGAATCCCGGTTTTGTAGTCGACCACCAACCAGCCGTCTTCGCGCGAAATGGCCAGATCAATGACCGACACCCGCCCCGACATATCCAGTAAAGACCACTCCCGATACGCCTGCGCAGCCCGCAGCAACCATTGCCCGCGTGCGCTTGCCACGGTCGCCAGCAGCGTTTGGACAAGGATGTCGCCCGCCGTATCGAGCGTCGATTCGGCCAGGCCGGCTCGGCCAAGCTGCTTTTTCATGACAGAAAGACTTGCACCAATACGGGTGACCGGCCACCGATCCAGGCCGTCTTTGCCCATGCGTTCGAGCCAGGCATGCGCGACCGTGCCGATAATCGCTTCGTCGTCCGCATCGGTGGACCATACCCAGGCGGCACCACGCGCCGGCGCGGCCGCGAGCGATTCGAGCGATTCGAGCGCAGGCAAGTGGTCGGAATGGATGCGAATAAGCTGGCGCGGACTCGGCGCAAGCGCCGATGTTGGCGCAGATACCGACGGCATCATGTCCTCGGACAACCCTGCGAGCGGCGCGGGCGGTTGCCTGATGTGATCCCACAAGCGACCCAGCAAACTGCCCGCCGCAGGTTTTTTGATGGCTCCCGAGTCGTCCAGGCTTAGCCTGGCGATTAAATGCAGCCGCTCGCACGCCCGAGTCACCGCCACATAAAGCAAACGATCCGTCTCGTAGCTGGCACGTTTTTTTTCTCGATCGGCAAGGTAAACCGATACCGGCTCAGTCTCTTCCGAAGCGCGGTGGCGGATCGGCCCCAGCAACAAACGACCCTCGCTTTGCTCAAAACGTATCAATGGCGGCGTATCGGAACGCGAACGGCGGTCCAGGCCCATCAAGATAACAGTATCAAACTGCAGGCCTTTGGACTTGTGTATGGTCATGATCTCGACGGCATGGCCTGCGCTGTTGGGCGCCGCATACAAGCCGTCCAGGCCGGCATCCAGATCGGCCGGATTCAATGCGCCGTAGGGCGCCAGCTTTTCAATCAGGCGAAACAGCTGCTCCGCGTCGGCTTGATCGCCCGCCCCTGGATAGACGGCGGGCCCGCCCAATCGCACCCAGCAACTTTGCAACCAGGCCGCAAACGGCGTCGTACCCGCTTGGTTGCGGGCATCGAGCAATATGGGCGCGCTGCGCCGTAGACGCAACGCTTCAGGCGCAGGAAAGCGGGATTCGCCTCGTGCATCGCGGTCAAGCCACGCGGACAACACGGACGGCACGCTCGCCGAGTGATCGGTGCCAAATAAGGTATGCAGGCTATTTAACGTGAGGCCACAAACAGGCGAGCGCAACACCGAAAGCCACGCCAACCGATCGGCCGGGTGCAACAAAGCCCTGGCCAACTGCACCAGGTCACTGACCACCTGACGTGATTTGAGCGACACCAGTTCAACCGCCCGGCAGGCAATATTCTCTTGGGCAAAGCGATGCACCAGGCCACCAAGATGAGAGCGAGCCCGCACCAGGACAGCCACCGGATGCTCGCTATCGGGATGACGCTGCAAGGCCTCTTTGGCCAACTCGACCGCAATGGATTCAGCCTGAAACGAAGCGCTGTCCTCCTCGGAAACGTCATCCCCGACGCCACCCCATACCGGATGCAGCACCATGGCAGGATCGGACAAGGCCTCATTGAATGCGTTGGACGGCGAGTAGATAATCGCCCCCATGGCGGGATTGGCGTCGGCTGGAAACAGTGGTTTGAAGGTCTCATTTACCCAATCCACGATGCCGGCCTGCGAGCGAAAATTGTCCTTCAACGACAAGGCCGTCAAGCCCACATTGCTCAAGCCCTGCGCCTGCACCTTCAGAAACAAGCCAACCTCCGCCTTGCGAAAGCGGTAAATCGACTGCATGGGGTCGCCCACCAGAAACACTGTGCGCCCGTCCTCGGGTGTCCAGCCTGCGGTCAGACGATCCAGCAGATCGATCTGCGACTGGCTGGTGTCCTGGAACTCATCGACCAGCAAATGCTTGATGGCAACATCGAGTTTCAACAACAAATCGCTGGGATCATCAACCTGGCCCAACGCCTGGAGCGCGCGCTGGGCGATCTCGATGAAATCGACCTCGCCCGTTTCCGTAAAGCGCACACGCAATTGCGCCGCGGCCAACCACAAAACCTGGATAAGCGCTTGCAGAGTTTCGATCTGATCGGGGCTATACCCCTGGGCCGGTGCACAACGCAGATCGGCCAGGAGAGATACCCACCCCGCCGCATCGCCGACCCCATTTATCCATGCCGAAAAATTTTCTTTGTAATCGGACTTCGCCTCAAAACCCTGCCGCTTGTCCACCTTGCGGCGCACGCTATTGTTCGTGGTCAGTAAAACCCTGGAGAGCGCCTGCCATTTTTCAAGGTCCTGCAGGCTTGTACCGAAGGACTCGCCTTGCCACCCTAGCAATGCGCTTAAATCCAGGGGTCCACTGACAGCGGCCAAGTTCTCCGCTGCGCGAGAAATACTCGGCGCCAGTTGCCGCGCCCACCCTGTTGGCATGCTTGCCGCCAAACGCCGCAAATCCTCTTCCACGGTTTCGTCCAGGAATTCCAGGAGTTGCTGCGCGTCGGCGCCCTGGCCCAGCAGGGGCAGCCATTGATCGCGACTGGCCAGCATATTGGCCAGCAGGCTTTGCGCCGCCCGTATATCGACATCCATATGGGCGACGAAACGCGCTACCGGCTCTGAATCGTCAATCATCGCCAGAGTGGCCCTGGCTGCGGCCTCGTAATGGTCGCGCGCATCGTCGGTAATAGCAGGCAAGCCGCCCAGCGCACTTAGCCACGGCATGGCGCGCGCCAGATGTGCGCAAAAGGAATCGATGGTGCGTATGCTCAGGCGAGCCGGGTACTGCAACAGATTCCAGCCCATCGCGGCGTCACGCTCTATGGCTTGACGGGCCAGCTCCCAGCTACGCTGCTTATGGGGCTCGGCCGGTGCAGGCGACTGGCCCGCCTTTAGTTTGCCCAGAACGCGTGCATGCATTTCCGAAGCGGCTTTGCGCGTGAAGGTGATCGCCACAATTTCTTCGGGTCGCCTGACGGTGGCCAGCAAGGCCAGAATGCGATCGGTTAGCAGCTCGGTTTTACCTGAACCCGCCGGCGCCTGAACAATAAATGATTGCGCAGGATCGACTGCGGCCAGGCGCTGGGCGCTATCGCTCGGTTGTTTAATGGTCATGCCGGGCCTCTTCGTCCAGGCGCAGGAACGGCAACACGTCGCAATAGTCCATATCTGCAGGCTGCACAATCCGGTTGCTGGCTACACCCGCCGCATATTCCTGCGCCAGGAGCTCTATGGCGTCTCGCCATTGCTCCAAAACCTGAGCCCACGAATACGCCGAAAAATCCGGCCAATCGCCCGGAGAGTCCAGGCCCTTAAAGCCATAGTCGCCATCGGCCAAACCTTTGACCTCGACCTGTTTGGCATGCAGCCTGGCCAACATCAGCGCCGCTACCGTCGCGTCACTTCCAGCCAAAACGGCCGCATACAAAGGCAGTTGCACGTCGACAGGACGCCGCCGCATCCAGCTGGCTTTGGGATCGATGCGCCCCGAGCCTGATTTGTAGTCGATGATTGCCAGGCGTGCGTCGGAAAGTTCGTCTATACGATCCACACGCAATTTCAGCTGTAGTGCGCCGTGCGACCAATGATACTCGTGCTCGACTTCACGAACCCGAAATGGCTCCCGGGCCATTTCCACTTGCAGCCAGCTATTGACCACGCTGTACGCCCGCTCGATTTCCAGCCGTTTGAGCACGGCGCCATAATGGCTCAGGTACTCTTGCGCGGCCTGTTGCACCGACTGCTCTACCAATCCCTGCAAATGCGCATCGGCCTGCAACGCAAGCAGCCGAGACTGGTCGCCAATGAGGCGCCATACAATCTCAACGGCACGATGCAGAAATATGCCGCGTGCATTCTGATCGGCCATCTCGGCATAGCCGTCGAGCCGGCTGGCGCCTAAACGATATTTCACAAATGCCCACATGGGGTTGCGCGCCTGCGTGTCGATGACGCCAATGCCGCCTTGAGTGACGCTGCCCGCATCAAGCGCGGGACCCTGTTCATCGAGCAGGCTTTCGAGCGTCGCCGGGCGGCACAGGGCTGCCTGCGGGGCGCATTCCTGTGGGATCAGATCGGCAATGAAGGGGCTCGGGCGCAATAGCCTCTCGCCTTCGAACTGAGCATGGCTGACCCATACCTGGGGCGCGCAACAGCACAAGGCCGCGTACATATCGTGCGCCCATTGCAATTCGCGCTCTGCGGTGGCTCTGGGCGCATTGGACCGACGCAGCGCAGCGGGAGCAATAAAAGGATTGGGCTTGGGAGCCGCAGGCAAAATTTCGTCGCTTAGCCCCAAAACCCATACCCCGTCCCAAACTCCACCTTCCGCTTCCAGAAAACCCAGCACATCCAGACGCGCTGCGGGATCGCGTTGCGGTTGAAATGGCGTTTCCAGCGCCAGTTGTCTGAACAGGTTCACGGCCGCATGAAAATCCACCTCGCCCAGCACCACCGCCTGCCTGCTCAAACACGACAACACCCTCTCAAGCGCCTCCATCACCTGATAGGCATGGCTATCCAGCACCGACTCGCCGGGGAAGCCCAGGTCCTGCAACATCCGCTTGAATCGCCGCACCCAGACATCCATGGCCGCCGGCCCGGTATCAGTCAGGGCCCCATCGATCATCTGCTGCCAGGCTCGCCCCAGGTTCGGCGCAAACTTGGCCAGGACTTGGCCAAAGGCGTCCTCCGATACCTCAATGCACGCCTTCTTGCGCCAGCGGGCGTCGATCATCGCCCGCCCCGAAGCCTCGATCTCCTGGCCCTCGCAATGCCCTGCCAGCAAGGCCAGGCCCGCTATTTCAGGCGTGCAGGACTCACCCTGCGCAAAGACGCTGAACAGTTCAAGCCACGCCAGCGCTGCATGCGCCAGAGGCCAATCAAGCAGCGGGCGACCAACCGCCACGTTATAAAGCAAAGGAATATCGGTCGCAGCGTCGTTGAGCGCCTCGCGCACGACCCGGTGCGCAAAGGCCACGTCGGTTTCAAGCCTGGCGGCCACGATGGCATAACGCCCCCGTGGATCGCGGCTTAGACACTGGGCCGCCCACTGGGCCGCCAGACGCCATTCCGAATCCGGATCGCTGGCCAGAATGCGTCGAACACAATCGGCCGGATGCGTTTGCATCTGCAATTCATTTATCGCGACGCCCTGCCCATGCAAAGCCTGCAACAAATCGAGAAAACGAGGCGACCAGTCGTTAAAGCCCGCCAGCACCAGAGTTTGAAATGGCGCCTTCAATTGCCCCGCAGCAATGGCCTGACAAACACGTTCATAGGCAAGATTGCCATCTTCCGCATCGATCTGCGCCAAACGGTTTCGATAGTCGTCGCGCCAGACCTGGAACCGCCGGAAATCGCGTGTTTCCTCCTCGGCATTAATGGTTATTTTCCATTCCGACAGCAGGCGGTCGGCATCGCTGGCCAGACGCGCGGCCTGTGCGATATCCAGCAAAATGCGATCAGACTCGGCGTGCTCAATCACTTGCTGCCATAGCTGTTGTGCGCCAAATGAATCCAGAGTGTGCGCCGCCAGCGCGGCCTGCGGCGAGAATGCCAGCAAATCGCTCGCCTGTTGCAACCACGCGCCCAGTGGCAGGATTTCCGGCAACGCCATGACCTGCTGCGCGTCGCTTAGTCGCGCAGACAGTTCCGACACAATCCGGCGTGCATAGCGATTATTGACCGTCAGCACAACCGTCTGCGAACAGTCCAAATCGGCAAAGTCGGCCACAGAAATAGAAGTAAATAGGGTGTTCATCGTTTTGGTACAGCCCAGGTCGTACACCGCCAAAAGGTCACGCAACAGCGGCTGCGCATCTCGTTTGCGGCTGCGCTATTCCCGCATAGTAAAGCAAGCGGCCCGCCGCCCAGTCGCAGGGCTTACACTTATACGCCATGACTACTCGTCCAAGCAAACCCTCTGGTGCCGCTGCAATCACCCTCACCGGCTCAATTTTCCTCAGTTCGGGCAACCAGAATTGGGGCAGTCAAAGACGCATGGCGCTCTTGGCCGCTATCGGACAAGAAGGCTCCATCACCGCCGCGGCAAAGAAAATCGGCCTTAGCTACAAGGCGGCCTGGGATGCGGTCGACGCCATGAACAACTTGGCGGGCGAACCCCTGGTGCTGCGCAGCACCGGCGGCCAACGCGGCGGCGGCGCCGTGCTCACGGCACGCGCTCGTGAGCTGATCGGCATTTACCAAAAAGTAGAAGCCGAGCACCAAAATTTTATCGCCAGAGTGACTAACGCCGACGATAAATCCCCCCACAATCTGGAGCTGATCGGGCACATGATGATTCAAACCTCGGCCCGCAACAAGCTGGCTGCCACCGTCAAGCGTATCAAGGCCGGGGCGGTCAACGATGAAGTGATTCTGGACATGGGCGATGGTTGCGAGCTGGTTGCATCGATCACGCACGAAAGCGTGCGCAACCTGAAGCTCAAAGCCGGCCGGCGCACACTGGCCTTTATCAAGGCGACATCCGTCATTGTCGGCCGGCCCGGCAACGGGCTGGCGTTGTCGGCACGCAACCAATTGCCGGGACATGTCAGCCGCATCACGGTGGGCGCCGTCAATTCTGAAGTATGTATCGAAATCGGAACCGGCCGCATCATTGCCGCCATGGTCAGCCGCGACAGCGTCACAGAGCTGGGCCTGAAAAAGGGCGACCCGGCCATCGCCATCTTCAAGGCCTCCAGCGTGATGTTGGGCGTGACGGATTGATGTTGGCTGTCGGCGCGGGTGGCCCAGGGGCCTGTGCTGCGTGGCACCCACAAGGGGTGCCGCTACGGGCGGGCCAATAGCTCGCCGGGGCTGGTCGACCCGGTAATCGTTCCGTCGCGGATTTCGTAAACCTGGTCGGCCAGTTCCAGCACGTCGGCCGGATCATGGGTAATGATGATCATGGGAATTTCCAGCCGTTGCTGCAAGGCGGCCAGTTCCATACGCAATTTCTTTCGCAACGTGGCATCCAGCGCAGCCAACGGCTCATCGAGCAGCAACATATCGGGCTGAACGACCAGCGCACGCGCCAGCGCAACGCGCTGCTTCTGGCCGCCAGATATTTGCGCAGGATGGCTGTTAACAATAGCCCCCAGTTCGAACATGTCAATCCAGAGCCGCGCCGCATCGGGAATAGTGTGGCGTCCGGGATTGCGCCAGCCCTTTTCCAAACCAAAACAAATATTCTGCAAGACCGTCAAATGCGGGAACAATCCATAGTCCTGAAACAGATACGCGACCTTGCGTGCAGCGGGCGCCAGACATATTTGCTTTTCAGAGTCGAACAATATCCGGCCATTGATGACGATGCGCCCCTGGTCGGGCCGCATCAGGCCCGCAATCGCCTGAACAGTCAGCGTCTTGCCCGCGCCCGATGGTCCAAATAACGCCACTCGGCGCGTATCGGTTTGGAACGCCACATCAAGGACAAACTCGCGATCATGCGAGACAATGCGGCGCCGAACGCATAGTTCGATTTTCATCGCAGCCCTCGCACGCCCACTGTATTGCGTGCGTGGGCAGGCACTAGTCGACTCGCGGTCCACAGCACGACAATGCAGGTAAGTGAAACGACCAACACCAGCAACGTAGCCAGGCCGTCGTCACCCGCCTGAACCGCTTCGTAGATGGCAATCGACAAGGTCTGCGTTCGCCCGGGTATGCTGCCGGCTATCATCAGTGTCGCGCCGAATTCGCCAAGAGCGCGGGCAAACGCCAACAAAACACCGGCAAATATTCCACGCGAAGCCAGGGGCAGCACCACCCTGAAAAACAACGCTGCGTCACTGATGCCCAGAACACGCGCCGCGTTTTCCAACTGTGGATCGACCTCTTCGAACGCAGCCCGGGCCGACTTCAAAACTAGTGGAAACGCAACAACCGTTGCCGCCATCACGGCGCCCTGCCAGGTAAACACCAGATCAATTCCCCATCTGGCCAGAAATTCCCCCAGCCAGCCGCGGCGACCGAACAGAACCAACAGGTAATAGCCCATCACGGTAGGCGGCAATACCAAGGGCAGCGTCAGTATCGAATCCGCCAAATCGCACCAGGTGGAGCGCCACCGCGACAAACCAAATGCCAGGCCGACGCCCAGCAGCATCGCAAACAAGGTTGCCCAAGCGGCAACCTTCAGCGACAAAAACAAGGGAACGCTAAGTTCGTGTATCAAGGCTGCGTGAACCCATACCGCGCCAAAATCGCCTGGCCTTGCGGCGAGAGCACGAATTTTATGAATGCCCGGGCATCCTGGTTGTGCTGCCCGTGCACAGTCAAAGCAATTGGATACAACACCGGCTGCGGCGATGCCATGCGCTGCACCACTTTTACAGTAGTGGGCATAATGGCAGCATCCGTAGCGAACACAAAGCCCGCATCCACTTCGTCGCGTGCGACATAATCCAGCGCTTGGCGCACATTTTGTGCCAGTATCGATTTGGCCTGCAAGGGCGCCCACAAGCCGGCTTTTTTCAGCGATGCCATGGTGTAGCGGCCCACCGGCACCGATGCCGGATTGCCATAGGTGATGCGCTTGACGTCGGCACGCTTTAAATCGTCGGCTGATCGCAAACCCAGCTTGCTGTCTGCCGGGACAATCAGGACCACTTCATTGCGCGCGAAATTCCGACGCGTGGTCGGCTCGATCACTTTAGCCGCAACGGCCTTATCCATCGCCTTCTGGTCGGCCGAAGCAAACACATCGGCCGGTGCACCGTTGATGATTTGTTGCAGAACGACGTCCGAAGCGCCAAAAGTCGGCAGTATCTGAACGCCGTGATGACCCGACTCAAATGCCACGGCCACCGCCTTAAAGGCGTTGGTCAGGCTCGCTGCCGCAGACACCACCACCTGGCCGGCGGACACAGTGGACACGCATCCGAAAACCGTAAAAGCCATAAATACTGCTGTTAGCCGTCCTTTCACTGCGTACTCCTTTTTATTTGGCCAGATGGCACCCACAAGGGGTGCCGCTACAAAAGCCGGCCAAAACGTTACGCAGTGGCACTGTTATGTGTAGTGGCACCCCTTGTGGGCGCCATCAGCTTGAACCCGTAGTGGCACCCCTTGTGGGTGCCATCTAGCCTGAACCGAAATATATACTGGTATATAACGGTAGTCAACCCAAACCGTTTAGAATTGACTTGCGACGCCCGGTACGCTGATCGCCCACGGAAGCCCCTTTGACATTCTCGCCACCCGCCTCGATCGATTCGTTTATAGATGCCGTCTGGCTGGAAGACGGGTTGGCCGAGAATACCCTGGCCGCCTACCGTCGCGATCTCACCGCGTTTACGCAATGGCTGGCGAGCCGCGGAAACACCGAACTGGACGCGGCACAGGCCGCTGACATTCAGGAATGGTTTGCAGCCCGCCACGCCACAACCAAGGCCAGCACCTCGAACCGGCGCCTGGCAGCGTTAAAGCGCTATTACCTATGGGCAATGCGCCAGGGCCACGTCATCAACGACCCGTGTCTGACCCTGCGCGCCGCCAAGCGTGTGGCCCGCTTTCCGAAAACCTTGTCCGAAGATCAAGTCGAACAATTGCTGCGAGCGCCCAACGAGCGCAGCGACCTGGGCCTGCGGGATCGGGCCATGCTGGAAACCCTTTACGCCACCGGCCTGCGCGTATCAGAGCTGGTTAACCTGAGCCTGCTTGACGTCAGTCTGAATGAAGGCGTGGTGCGCGTCGTCATGGGCAAGGGAGGCAAGGACCGCCTGGTCCCCATGGGGGCCGAAGCGGCTTATTGGATCGAACAGTATCTGGCTCATGCCCGCCCCACCCTGCTTGAATCGCGCCGCTGCGATGCCATCTTCGTAACCGCTCGGGCTGCGGCCATGACACGCCAGTCATTCTGGCTGATCGTCAAGAAATACGCACTACAGGCCGATATACACACGCCATTGTCCCCTCACGTTTTACGCCATGCATTCGCCACGCACCTGCTTAACCACGGCGCCGATTTGCGAGTGGTTCAAATGCTATTGGGGCATGCTGATATTTCAACTACACAGATTTATACTCATGTTGCACGCGAACGCCTCAAGTCCTTGCACGCCAAACACCACCCGCGCGCCTAAAACGCGCTGACCCGCCATGAACAAGCCAAGACACGTTTCCGAAACCCCTGCCACGCAATTTTTAAAACAGCACAAAATTGCTTTTGACGAGTATCCCTACGAGTACCTCGACCATGGTGGCGCCGCCGAAGCGGCGCGGCAACTCGGTGTAGACCCCCACCTGGTCGCCAAAACACTCATCATGGAAGATGAACACACCCATCCCCTGATCGTACTGATGCATGGCGATTGCGAAGTGTCTACTAAAAATCTGGCACGCCAGATCGGCGCCAAAAAAGTTGCCCCCTGCGCGCCCGACGTCGCGCAAAAGCATTCGGGCTACCAGGTAGGAGGCACATCGCCCTTTGGGACACGCAAGAAGATGCCCGTCTGGGTAGAAGCCAGCCTGCTGGACTATCCCGTCATCTACCTCAATGGCGGGCGCCGGGGCTATATGATCAGCGTGCCATCGGCAAGCCTGGCCGCCTTGCTTGCCGCCCAATCCGTGCACGTGAATTTACCCAAAGCCTGAATGCGTATCGCGCCCCTAACGCAACATCGCCGACATGGCCGACAAACAGTTGAGGATCCGAACCGCCGACTCAACCGTATCGGCATGAAACCTTACCGTTACCCCGTCAATACGCTCTAGCGTTGGCCACTGGCAAAATAAATCTGCCATGCCACTGGTTGTCGTGGTCAGCACACAATCAATGGGGGCGGCGATGATAAAGGGTTTTGACTGGGCAACTCGCGATATCGCTTGTTCAGCGGCACTGCGTATGGCTGCCTGGGACGCAAGCGGCGTCAGGGTGCAGGCACTATTCAGGCCGCAAGCCTGTTTGGTTTCCACCCATATGACGCTGGATAGAAGGTCTGTATTTTCTTTGATAAAAACATTATCGCCAGTACCCAGCACGATAGGGACACCACGCTCGCCAGCCAAGGCTGCATATAAACCCGGCTCACCCAGTTCAAGGCTGTTTAATACGACACGGGAAAATGCAAAACTGCTGATTGTATGGGCCAATACGCCCCGGCCCTGCGCCCGGGAATGGAAGCCAACCATAAAGACAGCATCGCAATCGTATTCCAGCCCAGCCATCATGCCCAAATACCGTGGCTTGCCCTGTATATAGCGGGCTCTTCGGTCCAGATGATCAAGCAAAAGATTTCGAAAATTTCCATGCGAGTCGTTGACCAGAACTTCAGTGGCGCCGCCATCAAACGCCCCCTCAACCGCCGCGTTCGCTTCTTGCGTCATCCACAGTCGGGCTCGCTCGTACTCCGGGTTGCCCGGACGGGTCTGCTCGGCATGAAAGACTCCGGCAACACCTTCAATATCCACTGAAATTAAAATTCTCACGCTAATCCCCTGTCGTGTTCAACCATTGCTGCCAATCCGGTATCAGGTCTGCAATACTCGTACGCCAATGCCCGTTTCGTCCTCCGGTCGACTCGGCACTCCATAATGCGTTCACGATGGCTTGCTCCACGGCCTCGGCACATGCCTGAAACAAAGGATCCAAAAGCGCATCGTGTAATAACGCCACGCAGGGCATCTTGCGCACAGGCAAATGCGGAATGGTGTACGCCGTCGAAAAGGCCAGTGCAACATCGCCGCTTCCGTGCCCAAATACCGATCCTGTCCGGCTCAAACCGACGCCAGCACGCAAAGACAAGCGGCGCAGCTGCCGCGAGTCCAGCGCTGCGTCCGTCGCGACCAGGATAATAATGGAACCCTTTTCGGCAGAATCGTCGTAGTCGCGAATCTTTGCCTGCAAGCGCGGCCCGATCAAATGGCCGCCGACCGTCAACATGGGCAATTTGCCAAAGTTGGCAAGCACCAACGCGCCTACCGTATAAGGATCGGCGCCGGGTGTTTGCCGTGAAGCCGAGCCTATACCCCCTTTCAGCTGAAAGCACGACATGCCCCGCCCCGCCCCGATAGCGCCTTGCTCAAAGCGCTGCTGCGCAGAATCAAACGCTGCCAGATAATCATGCTCGGTCAGCGCCATCGCCTGAATATCGTTGAGGTAGCCATCGTTGCACTCGAACACCAGCGGGTTGACCGTCGCCAGCAAACGGCCAATTTCCGGATTGATGGCGATCGCCTGACGAACCTGACCCTGCGCCACCATCGCGACACTAAATGTGTTGGTCAATGCAATTGGGGTTTCAAGCACGCCCAATTCATCGAGTTGCAGCAACCCTACGCTTTTGGCAAAACCGTTCAATACAGTAGCCGCTGCCGGAACCTTGTCCTGAAACAAGTCGCCCGCATGAGGTCGCAATACCGTCACGCCCGTTTGTATTTGCGCATTGGCGTGCGTCACATGGCCCACCGTAACGCCCGGAACATCCGAGATCAAGTTCAGAGGCCCTGCCTGCAATACTCCGATGCGAGGAGCACTTCCTTTTATATCAGTCATTACCGGTGCTTATTTCGTATCCAGCTTGGGATCAAGCGCATCGCGCAAGCCATCTCCCAGCAGGTTAAACGCCAGCACCGTTACGAATATAGCCAGCGCCGGGAAAATCGCCACATGCGGCGCCAGCACCATATCGGATCGCGCCTCGTTTAGCATGGCGCCCCACTCGGGCGTGGGCGGCTGCGCACCCAAACCCAAAAACGACAGGCTCGCCGCCGTGATAATCGAGGTTCCCACGCGCATGGTGCCGTACACCACAATGGGCGAAATCGTGCCAGGCAAGATATGCCGGAAAATAATGGTCCAATCGGATGCGCCTACACTGCGCACTGCTTCCACATAGGTCATGTGTTTTATCGATAAGGTATTGCCGCGAACCAGGCGGGCAAATGCCGGTACGCTGAATACCGCCACGGCGACTATGACATTGACCATGCCCGAACCCATCGCAGCGACCACGCCAATCGCCAAAAGAATACCCGGAAAGGCCAGCAATACATCGGATATCCGCATGGTAATCCGCTCCCACCAGCCTTCGTAGTAGCCCGCCATCAACCCCAGGAAGGTACCGACAACCCCTCCGAGGGCGACGGACAGAAAGCCGGCAGCCAGTGAAATCCGGGCTCCCATTAAAATACGACTGTATATATCACGCCCCAGCGAATCGACGCCCAGCCAATGCAGCAACGATGGTCCGGCGTTCAGATAGTCGTAATCGAAAAAATTCTCGGCGTCGTAAGGCACTATCCAAGGCGCAATAATAGCGATAACGACTAAAAACACCAGGAATAATGCCGCCGCTACGGCAAGTTTCTGCTTGCGAAACTTGCGCAAAAATTCGGACCACGGCGTCCTAACCGTATTCGATAATCGCACGCCTGTCGTTTGGGCGTGCGCCATGACATCTTTTTGAGCAACGGTGTCCATTAATACCTTACTTATATCGAATGCCGGGGTTAATCGCGCCGTACAACACATCGACCACCAGATTAATCACAATGAACTCAAAGGAAAACAACAAGACCAGACCTTGTATGACGGGATAGTCGCGCGCGGTGACCGCGTCGATCAAGAGGCTGCCCATGCCAGGCCAGCTAAACACAACCTCGACCACAATCGACCCGCCCAGCAGAAACCCGAATTGCAGGCCCATCATGGTCACTACCGGAATCATGGCATTGCGCAAGGTGTGCTTGACCACGACCAGCAATTCGGACACCCCTTTGGCGCGAGCCGTGCGCACGTAATCTTCTTGCATGACTTCAATAAATGAAGCCCGGGTGAATCGGGCCATCACTGAAGCCACGGCCGCCCCCAGCGTGATGGAGGGCAGAATGTAATGGCTGGGGCTGGATGCACCGACGGTAGGCAGCCAGCCCAATTGCACCGAAAAAATCTGTATCAGCACCATGCCAAGGGCGAAGGCCGGGAATGAAATTCCCGATACGGCCAGGGTCATGCATAAGCGATCCGGCCAGCGATTGCGCCATACCGAAGATACAATCCCGATCACCATGCCAAAAATGACCGACCAGACCATGCTGATTAGCGTCAGCCACATCGTCGGCATGAAACGCTCGGCAATTACGGTCGCAACCGGGCGTTTCGTGCGCAGCGACGTGCCCAGATTGCCATGCAGCAAATCCACCACGTAGCGGGTCAGTTGAACCGGCAGAGATTTATCAAGCCCAAGCTCCTGGCGCACCAGATTAACGGTTTCCTGATCGGCGTCTTGCCCGGCGGCCAATCGAGCGGGGTCGCCCGGGAGCGTGCGCACAAATAAAAATACGGCCAATACCACCAACACCAGGGTTGGAAGCATGCCCAAAATTCGTTTAACAATATAAGTGAACATCTCGGATCCTGTATACGGGAGAAAACTCTCCCGTACACGTATCAAGGTTTATTTACTGCTTCAGATCAATATTCCGAAAATAGAAGTTGCCGTCAGGCATGGTGTACATGCCGCTGAGCTTCTTGCTTTTAGCCGAAATATTGCTGGGCACCGCCAGAAATGCCCAGGGCGCATCCTTCCAGACCTGCTCTTGAGCATCCTTGTAGATAGCCGCCTTTTTAGTCCGGTCGGTGATAACCAACGCCTTGGCAATATCCTCATCGACCTTGGCGTTTTTATAATAAGCTGTGTTGTTCAACACCGGGGGCCACGAGTGGGAATCGAGCAAAGGCCGCAAGGCCCAATCGGCCTCGCCGGTCGAAGACGACCAGCCCTGATAAAGCATGCGCACTTTAGCCTCTTTCGGGCTTTGCACCTGCTGAACCTGTTGCACACGCTGACCGGATTCCAGCACCTGTAGCGACACCTTGATTCCAACCTGCGCCAGTTGCTGCTGCAAGAACTGCACGACCTTCACGGATGTCCCATCGTTATAGGCCGACCACAGCGTACTCGTAAAACCGTTAGGATAGCCGGCCTCTTTCAGCAACTCTTTAGCCTTGGCGGGATCATAAGGCCACGGCTTCATTTTCACGCCATAATCGACGCTTGTTGGAACCACTCCGTCCATGGTCTCTCCGTAACCGCCAAACGCCACCTTGATCAGTGCTTTCTTGTTAATGGCATAATTAATGGCCTCACGCACCTTCAACTGATCGAACGGCTTTTCCAGCACATTGAAGGTCACGTACTTCACTGAAATCGATGGGCTGACCACCACATCCAATTTGGGGTTCTTCTTCAGGATTCCAGCCTGCTCATACGGCACAGGATAAACAAACTGCGCTTCGCCCGTCTGGACCACTGCCGCGCGCGTATTGTTATCGGTTACGGTGCGGAAGGTCAGGGTATCTATTTTCGGTAATGTCTTATCCCAATAGCCGTCGAATTTTTTCACCTTTAGATATTCGGATGGCTTCCATTCCACAAATTCGAATGGACCCGTGCCTACCGGGTGAAAAGCGATGTCTTTGCCGTATTTTTTTAGCGCCGCTGGGGAAATCATCATCGCCGAAGGATGCGCCAGCGAATTGATAAACGGTGAAAAGGGCTCGGTCAAGGTAATCTTGACCGTGTAAGGGTCAAGCGGCTCAACCGTTTTGATACGATTAAACTGGCTAAACCGAGCCAAATGATTAGCCTTATTCATCACCCTGTCCAGATTGGCTTTCACGGCATCGGCATTGAAGTCCGTGCCATCCTGAAACTTGACGCCATGCTTTAATTTGATCGTGTAGGTCATCCCGTCAGCGCTGACGTGATAGCCGGTAGCCAGCAAATTGACGATCTTCAAATCTTTGTCAAAAGCAAACAGACCTTCGTAATAGGCCTTGCCCACCGCCATGCTTAATGTGCTATTGGTGTTGTAAGGGTCTAGGGAATCAATGGTAATAGGCACCGCTACCGTTACGTCTTTGGACGCTAGTGCAACTGGCGCATTGAAGACACCGAACGCCAGCGCTGCCGCCGCGATCAGGCTAGTCAGCTTGAATTTTTTTAACATTGTTGCTCCTCCTGGAACTATAAATAAATAGAAAAAAAGAACCTTCTTCGTACTTTCAACTGCTTCAACCTACTGCATGGCGGGCCACAAAATGGTCGGGCCCGCACTGTACCAGCGGCATCACTATGGGCTCATCGCCCACCCGTCTGATCGGGCTTGGAATTTCGCCCGATAAAAGCGTATGCGCCCTATGGCGGCGCTGCGGGTCTGCCACCGGCACCGCAGCCATAAGCTTTTTTGTATAAGCATGCTGAGGACTCTCGAAAATGGCCCGACGCGGCCCTATCTCAACGATTTGCCCCATATACATGACGGCCACGCGGTGGCTAATGCGCTCCACCACCGCCATGTCATGCGAAATGAACAGGAACGCCACCTGCAATTCCTGCTGAAGCTCCAACATCAGATTCACGATCTGGGCCTGTATGGATACATCCAGAGCCGAAACCGATTCATCGGCAATGACCACCTTCGGATTAAGCGCCAAGGCACGCGCAATACAAATGCGCTGACGCTGCCCGCCCGAGAATTCATGCGGATAACGATGCGCCATTTCCGGCGGCAGGCCGACACGTTCCAATAACTGCTCGACGCGAACCTGTGCCTGAGCGGGACTGGCCACCTTATGAATGAGCAGAGGCTCCATAATGGAGAACCCAACCGTCACGCGAGGATCCAGCGATGCAAACGGATCCTGGAAAATAAACTGGATATTGCGCCGCAAGGCCTGTAGCTCAGGGCCAGCCAAATGACTGATTTGGCGGCCGTCAAACGTGATTGAGCCCTGCTGCGTTTCGACCAGACGCAACAACGATCGTCCAGTGGTCGATTTCCCGCAGCCCGATTCGCCCACCAACGCCAGCGTTTGGGCTGGATATAAATCGAAGCTGACCTGTTCGACGGCATGGACGCGACGCTTGACGCGGCCGAAAATACCGCCACGCACATCGAACCGGGTCACCAGCCCTTGAACCGACAAGATGGGCTCAGACGCAACAGGCCGTTCAATTGCTGCGTCTGCAGGCGGCGGCACGATATCGGCCGATGACGCCTTCTGCTCTGCGGTCAACAAGGGGAATGCGGCGGGACTGTCTGTTCCGTTCATCGCTCCCAATCGCGGCACCGCCGCCAGCAGGGCCTGGGTATAGGGGTGGCCTGGCGAATGAAAGATATGCTCTGAAGTACCCTCCTCCACCTTCGCACCTCGATACATAACCAAAACACGATCGGCCACCTCAGCCACCACACCCATGTCATGAGTGATAAATATCACCCCCATGCGCATCTCTTGCTGAAGTTCGCGTATCAATTGCAATATCTGCGCCTGAATGGTGACATCCAGAGCCGTAGTGGGCTCATCGGCAATCAGTAGCGCGGGCTTGCATGCCAGGGCCATCGCGATCATGACGCGCTGACGCATCCCGCCCGACAGCTGATGCGGATGTCGTTGCATTACGGAACGGGCCTCGGGAATTCGCACCCGTTCGAGCATGCGCAAGGCTTCGGCGTTGGCTGCGCCAGATGACTTGCCCTGATGCAGGCGTATGGGTTCCGCAATCTGTTCTCCCACCGTAAAAACAGGATTCAGAGAAGTCATAGGCTCCTGGAAGATCATGGCGACATCGGCGCCACGCACGGATCTTAAGGTGGCGGCATTGGCGCGCGCCACATCCAAAAGGGTGCCATTACGCCTACGCAGCCATAGGTCGCCGCTTGCAATTTTTCCACCGCCATACTCGACCAAACGCATCAAGGCCAGAGAGGTCACCGACTTCCCCGAACCCGACTCGCCGACAATAGCCAGTGTCTCGCCCAAATCGACATGAAAGGACAATTTATTGACGGCCTGAACCGTCTGCCCGTGTGAAACAAAATCGACGCTCAAATCCTTAACCTGCAGCACCCTCTGTTCGGGAAAACAGATACTGCCGGGCTGCGCGTGATCGACGGTGTCAGTCATAGCCATTGGCCTGATTCCTAGCGGTAAATAGCCACAAACGGCACTTCACCTTGTTTGGCATAGCCGCGATACATGCCTTCCGTATTGAAAGGCATCGTCACATTACCCATGGCGTCTACCGCGATCAAGCCCCCCTGCCCCTGAATGATGGGCAGCTTCTCATGCACTACCTTATGCGCCGCCTGCTCGAGGCTTAACCCGGCATATTCCATCAGAGCGGCCACATCGTAGGCGGCAACCATGCGAATAAACATTTCGCCGGTGCCTGTCGTTGAAACGGCTGCCGTCCGGTTGGCCGCATAACAGCCAGCGCCAATAAGAGGCGCATCGCCGACTCGACCAGTCTGTTTATTCGTAATGCCACCCGTTGATGTCGCGGCTGCAAGGTTCCCGTTTGCATCCACGGCCACAGCGCCTACCGTGCCGAACTTTCGGTCGGGATCCAATGGGGCCTGTTCGGCTACCGCGAGCGCCGCGTCGTGATCCAGAATGGCCTGGCCTGGAAAATCGTTGACGACACGCAACCACTGTTCTTTTCTTTGAGGCGTAGAGAAGTAATCGTTGGCAACCATCTCCAGGCCTTGCGCCTGGGCAAACTCTTCGGCACCCTTTGCAACAAAGAACACATGTTTACTGTGCTTCAGGACGGCCAGCGCAGCCAGCACCGGATGCTTGACATGGGCTACGTTGGCAACCGCACCACTGTTCAACGTGGCGCCATCCATGATGGACGCGTCCAACTCATGGGTTCCTGCACTGGTGAACACAGCCCCCTTTCCCGCATTGAACAAGGGGCAGTCTTCGAGCAGGCTGACAGCTCGTACAACACAGTCAAGTGCACTGCCGCCTTTGGTCAAGACAGCTTGAGCGTTCAGCAAAACATGGCTCAACGCATCGCGATATTCCCGCTCCGCGTCGACGGACATGGCCTCACGCGACATCGCGCCTGCGCCACCATGTATGGCGACCACCGGTTTAATCATCAGAATCTCCTTCAAATACTAGCCAAGGCATGACCGACACGGCCAGCCCGGCCGCCGATTGCAATGAATCTTTCGCCTTATAGGCGGTAGCCGCGCACAATGCTTCTATGAGCCCCAAAGCGGCGGTCTCCGAAGTCGCACTAAAGTGACGTTCGCTACTTGCGTACAAGGCCACGGTGGCGTCTGGCGCCAAGGGGGAAGTGGGCCTGTCTGTCAGCAAAAGCAAAGAAGCTCCCGCGGCCCTTGCTGCACGAGCCAAGGCTACGGTATCGGCCAGATAGCGGGGAAAAATAATGGCAATAACCAAATCCTTCTTCGTTAGCCTGGACATGCGACGCGCCGCGTGAGACGCCCCTCCCGCGCCAGCCAGACACTCGACATAATCGCAAGAGGTGCACAACCCGCGCTGCAACAAAGCCGCCAAGAAGCCGCTGCCGCCAAACCCCACTGTAAATATCCTGTCAGCCGCCAAGATAAGATCTACCGCACGCTCACAGGCTTTCCCATTAAGGCTCGCCTGTGTCTCCTGAAAGTTGTGGATGTCTTCCTGCAGCGACGCCGTAAATACCTCGGCAACACTGGTAGGGTTGGCCAGCTCGGATCGCAGCTTCTCAATAGGAGCCAGGGCCGCATGAAACCCTCGGGCCAGCGCCGATCGAAAATGCGGGTAGCCATCAAAGTTCAAATGCCTGGCGAACCGGTTTGCGGTGGCTATTGACGCCTTGGTCTCTTTGGCGAACTCATCAATCGTCATCGTGGCGACCTTGAACTGATGCGACAACACGTAATCAGCCATGCGCTTTTGCGTGCGGCTCATGGTTGCCGAGGTCTTTTCAACCCGTTCAGCAATACTCGGTGACTTTATAGCCATGATGAAAATGGGCCCAATTGCCTTGAAATAATATTTACATGAATAATATATCAAGAAAAATTATTTTCAAAATAGGGTTTACCATTAGCTGATAAGTAAAATGGCAGCCACAAGGGCTGCCACTACATCAGCTAGTGCTACATCAGCTAGTGCCACTACATCAGTTAGGATTGCGCATTTGTAGCGGCAAATCTACCGAGCCGCCGATTCGCCCTCCTACACGGTAGGCATTACAAATTCGTTGCCTTTGCTGATATTTTCGGGCCAACGCTGCATGACCGATTTTTGCTTGGTGTAGAAGCGCACGCCCTCTTCGCCGAACGCATGCGTGTCGCCAAACAGGCTGCGTTTCCAGCCGCCAAAGCCGTGCCAGGACATGGGAACGGGAATAGGCACGTTGATGCCGACCATGCCCACCTGGATGCGATGCGCAAATTCACGTGCAACATGACCATCGCTGGTGAAGCATGAAACGCCGTTGCCAAACTCATTGTTATTGATCAAATCGACGGCCTGGCCGAAGTCTTGCACATGGACACATGCCAGGACGGGCCCGAAAATTTCTTCTTTATAAATAGTCATGTCCGGCGTTACGTTGTCAAACAGCGTGCCGCCCACATAGAAGCCATTTTCGTGGCCTTCCACTTTGTGGCCTCGCCCATCCACGCGCAGCGTCGCACCCTCTTTCACGCCAATTTCAATATAGTTTTCGATGCGCTGCTTGGCCTGTTGAGTCACCACCGGGCCCATTTCCGCATCCAGGTTCATGCCATCGTTGATTTTCAAGTTGCGGGCGCGCTCTTCAAGCATAGGCATTATTTTTTGCCCCACATTGCCCACTAATACCGCTACCGAAATAGCCATGCAACGCTCGCCTGCCGAACCGTACGCAGCACCGACCAGCGCGTCGACGACACGCGGGATATCGGCATCGGGCATGATCACCATGTGGTTCTTCGCGCCTCCCAAGGCCTGCACGCGCTTGCCAAAATGAGCGCCGCGCTCGTGCACATATTGGGCAATGGGCGTCGACCCTACAAAACTGATTGCGGCCACATCAGGGTGTTCGATCAGGGCATCCACCGCGCCCTTGTCGCCCTGAACCACATTGAACACGCCATCGGGCAGGCCAGCCTCTTTCAACAGTTTGGCAATGTAAAGAGAAGGGCTGGGGTCGCGTTCGCTGGGTTTGAGAATAAACGTATTTCCGGCGGCAATGGCCACCGGAAACATCCAGCAAGGCACCATGCACGGAAAATTGAACGGCGTAATCCCGGCCACCACACCCAGGGGTTGGCGCATGGTCCAGTTGTCAATGCCATTGGCGACTTGCTCGGTGTAATCGCCCTTTAGCAATTGAGGAATGCCACATGCAAATTCGATAATATCGATGCCGCGGGCTACTTCGCCCTGGGCATCGGTAAACACTTTTCCATGCTCGGCGGTAATCATGGCGGCCAGCATATCAGTATGCTCGTTCATCAGGTTCAAGAATTTATTCATGATGCGCGCGCGACGTACCGGCGGCGTATTGGCCCAAGCCGGCGCCGCCGATTTGGCGGCGGCTACGGCCGCATTAACGTCCTCGATGGACGACAACACCAACTGGCGGGCCACCGCACCGCGCGAGGGGTTGAATACATCCTGCTTACGGCCGTTGCCCTTTACAGGCTTGCCGTTAATGAAATTCAACACATCATTTTGATCGTCGTAGACCTTTGCAGCGCTCATGCTTTTTCCCGATGAAGTGAATCAAGAAGCCCAGTATAGGCGTCGCAATAGGCACGGGCAAGGCTATAATTTTTAATTCATTGTTTAAATTAATAGACAATATCATCATGAAAGAACACAAGAGCGAGCTGGCGTGGTCACATATTTATTGGCTCAACATGCTTTCTACCGCTGGCAGCTACACCGCTGCGGCAAGGCGCCTGGGCGTAAGCAAAGGCGCTGTCAGCCTGCGCATTGCCGAGCTTGAGCAACTGGCCGGCGTCGCGCTGGTACGCCGCACCACGCGCAGTGTGCGTTTAACCGAACCCGGCATGGCGCTGGTGAATAATACGCAACACAGTTTTGACGCGATCGAACAGGGATTCGCGGGCATCAAAGAGTTGGCCGATGTCCCAAGCGGAGTGGTGCGCGTCACTGCAGCCATGGCGCTGGGGCGGCAGAAAATCATTCCTTTAATCGCGAAATTCTTAAAGTCTTACCCACAGATACGCATCGAAATCGAACTCTCCGATCATTTAAGCTCGCTCACTCAAGAGGGTTTCGACCTGGCCATACGCCACACCAGCAACGTGCCTGAAACGCATGTCGCCTGGCTATTACGTCCGTCCAAAACCTTGCTGGTGGCCACGCCAGCGTATCTGAAAAAAAATGGCACACCCGGCAGCCCAGAGGAGCTAAGCAGCCATAATTGCCTGACCTATCTGCGCTCGTCAGCCAAGCATACATGGGTTTTTGAATCGAACCAGCGCAAGAAGGAAAGGCGTAGTGTCGCCATAAGGGGCAATTTCTGTGCAAACAACAGCGAGGCCCTGCGCGAGCTGGTGTCGGCGGGCGCAGGCATCGCCTTATTGCCCGACTTCAGCGCTCAGCAAGATGTGCAGGCGGCGCGCCTGACGCATCTGCTCCCCTCCTGGAAGCCAGTGGGGGTATTTGGCGACGCCATTTACGCCATACGGCCCTACAGCACGCACGTGCCACGCGCGGTGCGGCTCTTCGTCAGCTATCTGAAGGAAGCGCTGGCCCCGGCATAGCAGCGGCCCGGTCCGCCCTATTCGGTTACTTTGCCTCGCGTCGACTTGATCTGGCCGCGCATCACTTTCGTTTCGACACGCTTGCGCTGCGAACTGCGGGTAGGCTTGGTCGGCCGGCGCACCCGCGGCAACACCGCAATGCTGGCCACCAATTCCTGCAAGCGCTCGCGCGCGTCGTCTTTGTTTTTCTCCTGGCTGCGGTGCACCTGCGCCTTGATGATCACCACGCCCTCTTTCGTAATGCGCTGATCGTTCAATGCCAGCAAACGTTCTTTTAGATAGTCGGGCAGGCTTGACGCACGAATGTCAAAACGCAAATGAATCGCGCTCGAGACCTTGTTCACATTTTGGCCGCCCGCGCCTTGTGCACGAATGGCGGTGAACTCGATTTCGGTTTCAGCAATGGTTGGCATCGAACACCTACAAATACGCCATTCGGTACATGCCGGCGGCCAAAACATTAATACCCATAACCGCATGCTCGATCGATGTGAACTCTTCCGGGGTGTGGCTGCGGCCCCCACGGCTCTGCACGAAAATCATCGCAATTTTGGCGATTAGGGCCATGACCTGGGAATCGTGGCCCGCGCCGCTATGCATCAACATGGTGGCCGTCCCTTGCTCCAGGGCCGCCGCTTCCAGCAAATGCACCGTGTCTGTATCGCACGGGCAGGTTGCATGCTCTGCCAGTATGGTCCAGCGCAACTGCAAGCCGCGACGGTCAGCGACGACACGCAACCATTGCTCGTGCCTGGAATAAAGCTCGGCCAAACACGTCGGGTCAGGATGGCGCGCATCTATCGTAAAGCTGACCTTGTGCGGGATGATGGCTGAATAGTTCGGCTCGACCTGCATGCGCCCGATAGTGGTCACGGCCGGCCGGCCCATATTTTGCGCCGTGTTCAAGAGGCCAGAAATCATCTCGGCCGCGCCCGCCATGGGGTCATGCCGCAGATCCATGGGGCAGGCCCCCGCGTGATTCGCCTCGCCTGTCACCTCGACCAAATAGTGCCGAAGCCCGGTAAT